>CAZRUK010000001.1:0-3924 GCA_964603405.1 uncultured Candidatus Saccharibacteria bacterium
ACAACTGTTTTTTGTGTCAATCGAGCGTATTTTTTACCGTTCCCATCTGTTGATATCGGGTTCTTTGTTGCGCAGACATGTTATAATTTCAGGTGAAATGATCCGCTTCGCGAGTAGGAAGTTTATTTTCTGTTTGATTTTTTGCGCGGCTTTTTCTTTTGCCGTCGTAAATATTGCATACGCGCAGACATATACACTTGGTATATACGACAACCCCGGCACTGGCAGCGGAGAAGTTAGAGATAATTACGATGGAAGTCAAGTTAGTTGCTCGCTTTTCCCAAGCCCGACTCCTAACGGCGATGATTGCACAGAGGAGTATAATTCTTGGGCTCAACCGTCTTTTACCGCTTATCCTAACAGTGGCAGTGTTTTTGGCGGCTGGACCGGTTGCGATAGTGTATCGGGTACGGGAGGCGTTACTTGCAACCTGACTAATATGAATACCAGTCGGATGATTCAGGCAAGAATTAATTCGTCTGGCATGGTTGGTCTCTGGACCTTCAACGAAGGATCAGGCACGACTGCTTCCGATTCTTCTGGTCTGGGTTACACCGGCACTCTTTACAACAGCCCAACGTGGATAACTGGGGTTGATAGCAACGCCCTGTCTTTTGACGGCGTGAATGATCGAGTCGCTATGTCTAGCACCGCAGCGGTTTATTCTTTCGTCCAAAATACTTTGAATTTCACTATCTCCGGCTGGCTCAAGTTAAACGGCGATCGCTCGACAAGGCAGGTAATTGTTTCTACGGGAGGTGTTGCTTCGGTTGATAAAGGGTTTGTGCTTATGTGGGAGACAGCAGGTTCTATTTATGGTACTTATTCCTTGAGGTTCTATGCTTACAGGGGTGTATCAGACTCGCCGGTAATAAATTGCCATAGCGATGACGGCGCCACGATAAATGACAATAATTGGCACCACGTATCTGTGGTAGGAAACGGTTCTACTATTACTTTCTATGTCGATGGCCAACCCAAAACAACCACTTACAGTACACCTTTCCAGACTTTTTCAATCGGTAACTCTTCCACAGACCTAAACATCGGAGACACTTACAATAGCTTACTTCATCTGAATGGTTCTTTGGACGACGTCCGAATCTACAACTACGTTTTAAATTCAACAGAAATCCAAAGTCTATACAACGCTAACATTCGCTCTCTCACCGTCACCAAGTCGGGAAGCTCGGCCGGTTTTGGCACAATCTCCTCTTCTCCTTCCGGACTTTCCTGCGTCGGCTCTGCTACGCCGTGCACGACATCTTTTGTTAATAACACAGCCGTTGTCCTAACCGCCGCCCCCGTTTCCGGTTACTCGGTGTCTTGGACAGGATGTGACAGTTCTTCTGGCAACACCTGCAATGTAACGATGAGTGCCGCGAAGAATGTTACGGCGACGTTTAATTTAAGCCCGAGTCTTGTCGGCCACTGGAAGTTTGATGAAAGTTCTGGCATCACAGCAACAGATTCTTCGGGTCTGGGTAACATCGGCACTCTGTATAACGCACCCGCGTGGATTAGCGGCGTTAGCGGTAATGCCCTATCTTTCAATGGGACCAGTCAGTATGTAGAAGCTCCTGATTCAGAAAGTCTTAAGGTTGGCAATCCATATTTTACATTTTCAGCTTGGATAAAACCGACCGGTCTTACGACTTGTGGTATAGACGGAGGATGCATTATTTTCAACAAGGAAAATGTATACGAGTGGGGAATAAATACTAATGCCGAGGTTTCTTGGGCAATAAGAAATGTAAGCCCTGGTTGGGCTTGGATTAGAACTAGCGCCACCGCGCCGGTGGGAGTCTGGACATATTTGGTTATAACATATGACGGTTCTAATGTCAGAACCTACAAAAATGGTGTTTTGGCGCATACCAGAGTGGCAAGTGGAATTATTGACCACTCTCTTTACATTCGTAGTTTAAGGATAGGCGCCCGAGGTCAACCTAACCCAGCTACCTATCTTTTCCCTGGCCAGATTGACGACGTCCGAATCTACAACTACGTTTTAAATTCAACAGAAATCCAAAGTCTATACAACGCTAACATTCGCTCTCTCACCGTCACCAAGTCGGGAAGCTCGGCCGGTTTTGGCACAATCTCCTCTTCTCCTTCCGGACTTTCCTGCGTCGGCTCTGCTACGCCGTGCACGACATCTTTTGTTAATAACACAGCCGTTGTCCTAACCGCCGCCCCCGTTTCCGGTTACTCGGTGTCTTGGACAGGATGTGACAGTTCTTCTGGCAACACCTGCAATGTAACGATGAGCGCCGCGAAGAATGTTACGGCGACGTTTGTTCTTGGAGAGATAACCGACCCCATTGCTCACTGGAAATTCAATGAAAGTTCTGGCACATCAGCTGCCGATTCCTCCGGATTTGGTTATACGGGAACGCTTACGAATGGTCCCGCATGGCTTGTCGGGGGTGGAATTAGTGACAACGCCCTGTCTTTTGACGGTATCGACGATATCGTTTTGGTCTCTGGACTGACAAATTCTTCTTTTTTTGACAACAGAACCTTCACGGTCGCCGGCTGGGTTAAGTTTACCGATGCGGGCAATAGTATCATGGTTTCCAAGGGCGGAAGTATCTCATCTCCTTATGGAGGTTGGGCTATTTGGTTGTCGGGAGGCAAACTGTACGCCGTTACTAAAACATCCCCGGGCGGTTCAGACGCAACCTCTGTTACATCAAGTCAGGCTATAAACGACGGTAGTTGGCACCACTTTGCCGTGATTTTTACCACGAACACAACGGTTGCGAGTAGTAATGATATAAAAATTTATGCTGACGGTGTTTTAGTCAGCGGAGTTCCCACCAAGAGTCTTCCTTACGGAGGTTTAAATACTGATCCTGTAAGAATCGGCAATCGCCGCGACTCATCCATTTATCCTTTTGAGGGCTCTTTAGACGATGTCCGAATTTATAACCGCGCTCTTTCATCTGCCGAGATTGTCGTTCTTGCCGATGCGGGCGGAGAAGAAATTACCGGTTACGCTTGGTCTTCAACTGTTGGCTGGCTTAGTTTGAATTGCGCTACCGGCGGATTGGGTCAATCGGATGTTTGCGCCACCTCGGATTATAAAGTGACAATGAATAACGCCTCGGGCAAACTTTCCGGTTACGCTTGGTCGCCCTATGTCGGGTGGGTTTTATTTAATCCTTCTTTGTCGTCTTGTCCTTCCGGTTCTTGTCCGCCTACCGTAAATAAAACAACCGGCGCTGTTACTGGCTGGGCGAGGGCTCTGGCGGGCTGTCAGGAGACGCCGGGGACGCCGGCTACTTCCTGTTCGGGTCTTGGCGCGGGCGCGGCAACCAGCGGATGGGATGGCTGGATAGAGCTTTCGGGAACGCACCACCTCTCGCCTAATATGACGGGCGACGGCGGTATTACTTATATCTCAAATTCTTTGCGGGGTTTTGCTTGGGGCGCCGATAAAATTGGCTGGCTTAAATTTAATCCGACTGAAATCGGCGGTTCGATTGATTTGGAGGGTTGGGATGAAGCCACGCTTGGATTTACCGCGCCGGTTTCTGTGCCTGCCGGTTCAGCTTTGAGTTTGCGATGGGCGACGAGTAATTTGTCTGACGCGATTTGTACGGCTAGCAGCGATTATCCTAATGCCGGCACCCCTGATCCTGATGTATGGTCTGGCGTTAAATTATCTACGGACGGTCTACATGAAGAATTTACTGGTAATACTACGGAGGTATCAGCCAGTAAATCATTAAATGTGCCTGGAAATTATGTTTTTGGGATCAGTTGTTTCAAGGGGGTGGTTGAGGTTGCAGTAGCCTCTCTCTCTGTCTCCGTCACTTGCGATAATTATTATGTCCCCTTGGTTGTGAATGTAAATCCTTGTGATGACGATGAAAGTCACTGTATTCATACGAGGATAAGTACGACGACCTTTAATTA
>CAZRUK010000001.1:3934-17845 GCA_964603405.1 uncultured Candidatus Saccharibacteria bacterium
GTGGTCCCTAGGGGATGATCCTATTGTGGAAGATTTAGCCGTTGTTTATCCCGAAACATCAAATAAACAGTACGGGCTAGTTCCGAATACGAATTATTGTCGCAGCGTGGTGCCGAAACATCCCATTTGCGGTGCCTCACCTTCTAGCCCGGTGCATTGCGCCACTACGCTTCCGAATATAAATTGGTCAATTGACGAAGTTTCCTGTGGTAAAAACTTGTCGGGCGATGGTTCTTCGGGAAATCCGTATGTCGCGAGTGGGGACATTATGATTCCCGATGGTTCCGGTTATGTCGCGTATAACACTACCAACACGGCCGGAAGTAGCGTGATTTGCCGTTTTCAGGGCGATTCCGGTAATGACCTTACTCCAACAGGAGTAAACAGTGGTTCATATATCGATACTTTTACCGAGGATACATGGTTGAAATTTATTTGTTCAGATAATTTTGGTAATAGCACACCAAGAACAGTGTTTTGCAACACGTCTAAAGCTTGTCTTATAGAAGACGGATGTTTAGATTGTTCTTTCGAGCCCGTTAATTCTCCGATGGCGCCGGTTGTCGGTGAGGTAGTTACCTTCACGGCGAATATAAACGGAGGAACAGCCCCTTATACTATTGTTTGGAGCGGTGACGATGTTAATTTCACTAAATCCGGTATTAGCGACGCAGGAAAAACTCAACAATTGCTTCATGTTTATTCAACTACCGGCAAGAAATCTGTTACGGCAACAGTTACGGACAGCGATTCCCATACCGCTACTTGTAAGAGAGACATGGATCCTGAAATTGGCATCAAGGGAATATACAAGGAATTATAATTTCAATTTCCGCAGTTTGTTCCTTCGGACAAACATGCGGGCGTAACCCCGATAACAAAGTTAAATATATCCCGTGGCAAAATGCTGGGACAAGAGGGATGTGACTATTCGTCACCCGCATTTTGCGTATCACTGCAACTCCTCGTGGTATTTGGACAAAAAAACAAAAACCCCGTTAACTTTGGTACGGGGTTTAATATTCGCAAACCGCAGTTTGTTCCTTCGGACAAACATGCGGGCGAATATTAAAAAGGCCCCTCACTCGAAACTCGAGTGAGGGGTGCGCAATTATTCGACGTAAACTCTGTAAAAGAGCGTGTCGCCGTATCCCAAGAAACCATCTAGCCAGACATAGCCTGTGTAGTTTTCCACTACACGGAGAGCGTTCCACTCTCGGCAATCTCTGGAGGTTTCAATGCGGAGCGTGCCAGAACCCCCTTCGACGAACAGTCTTTTCCCGTCTTTATTCCCGACGAGCGTGAGGCGGGGAGGAAACGTGTCGCGGATTTTGGCCCCCGTCCGGAGGTCGTAGTCCGCGTAGAGGGTTTTATCCTCCGAGTAGTAAACGGTAACTGTACCGTCGTATTCGCCAAGGGCGAATTGCTCCGGGAAGGTCACCATTTTTGTCGGATGAATGTAGAGTCTGTTGTTACATGGGCCACTAAGCGGTTTGTACAGCAACTCGTGACCGTCTACAATGGCCCGAATCCAGATGTCCTTGACACCCGGTATCATGATTGTCTCTACTTCCCAATTGAAAGGCGTCAAGCCATCAGGACTACTTGCCTTCTCTGGTATGGAGAAGGTGCCGTCAAGGTTTTTCACCAGTCTGAACTGGTTGAGTGCCAGCATAATTACGGCGGAACCTCTGTAACGTGTATTTGTATCAACTACATACAAAGTGGCACCGTCGAAACAATATGCCCCGGCCATGAACCATTGTTCTTCAGGAGCTTCCGGCTTAACCGGAACAAAACACCCGGCCGCCAGACCCTTATTCAGATGGTCTCGGAGTTTTCTCTTGATGAAATCGCTCAGAGGCTCGCTCCCATCGTAGAGACAAGGCAAGCCATTTACATATTGTTTCCAATACTTTCCGTCATGGCAAACACCCTCGTTGGATTCGGTGTTTTCATAAAGCACATGCAGGTCAATGTTGTTGATCTGGTCCGTGCAGTATGTTAGCACTTTATCCAAACTGCCTATTGGCAATTCGCGGAGAGCCGACGGGGGCGGGTTGGTGGAGACGTAATTCGTCGAAGTGTAGGTGAAAGCTTTCGCTTCCACCGCGAGACCCGCCACAAGGGCAAGCATTAGCAGAAGTTTTGCTTTCATGCGCTATCCTTTTGTTGAAGAGCTTGGCCACCTTTTTGGTAGCCGTTTACCAAAGGAAATATACCATTTTTGCAGGGATTTTGCAAGTTTTTGACCCCTCGCCGGCCGGTGATTCTGTTCCCGAAAAACGTTATAAATAGCCGTTTCTTTTTTTACAATCCACAAAATATCCACATTCGTCGGCCGGCCGGTGATTTCCACAGCAAGTTTTTTCTTTTATGTTAAAATTTAACAATCAATGGCGAATGGAAGCGCGAGTGAAATCGCAAAGCAAAAACTTTTAAATAACAGACGGATATTTTTGTTGGCGCTGGTTGTTGTGATTATTTTAGCGACTTATACAATCTGGCAAATTTCCCGTGTCCGCGGACCGATGTCGGAGGAAGAACGAATACAGGCTATGTTGGAAGATATGAGGAGAAGGGCGAAAGAGTTTTCGGTTTCAGAAGAAAAGGCGCAGGAAATTATTACGCAAATGAGGTCCAGTCCCAAGAGTTCTCTCGCGGAGGAAGAAATCGAAGCCATTGTTAATACAATGAGGGAAAATATTAAAAAATAAATTAAAAATATGAAGGAAAAAATCAAATCAATTTCCATAATTGCAGTGGCGACGGTACTTTTGGTGGCGGGGCTATCGTATGCTCAAACTTGGACCGCGCCGACACAAGATCCGCCGGGCGGGAATGTTGAAGCGCCGATAAACGTGAGTTCTGTTGGCCAAACAAAAACAGGAGCTCTTACTATAGGCGGTTTGTTTACCACTAATGATGTTATTCAAGCTAATGGAGGGATTCTTGTAAATGGACAGTTTAGTTATCCCTCTAGTGCTGTGGACGGCCGTGTTTTGCGATCTGATGGTGTGGGTTATGGTATTTGGCAGCCGACGATTGAAACCAGAACAAGCGATCCTACCGCACCGGAGGCTGGCAGAATGTGGCTTAGAACAGATTTGTAAATTTCTCGGGCCAATGAATAAATTCCCAAAAATTTTAATCCTTATTCTGTCTATTTTTATCGCGCCTCTATTTTCGGCTGGCACAGTCGAGGCATTTATAGACATTGGTCTTCGGCTGAGCCAAAATATCTCGGCTGGTTCCTCGGATGTTGAGATCGTGCCGATAGCCGTTGACCCGCTCGGCACCTTAATTTCGCCCTTAAGAATCGCCAAAGGCGGCAATATTTACGGTGTTGCTTTGGTTGATATTACTGATCCTGCCGCTACGAAGACAAGGATAAAATTGGCGTCAGGGTTGATTAAAGCTTTAAGGAAATTCGGTGTTGAGCCTCAGCCGGGTACTCTGCAATTAGCAGATGCTTACGCAGATGCTATTGGTCACTGTACAGGTTCCTTAGTGGTGTTTTATGGATCAGTTGATATAAACAACAACACCAGCAAGGATGCCCAACTGGTTAGAACCGCTTTCAATCCGATACATCTTGAAAGCGCTCCGTCGAGTTTTACTGTGCCAGCTAACACAACCATTTCTAAAGGAGGATTTGGCCAGTTAGGTCCTTATTCTTCCTGCGAGTATGTTCTTCCGCCAGAGTATTATGTTGGTACAGGGTCAGCTACTTACAGCGTTAGTCAAGATGGGGCAATGGTTGATACCGTAACTTATTATTGGACTTACGCTTTCTAGATTGTAAAAGGACAGTAGAAAAGTTTTTCCACCACCTCTCCCTTTCTCAAGAAAGGGAGAGGTTTTTTCTGGTATAATTTCCGTAAACCTTTCTACACGGCGGCTTTTTATGTATCTCGAAACAAAACAATTAAAAGATTTCGTTCTCGATTCCGGGCTTGTCTCGGCTGGCGATTTTGCTAAAGCCGAAAAAGAATCGGAAAAGGCGAAAATTTCCGTCGGCGACGAACTTGTCCGCGAAGGCAAAATTTCGGAAGACGATTTGCGCCGGATGCAGGCCTACGTTTTGGGTATTCCTTTTGTTGATTTGCGAAATCAAAAGATAGATTTTCCCATTCTCTCGCTTATACCGGAACCCATAGCGAGAAGCCACAACATCGTGGCTTTCAGGCAAAGTAGCAAAGGGCTTGAAGTGGCCATGCTCGACACTTCCGACCTCGGCGCCATTGATTTCGTCAAGAAGAAAGTTGATTTGAAAATTTTACCGCGCCTCACTAATACGGACTCAATCAAGCACGCTCTTATGCAGTACCAGAAAAGTTTGAAGGCGGAATTCGGCGATATAATCGGAAAGGAAGCCGCTTCGGTCAAAACTATTCTGGAAAATCCGGAGAATCTTTCGGAGAAAGATTTGAAAAATATGGCTGAAGATTTGCCGATAGTTCGCATTGTGGACACTCTTATCAAGCACGCGGTTTTGCAGAACGCCTCGGATATTCATATTGAACAGGGCGAAACCGAAGTTATTGTTCGCTATCGGATTGATGGGATTCTTCACGATACTATGGTTTTGCCGAAAAACGTCGGGCCTTCTCTCATCGCTCGCATAAAAGTTCTTTCCAGTCTTCGTCTCGACGAAAAAAGATTGCCTCAAGACGGCAGGTTTAAAGTGGAAACGGACAATGAGAAAGTTTCTTTCCGCGTTTCTATTTTGCCTACTTATTATGGCGAGAAGGTAGTAATGAGATTGCTGAAAGAAAATATTTCGGGATTTACTCTTGAAGGATTGGGTTTCCACGGCAAAGCTTTAGAGGATATTCATAACGGTTTGCGCGAAAGGTCCGGCATTATTTTGGCTACAGGACCTACCGGCTCCGGCAAGACGACAACTCTATATACCATGCTCGATATTTTGAATACACCGGAAGTGAATATCAGCACCATTGAAGATCCGGTTGAATATCAGATAAAGCGCATCAATCAGACCCAAGTGAGAGCCGACATCGGCTTCAGTTTTGCGGCCGGTCTTAGGTCTCTTGTTCGCCAAGACCCCGACATTATTATGGTCGGCGAGGTGAGAGACAACGAAACGGCTTCACTTGCCATAAACGCCGCTCTGACCGGCCACTTGGTGCTTTCCACTTTGCATACCAATTCCGCCGCCGGCGCTATTCCGAGACTGGTTGATATGAAGGTGGAGCCATTTCTTATGGTTTCTACTTTGGATGTTATCATTGGCCAGCGTTTGGTCAGAAAATTAACCGAACCCAAAGAAAAATATTTTTTGAAGAGCGAGGAGATTGCAGAGCTGAAGAAAAATGTTGATTTGGACAGAGTGCTCGATTTTCTCAAGGAAGAAAAAATCATCGGCAAGAGCGAATCTTGGGAGAAAATTCCTTTTTACAAAGCGGCGAAGTCGGAATCATCGGATGGCTATTCGGGCCGATGGGTTATTCACGAAGTTTTGAAATTATCGCCGACTATTAAGAACCTGATTATTAAGGGTGCCACCTCCGGAGACATAGAAGAACAGGCCAAAAAAGAGGGAATGATGACAATGATAGAGGACGGTTTATTCAAAGCCGTTCAGGGTGTAACAACTATTGAAGAGGTGTTTAGGGTGATAAGCGAGTAAAATAGTAAGTAGTAAGTAGAAGGTAGTAAGTAGGGGATGTTTAGCGGTAAGTAGACAAAAAATTGGCGAACAGCATCAATTACAAAAGTTTGATAGTTTGACAAAAAAGTATGGATTTAGTTGTAGATGTGTATAAATTAAGCAAAACTTTTCCTAACGAGGAAACATACGGTTTGACTTCACAGATGAGAAGAAGTGCGATATCTATACCCTCGAATATAGCCGAAGGAAGTAGAAGGAGTGGCGTAAAAGATACGAGGCATTTTTTTGTAATTGCTTTTGGGTCGGGAGCGGAATTGGAAACTCAACTTGAGATAGCTAAGCGTCTAGGATTTTGTGCGCCGGATGAGCTTTCAAAAACCAGCGATTTACTCAGCGAGATAATGAGAATGCTTAACAAAATGATTTTTTCCCGTGCTTAATCCTATTAAACTACTTACTACTTACTACTAACTACTTACTGACTTGACCCTATTTAAATTCAAAGCAAAAAAGGCCGATGGGGAAATTTACGAGGGAGAAAAGGACGCTCTAGATAAATTTGCTTTATATCGCGATTTGAAGACGACCGGTGATATTGTTTTGTCGGCAAAAGAAACGAAAACGGGCCGTACTTTTGGTCTCGATTTCGGTTTTATCGGCGGGCTTTTCTTGAGAGTTTCAGCTAGGGATAAAATTTTGATGGCCAGAAATTTGGGATCTATGCTTAAGGCAGGGCTTTCGCTTTCTCGATCTTTTTCCATCATGGAAAGACAAACAAAGAAAAAAGGTCTGAAAGCGATTTTTAAAAGATTGAACGAAGAAATTAGCCAAGGAAAATCTTTATCAGAAAGTCTCAAAATTTACCCGAACGTTTTCAGCTCCCTTTTTATTTCAATGGTTAAGTCGGGTGAGGAAAGTGGCAGTTTGTCGGATTCTTTAAAAACGGTTTCAGACCAGATGGACAGAATGTATTCTCTGAAGAAAAAAGTTAGGGGGGCGCTGATTTACCCGGCCATTATACTGGTTCTTATGGTAGTTATTGCCATTGTTATGCTTATTTATGTCGTGCCCAGCATATCGGCCATTTTTGAGGATATAGACGCGGAGTTGCCGATGAACACCAAAATTCTTATTTTTATGAGCGATTCTTTTGTCAATCACGGCATTGTTTGGGGTATAGGAATTTTTGCCGTCATTTCTCTTATCTATTTTTTCATGAGAACAGATTTAGGCAAAAAGTTTTTTGATGGTTTGTATTTGAAGTTACCGATTATCGGCAATTTGGTCAGAGAAACAAATTCTGCCCGCACCGCCCGCACGCTGGCTTCGCTTTTAAACGCTGGTGTCGATGTTATTGAAGCTATTCAAATTACCAAAGAAGTTGTACAGAATGTCTTTTTCAAGCAGGTATTGGACAAAGCTGGAGAGTTGATAAAAAAAGGCGAACCTATGAATACAGTTTTTGCTGAAAATTCGCATCTTTATCCAATTTTTGTCGGCGAAATGATAAGTATCGGAGAAGAAACAGGTCAGCTTACCACAATGCTTTCCAATGTGGCGGTTTATTATGAGGACGAAGTCGATCAAAAAACCAAAAATTTATCGACCATAATAGAGCCGGTGCTGATGGTTCTCGTGGGTCTAGGCGTGGCTTTCTTCGCTCTTTCCGTTTTGGGACCGATATACTCGCTCGCCGATAAATTCAGCATATAATTAGTTTGTTGAAGAAAAAAACTAAACAGGGAATTGGTTTGGTGGAACTTCTTGTGGTTATAGCCATAGCCGGTTTCCTTTCGGCTATTACCTATAGTGTTTTTTTCGACACCAATAGGGCCGAATCGGTAAGCAAGCAGACGGCTGTTGTCGCGGCCACCATTGAAAGAGCCAGAGCGATGACTCTTTCTTCGGAAAACGACAGCGTTTACGGCGTTCATGTGGCAAGTAGCACGATAGTTTTGTTTAAAGGGAACTCTTACGATCCGGCCACGACCACCAATCAGGTTCAGAACATTGTGTCGCCCGCTGAAATCACAAATTATTCTTTTAATGGCGGTACCAGCGATGTTCTTTTTAAAAGATTAACCGGGGAGACCGATAATTACGGCACAATTATTGTTTCTATCCCCGGGACAGAAGCAAGTAGCACAATAACTATTTATGCCACGGGTTTGGTTGAGACAAAATAATAGATTATCCGGAGCTTTTAGCTTGGTTGAGGTGGTAGTGGCCGCAGCCATTATGATTTTTTTGGTTTTCGGTGTGGTTTCCACATACTTTTTTTATTTGCGAATTAGTTTGAGCAATCCCTTGCGGATCAAAGCGGCCTTAATGTCTGAGGAAGGTATCGAAGTGTTGAAGTTTTTAAGAGACGAGCAGTGGTCGAGTGTTGGCAGTTTATCGCCTTCAACGGATTATTATCTTCAATTCGACGGCGCGGACTGGAACATTACCACCACACCGCAATTTACCGATCCGAGGTTTGAAAGAAAATTTACGGTTGAGAATGTAAATCGAGATGCGAACGGAAATATTGTTTTGAGCGGCGGAACGTTGGACAACGGCACTAAAAAAATCGTTATGACGGTCAGCTGGAGAACTCAGGAAGGGACCACGACTAAAGATTTATCCGCTTATTTAACTAATATATTCAATGATTAGGAGGAATTTTCATAAAAAGACGGCAGAAAAGGGAGTTACTTTTATGGAGATGATAATTTATTTGGCTTTGCTTTCAATTTTTCTTTTGGTTGTTATAGATTCTCTTATAGGTTTTTCTTCGTCTTATAAAAAAATGCGAGTTTCAAGGTTGGTAACCGACTCGGCCGCGGTATTTTTTGAAAGTGTTTCCCGGGAAGCGCGGGATTCCCATGATGTCGATTTGGCTCAAAGTATTTTAAATACAAGCCCGGGCAAAGTTCGCCTGGCCGCTTTCGATTTAAGTGGCGCTCCCGCCAACGTGACCATTGCTCTAGAGAACGGCGCAGTCAATCTTTACAGGGAGGATGTTTATTTGGGCCCGATAACTCCTAAGGAGGCCAGCACAACCGAGCTTGTTTTCAGGTTGCTCGATAACGGCCGGACCAAAGCCCTCCGAATTGAAATGTTGGTAACGGCGACCAGCGGGCCCTATGTAAAAACCGAAAATTTCGAAGACACGATAGTTTTAAGAGGTTCGATATAGGGCAAATTTTCAATTTATAATTATCAATTTTCAATGAATCAGGATTTTCGGAGAAAAAGATATTTCAAGAAGCAAGTCTCTCGACATGGTTCGATGGGTTTACCACAAGCAAGCTCGGGGCAAGCAATTATCGGTGTGGTTCTTTTTTTTCTGATAATTTCTTCAACCGTGGTTTTTGGTCTGGCCGGCTCCGTTTTTCGTTATCTTTTGAATTCTCTCGATTACCACGCCTCGCGCGAGAGTTTTTATTTGGCCGACTCTTTGTCAGAAGATATTATTTATCGTTACGTGACGGCATTGCCCATTAACTCACCCGTTACCATGAGTTTGAATGGGGGAACGGCGAACGCCACGGTGATAGAACTGTTTGGGATAAAGAGAATCGATATTTCGAGTTCAAAGTCCAGCTTATTTAGAAAATTGAGGTTGATGATAAGCTATGGCACGGGAGGTTCTTTTTATTACGGCGTTCAAGTTGGCGATGGCGGACTCTGGATGTATAACTCGTCTATTGTTGAGGGCAATATACATTCAGGTGGACCGATAAAAGGCGAAGGTAATTATATTCACGGCGACGCTCTTTCCGCCGGCCCGGCTGGTTTAATTGAGAACATTCACGCGACATCAAGCGCTTATGCTCATACCATAAAAGATTCGATAGTTGATAAAGACGCTTTTTACACCGAAATTATAAATACCACGGTCGGTGGGACCCAGTATCCCAACAGTCCGGATCAAACTTCCTCGTCGTTGCCGATTGCCGACAGTCAGATTGACGAATGGGAAATTGACGCCGAGGCGGGTGGCACAGCTACCTGCGATGAAGGCGAATATGAAATAAGTTCCGATATGACTATCGGTCCCAAGAAGATTCCTTGCGACCTTGTGATTTCCGGCAACCCGATTGTTACTATAAATGGCGCTTTGTGGGTGGTGGGAAATATCCACGTGCTTAATAATCCGATTATAAAAATAAGTCCCGCCTATTCCGACGTTACTATCCCCATCATAGCCGATAATCCGTCGGACAGATTGAATAGTAGTAGAGTTATTCTGGACAACAATACCGAGTTTCAGGGGAGCGGGAACAACTCTTATCTTTTACTCATCGCCCGAAACGAGAGCGCTTCTCAGGGCGGGGCGGTGGATGCTATTACTATGGCTAACAGCGTTAACGGCGAAATAATTCTCTATTGTCCGCACGGCAACGTAACTATGGATAACTACGTGGACCTTAGAGAAGTTACTTCTTATAAACTTACCTTGCGAAACAGCGCTAAGGTGATTTATAAAACCGGTTTAGCCAACGTTCTTTTTACTTCGGGACCGTCCGGAGGGTTTGCTTTGGATGCTTGGAAAGAGGTTTATTAGAAGATGTTATAATTCTTCCATGTCTTTCAAAAAAAGAATTGTCGTGGGTAATTGGAAAATGAGTCCGGAAACGGTTTATGAAGCCAAAGAAATTTTTTCCAAAATAAAAAGAAGGGCTAAAAATTACAAGAAAGTTCAGGTGGTGATTTGCCCACCCGATTTGCACGTTGTGCCTTTGGTCAAAATCGCCGCGCGAAGCGGCATTCATATAGGAGTTCAAGATGTTTTTTGGGAGGACGAAGGATTTTTTACCGGCCAAATTTCTCCCAAGATGGCTTATGACGCGGGAGCCCGGTTCGCTATTTTAGGCCACTCGGAAAGGAGGAAAATGGGAGAAAGTTCTTCTCAAGTGGCCAAGAAAGTGTCTGCTGTTATCAGGGACAAAATTGTGGCCGTGCTTTGCGTCGGCGAAAACGCGCGCGATCCCGAGGGGAATTATCTTTCTTTTTTGAGGGAACAAATAATGTCTTCTTTGGTTTTAGTTTCCAAAGAAGCAGTGAAAGCGGGACTTATAATAGCTTATGAGCCTGTTTGGGAAATCGGTAGAAAGGATATGAAATCTATGAATCCGGCTGATTTGCGGCAGACGGTTATTTTTATAAAAAAAGTTTTGTTTGACGCTTACGGAGATTACGCGACGCAAGTTCCTATTTTGTATGGAGGTTCGGTGAGTAGTATAAATGCCTCTTCGTTAATCGCTGACGGTGATATTTCCGGTTTTTTAGTCGGCAGGCAAAGCCTTGATCCTAATCTGTTTGGTGAAATTCTTAAATCAGCCCATGAAGCCAGGTGAAATAAAATCAATCAAAGATGTCGGCGACATAAAAGGCAAACGGGTGGTTTTGCGGCTTGATTTGAATGTGCCGATAAAAAACGGCGCGGTAGCCGATGATTTCAGGATAAAAAAAATCATGCCCACTTTGGAATTTTTGTCGAAGGCTGGGGCCAAAACTGTTATCTTGAGCCACATAGAAAGCGGGGAAAAGACGCTGCGTCCGGTTTGTGATTATCTGGCAAAATTTTTTAAAGTATTTTTTGCTGAAAATATGGGCGAAGCGGTTTCGCTTTCGGAGAATTTGGCCGGAGGCGATTTTGTTTTGATTGAAAATATTCGCAATGAGGAAGGCGAGATTCGAAATGATAACGATTTAGCTAGAAAGTTGGCGGCTCTCGGCGATTTATACGTTAACGAAGCCTTCTCGGCATCGCATAGGGAGCACGCTTCCATTGTCGGTATTCCCAAACACCTTCCGTCATACGCGGGTCTGCTTTTTATGAATGAAGTTAAAAATTTATCTGTCGCTTTGAATCCCGAAAAACCTTCTTTGCTTATCTTAGGCGGAGCAAAGTTTGAAACCAAACTTCCTTTGCTTAGAAAATTGGGAGAAATTTATAACTCAACATTTGTCGGTGGCGGATTGGTTAAAGATTTTTTGGCGGAGCGAGGCGTTGTTTCTAGAGATAATTTTTATTTACCTGCGGATGTGATTGCCCGCCGTGAAATTCCTGAGGAGATAAACGCGGAAGATCTTAAAGAGGGTGAGGTTGCTGTTGATTGTGGAACCAGAACCACTGAATTGCTCAAGACTTTGGTTAGCAAATCGAAATTTGTGCTTTGGAATGGCACGCTTGGCGTTTGTGAAGAAGGTTTTTGCCGAGGCACTCACGCTTTGATTAACTCCTTAGTTGAATCTTCGGCCAAGATTTTTGCCGGCGGCGGCGACACTGTTTCCGAAATAGATAAATTGGGAATGTTGTCGAAATTTACTTTTGTCTCAACCGGCGGTGGAGCGATGCTTAAATTTCTAGCAGATGGAACATTGCCGGGTATAGAAGCACTAAAACAGCTTTAAGCTTAGGGCTTTTAGCTTGTCTATTTATTCAGTACTCGACGGATTGCTTCGCCGGTTTTTTCGATTTCTCCTTCATCATAACCGCGATTGCCGCACCACATAATAAAACCGTCGTTTTTATATCTTGGAATAACATGGATATGGGCGTGATAAATAAGTTGGCCGGCCGCCAGCTCATTGTTCATTGAAACATTTACTCCGTCCGCTTTGGTGGCTTCTTTGACAGCCACGGCTACTTTTTTCGCCGCCTGAAACATTTTAGCCAGAGTTTTATCATCGGCGTCCAATATGTTTCGGATGTGTTTTTTGGGAACTATAAGCGCGTGTCCTATATTTACCGGATTTATATCCAAAAAGGCGCAGATTTCTTTATCCTCATATATTTTTTCGGCCGGTTGGGCGCCGCCGGCAATGCGGCAAAAAATACAGTTTTCCATTCTGTAATTGTAAATCTAAATATAGCTTTTGGAAATGAGGGCTGGAGGTCTTACTATGATAGAATTTTTGCATGAAGAAGATTAATTTGCCCGGCGAAATTGGCGCGGAAGAAGAAAAAGAGCTTTCTGATTACCCCAGACTTTTACGAAACCTTTTGGTTGGCCGAGGTATTCGGACCCGTCTTGATGCCGATAATTTTCTAAACCCCGATTACGAAAATAATCACGACCCCTTTTTGATGAAAGATATGGGAAAGGCGGTGGATAGGATTATTGGCGCGGTTGAAAATAACGAACGCATTGCTGTTTGGAGCGATTACGACGCCGACGGAGTTCCCGGGGGCATTGTTTTGCATGATTTTTTCAAAAAAATCGGTTATGAGAATTTTGAGAATTACATTCCTCACCGGCATGACGAGGGATTCGGATTAAATAGCGAGGCCGTTTCCGAACTGGCGGAGAAGAAAATCAAACTCCTGATTACAGTTGATTGCGGTGTATCCGACGCTGTCGAGATTGAGCACGCAAAAGGGCTTGGTATCGACACGGTAGTTACCGACCACCATATTCCGCCGAAAGGAAAAAGTCCGGCCTTCGCCGTTCTTGACCCGAAACAAGAAACTTGCCTTTATCCGGAGAAGGAGCTTTGTGGTTCGGGGGTTGCCTATAAACTGGTTCAAGGGCTTATCCGCCGCGGCGATTTTGGCCTGAAAGAGGGTTGGGAAAAATGGCTTTTGGATTTGGTTGGACTGGCTACTCTTTCCGATATGGTCCCTCTCCTCGGCGAGAACAGAATTTTTTCTTTTTATGGTTTAAAGGTTTTGCGCAAAACCCCGCGCGCCGGATTATCGGCTATTTTTAGGAAAACAGGTTTGTCTAAATTTTATTTAAACGAGGACGACATTGTTTTTTCCATTACTCCGAAACTGAATGCCGCTTCGCGTCTCGGTTCGGCCGAAAGCGCTTTCAGATTGCTTAGCACGGAAGATGAAGGAGAGGCAGTTCTAGCTGCGACGGAGCTTATAAAAATAAATAACGAGCGGAAGGGTTTGGTTGGCTCGATGATTAAAGAGATAAAACATACGATGGCTTTAAGGGCTTTTGGCGATGGACCGATAGTTCTCGGCAATCCCAATTGGAGACCGTCTCTTTTGGGTTTGGCGGCCAATTCTTTGGCTCGCGAATTCGGCAAGCCGGTTTTTCTTTGGGGAAGAGATGGCGATAACTGTCTTAAAGGCTCATGCCGTTCGGAGGGACAAACCAATGTAATGGAGCTTATGCGCGCCACTTCTGAAATTTTTACCGATTTTGGCGGTCACGCTTTTTCCGGCGGATTTACTGTTGTGAAAGACAAAATACACGAACTTGAACACGCTTTGAAGAAGGCACACAATCTGATTTATGAAAGTCGGGCAGATTTTGGCGAAGAAATTT
>CAZRUK010000001.1:17855-20002 GCA_964603405.1 uncultured Candidatus Saccharibacteria bacterium
GGCATTCTTAATTTGGACGAAGTTATTCCGGAAAATTACAAATTAATTTCGTCACTGTCGCCGTTTGGCCAAGGCAATCCCAAACCAGTTTTTCTTTTTGAAGATTTAAAGATTGCCGAGGCAAAGAATTTCGGTAAAGAAAAAAATCATCTCGAAGTATTTTTTCGACGGAACAGCGGCGATTCGGTAAGGGCGATAAGTTTTTTTGCCGATGAAAATTTAAACCGCGTGCCGAAAGCGGGGGAGACGGTTAATATGCTAGCCTCTTTCGAAAGTTCGGTTTTTGGCGGCCGAAGCGAGCTCCGTCTCCGGGTAGTTGATTTTATATAGAATTTGTGCTATATTCTTTCCGGATTCCTCTCCGCCCCTTAATTCGGCAACTTTTCTGGCGAGCAATGCCAGGGGTTTTATATCCCACGAAGTGGAAGAAAACTCCCAACATAATGACAATCCTCGGGAAGTTTTGTCGTAAATAGCCAGAAACTCCTCACAATATATATTAGCTGAATGCCACAGCTCTAGCCCTTTTCCCGGGCTGTGAGGTTGTAGTAAAGGGAAAATCGGAAACCTTGGTTTGAGACTGGAATTCTGTGGTTAATGAAGGTCTCAGAAGGTGGTCGTATGTTCGGGCCAGCCGGTTAGAAGTTACAGAACATGATAGCCCCCGGAGCGCGTTTGGCGCTTCGGGGTTTTTGTTATAATGCACTTATTCATAATTATTAAACCTTGAGCCATAAATCCGAAATTTTAATTTTTACCGATGGCGCTTCGCGCGGCAATCCCGGGCCGGGCGGTTGGGGAGCCATAATAGCTTATAGCTTGGGGCTTGGGTCTTCTAGCTTTGAGGACAAAGTTATTGAAATTGGGGGAAGAGAAGAAATGACAACCAACAATCGCATGGAGCTTACTGCGGCGATTGAAGCTTTATCCATAATTCATAATTCAAAATTCATAATTCATCTCTACACAGACTCGTCGTATCTTATCAACGGCATTACAAAATGGATTCACGGTTGGAAGAAAAATGGTTGGAAAACCAAGGCAAAGCAAGATGTGGAAAATCAAGATTTGTGGGAAGCTCTCGATAAATTAGCCGCAGATAAGCAAATTGAATGGCAAAAAGTCGAGGGTCATTCGGGGCACGGTGCGAATGAGAGGTGCGATGAAATCGCTACTTCTTTTGCCGACAACTTAAGTTCAAAATTATATTCTGGCCCGCTTTCCGACTACAAAGTTTCTTTAAATAATAATTCTCCCGCCAAAAAAGAAATTTTCTACGTAAGTTTGGCGGATGGTGTTAGTAGTATCGACAAGACTTGGAAAGAGTGCGAGTCTCGGGTCAAAGGCAAAACCGGCGCTCGATTCAAAAAAGTGATAAGCAGGGAAGAAGCAGAAAGAGTTCTCGCTGATTGGGAGAAGAAATAAAAAGAGGGTGCTCTTGGCATCCTCTTTTGCGTGTGGTGGTTAGAAGTTTTTACAAACATATGCCAATCGCATTGCCTTTTCGGATATATGACAAGTAGCCTCAATCAAAAAACCCACAGGCCAAATAGGCGACAGAATTATCTGTAATAATCGGTAACGAGGTTTCAGGGAAATGACAGAACAGTTGGGGTTTTCCTCCGTTAGGACCTCAACTGTCCAAAATGGTTTACAAATGAACAAATATGCCCAGTTTAGACCATAAGCCGTATAGGCTATCGCGGCCAACTCTAAAGCAAAGGATAGATATTTCATATTTTTACCTCCGTTCTCGATGTTATCATTTAATTGATGGCTGACAAGATTATCTTTACCGGCGTAGGGGGATTCGTTGCCGGAGTTTTTTTACGGTCTTTTATTGATTGGGGAATTGTTCTGCCGTTTTTTTTAATGCTTGTTGCTGTTTCGGTGATTGTTTGGGGAAAATTTGTTGTTCCGAAACCGCTTAACAAAAATATTTTTTTTATCATCCCTTTTTTCTTGCTGGCTGTTGTTTTTGGTATTGCCAGGTTTGAACTTTCCGTAAAAGAACCCGATCCGACTCTTGTTTCTTTGGTTGGCGAAAAGATTGTTGTTGAAGGTGTGGTTTCTGATGAACCCGACATTCGTGAGGATAAAGTTTTTTTGGAAATTGATTTCAAAAAAAATATTAGCGGCGACAGTTT
>CAZRUK010000001.1:20033-36339 GCA_964603405.1 uncultured Candidatus Saccharibacteria bacterium
CTGTGAAAGATAAGGCGCGGGTTTCCGTTGATTTTGCGCCGGAGGCGCATTATGGAGACACTCTCCGAATTTCCGGTAGACTTTCTGTGCCGGAAAATTTTGAAACCGATAGCGGCCAGATTTTTGACTACGTGTCCTACCTTGAGAAAGAGGGGATTCATTTTGAAACGTATCGGCCGAAGATAGAAATTCTTTCGGAGGGTGGCGGGAATCCTCTCAAAAGATTTTTGTTTAGCGCCAAAGGTCTTTTTTTGGAGAAAACGGCCAGTTTGGTTCCGGAGCCGGAAAATTCTCTGCTCGCCGGTTTAATTTTGGGGGCTAAACGCGGTTTGGGGGAGGAATTGACCGAGGATTTCCGCCGCGCCGGCCTTGTTCATATCATTGTTCTTTCCGGTTTTAATATGACAATTGTGGCTTTTGCTATCAGGTGGTTTTTGGAAAACCTCCGCTTGCCTAAGACAGGCGCTTCGGTCGGAGGAATTATCGGTATTGCTCTTTTTGTTGTAATGACCGGCGGCTCGGCCACGGCCGTGCGCGCCGCCATTATGGCTATCTTGGGAATTTTGGCGGGCCTTTTCGGCAGGGGTTATCGCATAAACAGGGCTCTTTTTTCCGCCGCTTTCATTATGATTATGTTAAATCCCCACATCGCCGCTTTTGACCCATCTTTCCAGTTGAGTTTTATGGCCACGCTGGGTTTAATTTATTTATCGCCGATTATTGAAACAAAAATTTCTTTTTTGCCTAAATTTTTCGGCATCAAAGAAATTATCTCGGCCACTTTGGCCACCCAAATTTTTGTTTTGCCTCTTTTAATTTCCATGTCGGGTGAGGTGTCGATTGTCTCGCCTCTAGCCAACATTTTGGTCTTGCCTCTTATCCCTCTAACAATGCTTTTCGGATTCATTTCAGGCGCGGTGGCATTTTTGTCCAGCTTTCTGGCATTGCCCTTCACTTATATCTCGCTCGCTTTTCTCAAGTATGAAATTTTCATCGCTGAACTTGCCGGCTCGCTACCCTTCGCCACGCTTAAAGTTCCCGCATTTCTTTCGGGTGTGATTTTAGTGCTTTATGTCTGTTTTGTTACCTGGCTTATATTTGTCAGGCCAAAATTGTTTAAGAACGCCGATGTGTGTGGGTAGTGCCGCTTATTCTTGACAAATTTACGTGGTTAAGTATAATACATGTAGCTGATCCATTTTTGATGATGAGCTTCTTTTTCTGGTTCTTTTTCTGCTTTCAGTTCTCGTTCTTGTGCTAGTTCTTGTTCTGGGCCATCTCGCTGCAGCGTGGTGGCCCATTTTTTATTCCACGGAATCGTAATTTTTCTCAATCACGCCCCAATTCAGATTAGCGAAGAAATCGTCAATGTATTTTCCTTTTCCGCTTGGTTGGTAATCGGCGACAAACGCATGCTCCCACATATCTAGAGCGAGAATCGGGGATAATCCGTTTAGTTGTCCGATGTGTTGTTCGTCTACCCACGAATTGATAAGTTGGTTGGTTTTTTTGTCATAGTAAAGCATCGCCCAGCCAACGCCACGGGTTTTTGCTGTAGCTTTAAATCTGGCTAGCCACGCGTCAAACGAGCCCCAAGTGGTGTTGATTGATTTTGCCAAAAGGCCACTTTTGGTGAGCGCAGTCGAACCGCCCTCCAAGCTGGCGAAATAGTATTCGTGGTTTCTCATGCCGTTGAATTCAAACGACAAACGTCTTTGCATTTCTGTGATGGTGTAGAGGTGTTTTTCAGGATCATCAATCGATAATTTTTCGATATCCGAAAGGATTGCGTTAGTGAACTTTACATAGCCCGCGTAAAGTTTCAAATGCTCCTCGATATTTTTTTGAGAAATACCTTTTAGTTTGGGAATATTGAATTTCAATTCTTCAAATTTTGCCATAGCGATTGAGATAATTTATAAGCCGATAAAGTATATCACGTTGACACGAAGGAGTATGCTGGCTATTGTTTTTCTGGGAAAGGAGAATGTTCTATGAAAAAAGGAAAATCCTTGTTTGATCTCGATTCGACGCTGTTTTTCTACTTTGGAGGGACGATGCTTATTGGAATATTTTGGCTGTTTTGGCTTTTTTCGGGGTATGTTATTCCTGAAATTGTGTTTATCTGGCCGTTTGGTTGGGAATTGCCTTTTGGCATATCTCGTTTGTATGATTTATTGGTAGGTCCGATTTTCTTGATTGTCACACGTTGGTTGGTCGCGGTTGAGAGAAAGAAAGCCGATTATATGACAATTTTCGATGACTCTGGCGTTCCTGTGGGACGGGAGGATATCGGTTTTACCTCAGGTCTTGCAAAAGCGGGTAGGAGAACTCTTGCGTTCTCTTTTTTGATAGGTTGTTTCTTCGGCGCTCCATATTCTTTGCTGGCTCTTCCGGCAATGTTCATTGTCATTTTAGCTTTGATTGCGGTTTCCACTGCACTAAATTGTACGTAACTGGTGTCCCCAAGCCCGGCCTTGTCATCTGACAGGGTCGGGCCATTTTGTGGGTTATACTTTAACTAATGAAGTGGGTTTTTACGAAGAAAAATTTGCCTCTTGTATTTGCCAGCTTGCTCGTTTTGGTGAATATTTTTGTTTGGTACGCAGTGGCGAGGGAAGAGAGGGCCGGCATCATGGCGGTTTATTTTCTAAATGTGGGGCAGGGCGACGCGATTTTTATCGAAGCGCCGAATGGCCGGCAGTTGCTTCTTGATGCCGGCCCGGGCAATACGGTTGTCCGCGAGCTTGGTTCCGCAATGCCGTTTTATGACCGCACTATTGATGTTTTGTTAATGACCCATCCCGATGCCGATCATATCGGCGGATTTATGGAGATCTTGAGGAGATTTGAAACCAGCGCCGTTTTTGAATCCGGAGTTTTGGGAGACACCGCCCTTTACCGCGCGATTGAATCGGAAATTGCCGATGGGGGAATTGGGGAAATTGTTGGCCGAAACGGCGACAAAATTGTTTTGGATAAAAAACGTGGTGTTTATCTGGAGATCCTTTTTCCCGACCGAGACGTGACGAATGTCGAGACCAATACGGGTTCTTTTGTCACCAAACTTGTTTACGGAAATATTTGTTTTATTTTAACCGGCGACGCGCCGATTTCCATTGAAGATTATCTGACGAAAATTTACGGCTCGGGGTTAGATTGCGAAGTGTTAAAAGTTGGTCATCATGGTTCGAAAACTTCCTCCTCGTCCCTATTTGTCTCTGCTGTCTCGCCGGAATACGCTGTGATATTCGTTGGAAAAGACAATAGATATGGCCATCCGAACGCGGAGGTTTTGGAAATTTTGGAAAAAGCCGGTGCCGAAATTCTTCGCACGGATACAATGGGCGCTATTGTTTTTGAAACGGATGGAAAATCCTTACGCCTGAAATAAAAAAGCGGCGAGCAGTGCCCGCCGCCCCTCTGCTTCTTTGGCCGTTCGATCTTCGGTTAGCCGTTCAAGCTCGAGGTGTTGAGGTTTTTCATGGTAGTGTGCCGAGTTCGGTTTTACGCTCCTACCTGTTTTCAATCTCTCCCCCTATCATCAACTAAAGATAAGGCGGGAGAGTTCCGCTATGAATATATCACTGTTTATAAAAAAGAAAAAGCCGGCGAAGCCGGTTTCAAAAAGCTTTAAGCCCTAAGCTATATAAGCCCCGCTTTCTTTAACGTCTTGAAAGCCCCGTTTTTCTGAATAGTTTTTAGGGCGTTGGTTGAAATTTTTATCACCACGGTTTTCTTCAATTCAGGAATATAAATCCGTTTTTTCTGCAAATTGACATATTTCCTCACCATTCCCGTGGGGTTATATTGGGTGGCGCGGGTGCGGTTCGAATAGCCGCCGCCTACGCGGGAACCCTTTTTTGAAATTGGACAAGTATAACTCATGTTTGTGCGAGCGTTTATATTATCATAGAATCTTTATTAAGCAATATGTTTGGAATTGATTTAATTTTCGCCATAGCCATTTTAATTATGTCTGTGGTGATTCATGAGGTTTCTCACGGCTACATGGCTTATTATCTTGGCGACCCGACGGCAAAATACGCTGGCCGGCTTACGCTGAATCCCCTGAAGCATTTGGATCCGATAGGTTCCGTCTTGGTTCCTATAGTCACATCTTTCGCCGGTTTTGCCTTCGGTTGGGCCAAGCCCGTTCCTTACAATCCTTACAATTTGCGCCACATGAGACGCGACGAGCTTTTAGTTGCGGCGGCCGGTCCCTTATCCAATATTTCCATCGCCGCGCTATTCGGAATAATTATGCGTTTCGGTATAGGTTTTGGTTTGTTATCTCTTTCTTTCGTGAAAATTGCCAGTCTTGTCGTTGTTATAAATTTGGTTTTGGCAATTTTCAATTTAATCCCGATACCGCCACTAGACGGTTCAAAAATTCTTTTTAATCTTCTGCCTCGCCGGTTTTTTTACGTTGTGGAATTTTTGAGCCGTTACGGTTTCATCATTCTTTTGTTTTTCATCTTCTTTCTCTGGGGTTATTTGACTCCTCTTATCGCTTTTATGTTCCGGCTTATTACGGGCATGTCGTTCTGACCGAATTTGCCTTTTTTGCCGATATGTATTAAATTAACCCTTACCCCTCGCGGGTAATTTTGTTTTAAAGCTTCAAGCGTTAAGCTCTAAGCTTTGTATCATGCCAACCACAAATCAATTAATAAAAAGAAAAAGAGTCAGTTTGAAGAGCAAGCCGAAGTCGGTGGCTTTGAGGCGCTCTTTTAACGTTCTGAAAAACAAACCGAATTTTTTCGCTTCGCCTTTCAAAAGGGGAGTTTGCGTGAAGGTGACAACCAAGACGCCGAAAAAACCGAACTCGGCTATCAGAAAAATCGCCAGAGTACGTTTGACCAACGGTATGGAAATTACGGCGTATGTTCCGGGTATGGGGCACAACTTGCAGGAACACTCGGTGGTGGTTGTACGTGGCGGCCGTGTAAAAGATGTCGGTTTGCGTTATCAAATTGTTAGAGGCGTTTTGGACGCTTCAGGCGTAGAGGGCAGGAAGAAGGGTCGCAGTCAATATGGCGCCAAGAGGAGCGGTGGCGGTCCGGCGGCGGCAAAAGCGGCGTAAAGATGAAGTACGCTTGTCCGCCTTCTGGCGGAAATTAGGAGTTATGAATTAAGAGATGCGCAGAAAAGTAAAAAATCGAAATATTCCAAAGCCGGATTTTCAATACAAGAGTGATAAACTCGCAAAGTTTATCAATTATTGCATGTCTAGTGGCAAAAAAGAGACTGCCAGGAAGGTGGTTTACGATGCTTTGAATTTGATAAAAGAAAAAGCCAAGGTCAGCAATCCCGTTGAAGTTCTGGACGCGGCTTTGAGAAATACGGCGCCGGCCATGGAAGTTCGTTCAAGACGTGTCGGTGGCGCTAACTATCAGGTGCCGGTTGAGGTTCGTCCCGAAAGGCGCAATGCTCTTTCTATGAAATGGATTATTGATGCCGCTCGCGCCAAGAAAGGTAAACCGATGGCTTCGAAACTTGCCGATGAAATTATTTCCGCTTCAAAAAATGAGGGAGACGCTATAAAGAAGCGCGAAAATGTCCACAAGATGGCAGAAGCAAACAAAGCTTTTGCCCATTTTGCTTGGTAGCAAATATTTTGGACATCGTAAGTCCAAAATATTAAGAGAAAAGAGATTAAACCTCGTTTTTAATTTACTTGGGAGTTTAACTACCAAGTAAGGATTTTTTTGCCCAGTTTGGATTTTCCACAAACGCGTAGCAGAGCATGTGCAAAATTGTCATCTGTGCATCCTCGACTTTTCCGTAGTGAATTGAATCAACAACAAGAGGATAATCGGCAACATTAAATAATCTACCTCGTTTAGCTCCTACCAGAGCGATTGTTATCAGACCGTGTTTTTTGGCCCACTGGAAAGCGCTGACAAGATTCGGGGAATTCCCGCTTACACTCGCAGTTATGACCACGTCACCCTTCATCGCGAAGTTTTTAAGTTGACCGGTGAAAATATCTTCGTATGAGTAATCGTTTCCGAGAGCTGTTATCCAGCTTACGTTGTCGTTCAGCGAAAAGACTTTAAATCTCTTACCGATTTTGTCGGACGCGCTTTTGCCCAAATCGGTCGCGAAGTGCGAGGTGTTTGAAGAGCTTCCTCCGTTGCCCATAACAAAGATTTGTCGGTTTTGTTTCAGAGCATTTGCCAGAATTTGGATTAGTTTTACCACTTCGCCGCTATTTATCGAGTCTAGAGCGTGTTTTTGTTCCGCGATATATTTTTTTATCCAATCATTTTTCTTCATTACTCAATTTTAGGCCAATTTATCCTTCTATCAAGCAAAAGTTTAATTAGTTTAATGCCTAAGATCAAATTTTGGACATATTCCAATGTCCAAGGTCCAACCTTGGATGTATTGTAATATCCAATTTTGAAGCCTGAATACAAAACCCCTCCCTGCTCGCAGGGAGGGGTTGAGGAAGTTTTTTTAAGTCTTCCAAGTTTCAGAAATACATCAATAACGTATGGTTCTTGTAAACCTAAATCCCAAACAGAGCGCAGAAAACTGGTGATCTGGAGCACTCAAGATGGTTGAACCACTGGCAAGAGCCTTTTCGTGTCCTGGTGTTGTAGGTGCCGACATAGAATTTCTGTTCGAGGGACATTACTGATCCCATGAATCTGGCCTCGATTGTCGTACAACCTATAAATCCGTGGACATCCTCGCTACCTTCCTTACTGCGATTGGGTCGACCAAGGAAGAGTATTGCCATTTTAACTTCCGACTCCATTTCTCCGCCAGGAGCTTTTACAGTGAAGGTGAGGAGGTCTGTGAGATTGTCGGACAGATGACTGCCAAACACGAAGCTTCTGAATGGCGGGCCGTTTACTATTTGGATTTTAGGCGACATAACGCCTCCTTTCTTGTTTTGAACAATGCGTGAATAAGCGCACACATTTTACGCTCTTATCTTGTCGCTACGGGCGAGCAAGACGACGGAACCATAACAATTCCGAATCTGCTGTAAGGTTAATCTTATTTATTCCCAAGTCAATTCTTTGTTTTTTGATTTTTGCATTTTGAGTTACAATATTGTATTCTACATTCACGCCTGCGAAGGTGTTTTTAGTTTATCGTAATTCATAATTCTTAATTCATAGCTCATGCAACGCGACTATCCATTAGAAAAAGTTCGTAACTTCGGCATTATTGCCCATATCGATGCTGGTAAAACCACGACTAGCGAGCGGGTGCTTTTCTATACCGGAATGTCGCATAAAATCGGCGAGGTGCATGAAGGTGATACAGTTACTGATTGGATGGAGCAAGAAAGAGAGCGTGGCATTACCATTACTTCAGCAGCCATTACTTGTTTCTGGAATCCGACGTATATGCCGAAAGAGGATGTTTCTAAGAAAGTTCGTTTCAATATTATTGACACTCCGGGCCACATTGATTTTACGGCCGAGGTTAAACGTTCAATGCGCGTTCTTGATGGCGCTGTCGTGGTTTTTGACGGGGTAGCCGGCGTTGAACCGCAATCGGAAACAAACTGGCGCTATGCCGACGAAGGCAAAGTTCCAAGAATTTGTTTTATAAACAAACTAGACCGCATGGGCGCGTCTTTTGAAAATTCCTACAAATCTATTTTGGATCGCTTGACGAAGAGCGCTGTTAGAATGCAGATTCCTATCGGACTTGAGGAAAATCACAAAGGAGTGGTGGATTTGCTTACCATGAAGGCTTATTACTTCGACGGTGAACTTGGGGAAGTAATAAGAACTGATGAAATCCCGGCCGACTTGAAAGCTGATGCGGAAAAATTCAGGCACGAACTGGTTGAAAAAATTGTTGAGCACGACGATACCCTAATGCACGACTATTTTGAGGGGAAAGAAATTTCTAATGAGGCCTTGAAAAAAACTCTCCGCAAAGCGGTTATTGATATAAAATTGGTGCCGGTCTATTGTGGTTCGGCTCTAAAAAATAAAGGAGTTCAGTTGGTTTTGGACGGTGTTGTTGATTATTTGCCGAGCCCTCTCGATCTGCCTCCCATTGACGGTATTGATCCGAAAACTGGTGAACACATAGAACGCCATGCTTCCGATGTGGAACCATTTTCCGCTTTGGTTTTCAAATTGCAGTCTGATCCTTTCGTCGGCCAGCTTGCGTTCTTCCGGGTTTATTCCGGTACCGTAGAAGCGGGTTCATATATCTATGATTCCACCACTGGAACGAAAGAGCGTCTTGGCCGAATTGTGAGACTTCAGGCTGATAAACGAGAAGAGGTAAAGAAAGTTTTTGCCGGCGAAATTGCGGCGGCGGTAGGGCTTAAAGACGCGAAGACTTCGCATACGCTTTGCGACGAGTCAAAGCCGATTATTCTTGACCCGATTAAATTTGCCGACCCGGTTATTTCTATGAGAATCGAGCCGAAAACAAAGGCTGACCAAGAAAAAATGGGTTATGCGCTAAAACGCCTTTCCGATGAAGATCCGACTTTTAAAATAGAATCAAATTCAGAAACAAATGAAACCGTAATTAAAGGTATGGGCGAATTGCAGCTTGAAATTATGGTGGACAGAATGAAAAGAGAATTTGGTGTTGAAGCGTCTGTTGGTAAACCGCAAGTGGCTTACAAAGAAACTGTTACGGGAGAAGCCGAGGCAGAAAATAAATATATCAGGCAAACAGGTGGTCGGGGCCAGTATGGTCACGTCAAGCTTCGCGTCAAACCTTTCGTTATCGACCCAAATGAAAAGAAAGTGCCCAAGAATGTGCATCGTGAGGTGGGTTTTGAATTTGTTGATAACATCAAAGGAGGTATTATTCCTCAGGAATTTATTCCGGCTATTGAAAAAGGTGTGCGTGAAGCCATGGAACGCGGGATTGTTGCTGGTTACAAAATAGTTGATGTTTCGGTGGAGCTTTTCTTTGGTTCTTACCACGATGTGGATTCTTCGGAAATCGCTTTCAAAATTGCCGCTTCACAGGCGTTTCAGGATGCGGCCAAACGCGCCAAGCCGGTGCTTCTTGAGCCGATTATGAAAATTGAAGTGGTAACCCCCGAAAAATTCATGGGTGATGTTACCGGACATCTTGGTTCCAAGCGAGCACAAGTTGAGGGAATGGATGAACGGGGTATGAACAGGGTTATCCGCGCCAAAGTTCCTCTTGCCGAAATGTTTGGCTATATCACGACCTTGCGTTCAATGACCGAAGGCAGAGCAAGCTTCAATATGGAATTTGACCACTACGAAATTGTGCCACCGAATGTGGCGTTGGGAATTATTGAGGCGAGGAAGTAGATTTTGTTTTTCCACAAAATATTAACTTTCTCGGCGCGCTGAATTATTGACATAATCAGCCCTTTTGTTATCATACCCCTACCGCGACTCTCGCGAATGGCTCACTTTGTGTTGTGGGCTGTGCTTTTTTTGGTCATAGCACTAGCCGTCGCGTTTAAAAATTAATTTCTTAGTTGCGCAGGCAAAGGCGTCTCGCGCCCTGTGCTCGCGCAAGTAAGCAAAAATAAAACAATGGCAACATTTGATCGTTCCAAGCCGCACGTTAACGTTGGCACAATCGGCCACGTTGACCACGGTAAGACGACCCTTACAGCCGCCATTCTTCACTCGTTGAAGCTTGCTGGCCAGGACGTCAAGGAAAGAAAAGTCGATGAAATCGACAATGCTCCCGAAGAAAAAGCTCGTGGCATCACCATCGCTCTTTCTCACCAGGAGTACACCACAGCGACTAGGCACTATGCTCACATAGATGCCCCGGGTCACGCTGACTATATTAAAAACATGATTACCGGCGCGGCCCAGATGGACGGCGCTATTCTCGTGGTGGCCGCTACTGACGGCGTTATGCCTCAGACGCGAGAGCATATTCTTTTGGCTCGCCAAGTTGGTGTGCCCAAAATCATTGTGTTCTTGAATAAGTGCGATGCGGTTTCCGATAAAGAGCTCATCGACCTCGTTGAAGAGGAAGTAAGAGAACTTTTGGACAAGCAAGAGTACGACGGCAAGAATACCCCAATAATCCGGGGCTCTGCGCTCAAAGCTCTCGAGGGAGCTTCAGTTGATGATGAATGGGTCAAGGGAGTATTGGAACTTGCCAAGACGCTTGACACCTACATTCCGGTCCCTGTTCGAGAGACGGACAAACCATTCCTTATGCCTATCGAAGACATTTTCTCAATCGAAGGCCGTGGTACGGTTGTAACCGGCAGAGTTGAAAGAGGAGTTGTGAAAGTTGGTGAGGAAGTGGAAATTGTTGGTATTAAACCAACAACCAAAACGACAGTTACAGGTATTGAAATGTTTAACAAGTCGCTTGATCAAGGCCAAGCCGGAGACAATGCTGGAGTCTTGCTTCGCGGTACCAAAAAAGAGGATGTTCACCGCGGACAAGTTTTGGCTAAGCCCGGTTCTGTTACCCCTCACACTGATTTTGAAGCGGAAGTTTACGTTTTGAAAAAGGAAGAAGGGGGTCGACACACGCCGTTTTTCAACGGCTACAAGCCGCAGTTCTATATCCGAACCACGGACGTGACTGGCGAAGTGACTTTGCCTGAAAAAGTGGAAATGGTTATGCCCGGCGACAATACCAAATTCAAGGTGAAATTGGTTGCCCCCATCGCTCTTGAAGTAAAACAAAGATTTGCTATCAGAGAAGGAGGCAAGACGGTTGGCGCTGGAGTAGTAACGAGCATTAGCGCTTAAACAATCTTAATGCCAACAGCTAAAGCCAAAAAAAGCGCTCCCAAAAAGACGAAGGCGGCCGCCAAAGCGGCAGAAGCAGCGTCCAGATTCCGCATAAGAGTCAGGGCCTATGACAGCAAAGTTCTTGACGCTTCGGTCAAGCAAATAATGGACACTCTGACTCGTTATGACGCTTCTGTTTTGGGGCCGGTGCCACTGCCCACGGAAATTAAAAAATACACCGTTAATCGTTCTTCTTTCGTGCACAAAAACGCGCGAGAACAATTTGAGATGAGAGTGCACAAAAGAATGATTGACGTTGTTAATCCTTCGCCGAAGATTGTTGAAGCTCTGACTGACCTTTCACTTCCAAGTGGTGTGAATGTGGATGTGAAGGCTGTTTAACTAATCGATTCGGAAACTAAAACATAAACGGCTCGCCGCAGGCGAGCCGTTTATGTTATTATTGCGAATGGAGGGCACTTATATGAAAAAGTTGATTCATCTGTGTCGTTTGTTCCGTGCCTGGATCAGGTACCGTGTCTTCGTTGAAGAAACAGTGAACGGCTTCGACAGTCTTTTGTCCCCGCGCACCGCGGGTTATTACTGGGGACTGTTCAAGCGGTCTTGCGGTATTCGTTGACCAGGTTTTTCAGAAGGCCGGTGCTTGTACGAGACTGGCCTTTTCTTTTTACCCCCGAACTAATTTTGGTATAGCGCCGATGGCGCGAGGTTTAAAATCAATACCAAAATTAGTTCGGGGGTTTACTTTTTTTCGGAGTTTTGTTAATGTTCTTCCACCTGAAGCTGTAACGGATGTTTACGGCAGAAGCAGGAACCGCCACAGCTGAAGCTGTGAGTTCACAAAAGTATGAAGTTTCTATTGGGAACAAAGAGTCACATGACGGAGGTTTTCTCCGATGACGGAACCGTTAAAGCGGTTACGGTTATTAAGAGCGGTCCTCTTGTTGTTACTCAGATTAAAGATGCTTCCGATAAAAATGGTTACAATGCCGTTCAGGTTGGTTTCGGCGATAAAAGAGAATCATTGATAAATAAACCGGAAAAAGGCCACTTGAAAAATCTGGGGAACCTGAGATTTTTGAAAGAATTTAGAATGAAAGAAAAACCGACGCAAAAAGTCGGCGACAAAATAGAAGTTTCAACTTTTAATCCGGGCGATATCGTGGAAGTTAGCGCTATTTCAAAAGGCAAGGGTTTCCAGGGTGTGGTGAAGAGACACGGTTTCCACGGCGGTTCGAGAACTCACGGCCAAAAACACTCGGAAAGAGAGCCGGGCGCGATAGGTGGTGGAGGCAGAGCGGGAGGCAGAGTGCCCAAAGGTCTTCGCATGGCCGGCCGAATGGGTTCAGACAGGATAACCATAAAAAATTTAAAGATAGTGCAGGTTGACCCAGAGCAGAATTTAATTGCTATAAGCGGGGCGATACCCGGGAGAAAAGGAACACTTGTTGAAGTAAGAAACGTGAATTAAGAATTATGGAATCGAAAATTTACAACACCAAAGGAAAAGAAGTCGGCACGATAAAATTACCGGAGGAGGTTTTTGGCGTTAAATGGAATGATGATTTGGTCCATCAAGTTATTGTCTCCGCTCTTTCGAGTAGTCGAGGGAATACAGCTCACACTAAAGATCGTGGGGAGGTAGCCGGCGGAGGTAAAAAACCGTGGCGACAAAAAGGTACCGGCCGAGCAAGGCATGGGTCTATTCGCTCGCCGATTTGGGTTGGCGGCGGAGTAACCCATGGTCCGATTAACGAAAAGAATTACGACAGAAAGATAAACAAGAAAATGAAAACAAAAGCTTTGTATGCGATTTTGTCCAAGAAATTACAAGACGGAGAAATAGTTTTTGTCGATAAAATTTCTTTAGCTAAGCCGAAAACCAGTGAGGCTAAAGGGGTTTTAGAGGGACTTTCAAAAGTAAAGGGTTTGAGTGGCATCCTGCAAAAGAAAAATAATTCTTCGCTAATTTCTTTGGCCAAGAATGATTCTAACACTGTTAAAAGTTTCAGGAACTTTTCGAATGTGGCTACTACCACTGTAAGCAATTTGAACCCCGTCCAAATACTGAATTACAAATTTTTGGTTTTTGTTGATCCTGAATCAGCTGTTTCTGTTTTATCAAATAGATTAAAAACCTTAAGCTCCAAGCTCTAAGCTGTTAAAACTATGGCCTTGTTCGGAAAAAAGAAGAATAAAACCGCTGGTGTAAAAAAAGAAGAAAAAGCGATTATACCCAAACTTTCTCACAGCAACTCGAAGGACAGTGACGCGACTTTGTCGTCCAGCGATTTGATTGGAGTTTTGATTAATCCGCGAATTACCGAGAAAGCAACAATGCTTTCAGAAACGAAGAATGTTTACACATTCAACGTTTCACCCGAGGCAACCAAAAAAGATGTTGAGAGAGTTATAAAAAGTTTATATAAAGTGAGTCCGATTCGGGTCAGGATGGCTCAGGTTAAGAGTAAAAGAACCTTTGTCCGAGGCAAAAGAGGTGTAAAGAGCGGAGGCAAAAAGGCGTATATTTATTTGAAACAGGGAGATAAGATAGAAATAGCATAAAAAATTTCCAATTATCAATTTACGATTCACATGAAGTTCTATAAACCCACAACCAAATCACGAAGACAAATGTCCACTCTTTCTTTCAGGAAAGAGCTTAGCGGGCATGAGCCGGCAAAATCTTTAACCAAAGGTTTTAGACGAAGTGTGGGTAGAAACAATCGTGGCCGCATAACAATGAGACATAAAGGAGGCGGCCATAAGAGACTTTACAGAGAGATAGATTTTAAATTCGATAAAATTGGCGTACCGGGCTATGTTGAAACCGTAGAATACGACCCCAACAGAACTGGTTTTATTTCTCGCGTAATTTACAAAGACGGCGAGAGACGATACATCCTCCTTCCTAAAAGCGTCCACGTGGGAGATGAAATTTTAACCGCCGAGAACGCAGAGTTGAAGCCGGGTAACAGGTTGGTTTTAAAAAATATTCCCATCGGATCTTTTATCTATAACGTTGAATTAAAGCCGGGGAACGGAGCGGTGGTTGCTCGTTCTGCCGGTAATTATGCTCAATTAGTGGCCATTGAAGGAGGAGACGCTTTAATTAAAATGCCTTCGTCTGAAGTGAGAAAAGTCAAAGATATGTGCTGGGCCTCTCTTGGCGAAGTCAGTAACGAAGAAAATCGTTTGATTAACGTTGGTAAAGCGGGACGTTCGAGATGGCTTGGAATCAGGCCAACTGTTCGCGGTACGGCCATGAACCCTGTTGATCATCCACACGGTGGTGGTGAAGGAAGGCAAGGAAGAGGAAGAAGAAGAGCTGTAACCAAGTGGGGTAAACCGTCCGGTAAGGGGCAAAAATCCAGAAAAGCCAAGAAATACTCAAATATTTTCATTGTTTCTCGCAGAAAAGTCGGTAAAAACAAGGCGGTGTAATGGTTTTAAAACAAAAAATGGCCTAGATAGGCCATTTTTTGTTTTGAGGTGAGTTTTTTGTTTCCACAGTCTTTCCACAATGTTATTAACAGAGGCTTTGTTGGTCGGTTTGACAATTTTTTGGTCTCTGATAGTATGCAGGCCAAGCTCTAAGAGAAGGGCTTTTATTTATTTTTAGAAAAATAAGGAGTCCCGATTACATCGGAACTCCTGAAAAATCATTCATGTCACGCTCCCTAGCTAAAGGTCCATATGTTGACCCGAAACTTTTGAAAAAGGTAACGGGCAAACGTCCGCAAGAAGCGGGTGTTGTTAAGACTTGGGCGCGAGACAGTGTTATCAGCCCCGAAATGGTTGGTTTTAAATTTGGTGTACACAATGGAAGAGAACACATTGAAGTAATGGTCAGCGAGGATATGGTGGGGCATCGTCTGGGTGAATTTTCCCCGACCCGCAAATTCCATAAGCATGGCGGTAAGATGCAGAAAGAATTGGAAACCAAGCAGAAGGAGGCCGAAATCGCCGCCGCCCAAGCAGCCAAAGTGCAGACTGAATCCAAGGGGCCAGCCAAATAATGAATATTAAACATGATAGAAGCAACGTTAAAAAATTATAGACAGTCGCCGCGCAAAGTGCGTTTAGTGGCGGATTTGGTGAGGGGCAAAAAAGTTGACCGCGCTCTTACTATGCTTGAATTTTTGAGCAAAAAAGCCACTGAACCCGTAAGGGGAGTCTTAAAAATGGCCGTAGCTAACGCTAAAAGCAATTTCAATACGTCTTCCGATAGATTGTATGTGCGCGAAATAAAAGTCGATGAAGGTCAAACCGCCAAGCGTTTTATGCCGAGGGCCAGAGGTTCGGCTTATACCATAAGGAAGAGAACGAGCCACATTTCTGTTGTTTTGGACACTAAAGGAGAAGAGGCTGTGAGCAATATCTTAAAATCGGGCGCGGATAAACATGCTGTTGCTGTAGCCGACGAAGAAAATTCAGAAAAAGAATAATATGTCTCACTCCGTTCATCCATATTCACATAGATTAGGTATTATACGAGATTGGAAGTCTCGATGGTTTGCCACTCGAGATAAATACAAGGAGTATTTGCGTTCGGACGTTCTTCTCCGCGAATATTTGGATAAAAAACTGAGAGACTTTTATATAAGTCAGGTTGATATAGAAAGAAGCGAAAAGTATTTCAAAGTTATCGTAAAAACATCCCGTCCGGGTTTGATTATCGGCAAAGGCGGAGATGGCGCTGTAAAATTAAAAAACGATATTTTGAAGGAAATAAGCCGTTTAAAAATTCCGACCCCGCAGGAGTTTAAACTTGATATAGAAGAGGTTCGCTCGCCGGAATCGAATGCTGCCATTTTGGCGCATATGGTTGCGGAAGCACTTGAAAAAAGGCTTCCTTTCAGGAGGGTGATGAAGCAGATTATGGATAAAGCCATGGCAAATCGGGATGTTAAGGGAATTAAAGTTTATTTGGGAGGCAGATTGGGCGGAGCGGATATGGCCAGAAGTGAGGAACTTAAAAAAGGCCAAATACCTCTTCAAACCTTGCGAGCCGATATTGATTTTGCCAGAGACAAGGCGCATATGACTTACGGCGATATTGGCATTAAGATTTGGGTTTATCGTGGCGAAGTGTTTGCTAAAAAACAAGGAGCGAAATAAACATGTTGTTACCTAAAAAAGTAAAATTCAGAAAGTGGCAAACCGGCCGGGTAAATCAGAAAAGAAAGCTGGTTGAGACTAGAGGCACGAATTTGGCCTTCGGTTCTTTCGGCTTGAAAGCTTTGTCTGTAGCCAGAGTCAGATCTCAACAAATAGAGGCCGCCAGAAAAGTTATGGCTCGATTCATCGGCAAAGGAGGAAAGATTTGGATAAGAATCTTTCCGGACAGGCCGTACACTTTAAAGCCGCCTGAAGTTCCAATGGGCGCCGGCAAGGGAGATCCGCAAGGGTATTGTTTTGAGGTCAGACCGGGCAGGATTTTGTTTGAAATAGATGGTATCCCCGACTCATCCGCCAAGGAAGCCTTGCGCAAGGCGGGTACAAAATTGCCTCTTAAAACAAAGATAATCGAGAGAATCTAAAATGCTTAAATTAAAAGAAATCAGAGGGAAAACCGATGGCGATTTGAAACT
>CAZRUK010000002.1:0-6663 GCA_964603405.1 uncultured Candidatus Saccharibacteria bacterium
GGAAGTGGTTTTGGCCGACCCCTTCGGCAAAATAGAATACCCTGCTTTTATGGAAGATATTTTGAAAAAACTGGGGCCTGAATTCGCGGTGGCGGTCGGATTAGCTTTAAGAAAATTGCAAGAAGCCAATTGATTCTTAGCCGTTTTTGTTTTGTGGAGGTATAATGAAGTAAGTAATTGTCAATTTTCAAGGCCCAATTTTCAAGAAATTTTTCAATACGCCAATTATCAAACAAACATTCCATTCCTCTTTGATGAATTGGGAAATTGGTAGTTTATTGATAATTGAAAATTGATAATTGGAAATCATAAAATATGGATCTAAAATTTCAATCATCTTTTATACCCAGACAGCCGATAGTCTCTCAAGGAGGCCCTAGATTGGCCCATGTAAATTTAATTTCTGTTATCGCCACAATAGTTTTTATTATTACAGTTGGCTTGGTTGGGGCGGTTCTAATCGCCAAGACTATATTAAACAGGAATCTCGTGTCTTTAGACGCTCAAATTGTAGAAGCCAAAAACTCCTTTGAGCTTTCAACCATCGGTGATTTGAAAAGAGAGTCGATAAGAATTAGAGCAGCCGAAGAATTACTTGCCAGTCACGTGGCTTTCTCGAAATTTCTTGAACTGTTGAACCAGTCCACTTTTGAAAAAGTGAGTTATGAAAATTTAACTTACACCAAAAACGAAAACGGATCGATTGAAATTAGTTTGTCAGGAACCGTTTCTGATTTCAACACCCTTGTTCTTCAAGCAGGACTTTTCAAATCTACCCCGGGTATTATCAACCCTGTTTTTTCAAGTTTCAGTATAGGCGAGGAAAGTATAGGTTTCGATCTTAGCTTTAGTTTAGCGCCGGATATCATTCTTTATAAAAATTATGTAGGTAACGCCGCCTCTTCTCAAAATTAGACATATGTATTCCTTAAACAAAAATTTAATATCCCTAGGCGCGATTATCTTGTCTGTGATAATTATTTTTGTTTTTGTCAGGCCTCAGTATTCGGAAATTTCAGAATTGAGGACAAAACAACAAGAGTATGAAAAATATTTAAACGATGCGAACGATGTCAGAATTATAAGAGGAAGATTGCTTGCCACAAGAGATTCTATTGCCGAAGATAATTGGAAAAAATTGAAGCTGATTGTTCCGGACAGTATCGATAAGACGGAGCTGCTTCTTAGAATTGATGACATGGTTTCTTTGTATGGTATTGAGATGTCGAGTTTTGATGCTGGAGAAATTACAGAAGCGCTTGCCACTTCAATGGCCCCAGGTTTCCCGCCGGAAATGATCGGTTCGGATTTTGACGCTACCAATCCAGGAGTAGTTGGACAAACGGACTCTTTTTCATCGCAGGATTTCAATGTTTTGAAGTTTGATATTGCGCTAAACGCCAGTTATCGAAATTTTTTGGGATTTTTGCAGGAGATTGAGAGAAATGTGAGATTGTATGATTTGGTCGGACTTACAATAAGCAGCGGGGGAGAAGAAAGTAAGATTTATAAAGTGCAAGCAGCCTTTAAGAGCTATCAGCTAAAGTAAAATAATGGGCCAAGTTACAGAATTTTTAAAAAAATACAAAATAGTTCTTATCGGACTTCTAGTGGTGGTTTTGATTTATACTGGTTTCAACTTTTTGAAAGGAGATAGCTCTTCAGAACTCGCGCTTGATTATTCACCTGGAGCCCAGGGTTACGATATAAGCGTTGGCCAATCGATTTTGCGAACCTTAAGCGAATTGCAAGGTATAAAATTAAAAATAACCATTTTTGAAGACCCCGTGTTCAGAAGCTTGTCTGAGCGTCAAGTTTCTACCACGACCGAGCCTTTGGGTCGTATAGATCCTTTTGCTCCAGTGGAAGAAGGCGATGATGAGGCATCGGATTAACAATATTTAAAATATTAATTTTTTAATGGGATTTATCCCGTTAGAAGTCGCTTCGCTACGGAAGCACTGAAGCTGTAAAATAAATCAATGCGTCATATTTTAAGAACTAATCTAAGCAGAAGAGCGTGCCGCCCAAAGCGGAGCGCTTCCTGCTTCTAAACGGGATGAGCATCCTTGATGTTTTAGTTCAAAAGAAAATTCTGAATAAAAGCGATATTACTGCTATCAAGAAAAAGATAAGCGCTTCAGGTTCTTCGCTTGAATCCGTTTTGTTGGACAAAGGAGTTAATCCCGAGGACATTTTGGTTGCCAAAGGAGAATATCTGGGTATTCCGACGGCGAATGTAGACGATAAAAATATCACTTATGATATTTTGAAATTTGTTCCGGAAGAGTCGGCTGTTTACTACAAATTTATTCCTATCGGTCTTAAAAATAATGTTTTAGAAATAGGAATTGTTGATCCCGACAACATAGAAGCTAGAGACGCCCTAAACTTTATCGCTTCCAAAATAGGGATGCCTTTTAAGGTTTATCTAATATCCGAGAAAGAATTCGGCAAGGCTATTCAGTTGTACAAAAGTCTTTCGGGAGAAGTCAGCCGCGCTTTGTCGGAGTTGGAAACGGAACTTACTGCCGAGTCGAAAAAAGAGGGGAAAAAGGAAGAGGAGGAAGTTGAGAAGGAAGGAGAAACAAGAATAATCGAAGATGCTCCCGTAACAAAAATTGTTGCCACCATACTTCATTATGCTACCGAAGGTAATGCTTCGGATATCCACATTGAGTCGCTGGGCGATAAAATCAGGGTTCGTTTCAGAGTTGATGGCGTTTTAAATACAAGTTTGATTTTGCCGGAAAAAGTTCATCAAGCTGTGGTTGCCAGAATAAAGATTTTATCCAATATGCGTTTGGACGAGAAAAGAAAACCTCAAGATGGCCGTTTTAGCGCGCGTATAGATAATCGCAAGGTAGATTTTCGTGTCTCAACTTTCCCAGCTTATTTCGGCGAGAAAATAGAAATGAGAATTTTGGATTCGGAAAAAGGAGTTTTGAAACTTGATAATATGGGATTGTCAGAAAGAAATCTCAGACTTTTAAGGGGTGTAATCGAAAGGCCGTATGGCCTTGTGCTGGTTTCTGGCCCTACGGGTTCAGGAAAGACAACTACTTTGTATTCCATGTTGAATGAAGTGGACAGGGATAGAAAAAATGTGCTTTCGCTTGAAGATCCGGTTGAATACAACATTCCGGGTATGAATCAATCGCAAGTTAGGCCGGAAATCGGTTACACGTTTGCCTCTGGCCTCCGAACGACACTGCGTCAGGACCCGGATGTGATTATGGTTGGCGAGATTCGCGATAAAGAAACCGCCCAACTCGCTGTCCAGGCGGCTTTAACCGGACATCTTGTATTTTCAACCATCCACACCAACAATGCCGTGGGAGTTATTCCACGTTTAATCGATATGGGGGTTGACCCGTATCTTATACCGCCAACTCTTGTTTTGGCGGTGGCGCAGAGACTTGTGGCTAAACTTTGCCAGGATGGAGGGAAGGCTGTGCCCATTGAAGGCAGCATAAAAGTGATGGTTGATAAAATGTTTTCCGAGATTCCCGAAGATTTCCACAAGGAAATTCCTTTCACTAAAAATGTTTACGAAGCTGCTCCCACAAACAGTTGCCCTAAAGGTGTAAGAGGAAGAGAAGCTGTTTTTGAAGTACTAGAAATGAATGATGAGCTTGAAGCTGCTATTTTGAAAAATGCATCCGAGGCCGGTCTTTTGGAAATTGCTCGCAAGCAAGGTATGCTTACTATGAAAGAAGACGCGCTGATTAAAGCGATGAATAGAGTTGTCCCGTTTGAAGAGGTTGCCGGTTTATAATTTTGTTTCTTTCTAACAGTGTAATAAAATAAGTATTGAAACAATGGCGGAAACAAATAAAAAATATAAGATTCTGATTGTCGACGACGATGAATTTCTTTTGAATATGTATTCGATAAAATTTTCGAATAGCGGTTTGGATGTGACGACCTCCTCCAGCCCAAGCGACGCTTTAAATAAGTTAAAACAGGGTTTTGAGCCGGATGCTCTGATTCTAGATGTTGTTATGCCGGGTATGGACGGGTTTGAGTTGCTTGGTAAAATTCGCGAGGAGAAGTTGGCCAAAAGTTCAATAGTTTTTGTTTTGACCAATCAAGGCCAAAGCGCGGATATGGAAAAGGCAAAAGAACTAGGAGTTGACAGTTATATTGTTAAAGCGAGCACCATTCCTTCCGAGGTGTTGAGCGAGCTTATGAAATATTTGAAAGCGAGAGAAGAAAAATAATTATCAATTTTCAAGGCTCAATTTTCAAGAAATTTTTCAATGGGTTCAATTATCAAGTAAACATTTAATGCCCTCCCTAATTGGAAATTGAGAGATTGGTAATTTATTGATAATTGAAAATTTTAAAAAATGGATTACAAAAACGAACTAGCAGAATTGGTTAACATTCTTTTAAGAGAGAATGGTTCAGATCTTCATTTAGCCGAAGAAAGGCATCCGATAATTCGAGTTGCTGGGCTTTTAATTCCTTTGGTCAAAAAACCGAAGCTGACCAAGCATGATTTAGAAGGTTTTCTTGATGAAATGCTCAATGCGGACAATAAAAAATTGTTCGCGGCTCTTAATGAGGTTGATTTTTCTCACAACGTAAGAGACATCGGTCGCTTTAGAGGCAATGTTTATTTAAGGAAGGGGTTTATAAGCATTGCTTTAAGACTTATACCCAGAAACATTAGTACTTTGGAACAGCTAAATTTGCCAAAGATTCTTGCTGATTTTACAAGAAGAAAACAGGGTTTCTTTTTAGTGGTTGGTCGTGTTGGTCAAGGCAAAACGACCACTCTTGCTTCTATGATAGAGCTGATTAATCGGGAAAGGGCGGAACACATAATTACCATTGAGGATCCGATTGAATACATTTTTGAGGAGAAAAAATCAATTATTGACCAAAGGGAAATTAGAGTTGATACCAAAGATTTTAAAACCGCTCTTCTGAATATGTTTCGTCAAGATATTAATGTGGCGATGATAGGCGAGATGAGGGGGATTGAAACCATAGCAACAGCTGTGACAGCTGCTGAAACAGGACATCTGGTTTTTTCAACCCTGCATACCAATAATGCGGCTCAAACCATAGATAGAATCATTGATTCTTTCCCCGCAGACCAGCAGGACCAAATCAAATTGCAACTTGGCTCGAGTCTTTTGGGGATTTTCTCCCAAAGGCTTATTCCCAAAGTTTCCGGCGGTTTGGTTCCGGCCTATGAATTGTTAATTGCTAATCCAGCGGTAGCTAATCTGATTAGGGAAGGACGAACTCATGAAATAGGGACTGTTATTGAAACGGGGTTGGATCAAGGTATGATTGATTTCAACAGATGTTTGGTTGATTTGGTGAGAGATGGCCAAGTTACGATTGAAAACGCTTATCAGTATTCTCTCAATCCTAAAGCGCTGGAGAAACTTTTATAGTCTATGCTTTTCAAATATCAGGCTTTAGACAAGCAAGGCGGAAGGCAAGAAGGAACGATTGAAGCTCTCAACGCCGATGTCGCCGTGGGCGCGATACAGAGAAGGGGACTGATTATTGTATCAATAACCGCGGTTGACGAAGGATCGTCAATTTTTAGCAACATAAGTTTTTTCCATAGGGTTTCTTCTAAAGATGTGGTTATTTTGTCCAGACAAATGGCCACTCTTTTCAACGCCCAAGTTTCGGCCTTGAGAGTTTTTTCTCTTTTGGCCGCGGAGACAACGGATCTTTTTTTACGCAAGCATCTTTCGGAGGTGGCAACCGATTTACAAGGAGGAAGTTCGATTTCCCACGCCCTTTCTAAGCATCCTCAGATTTTTTCCGATTTTTACGTGAATATGGTTAAAGCTGGAGAAGAAGCCGGAAAACTGGATCAGACTTTTGGTTATTTGGCGGATTATCTGGATCGTACCTACGAAGTTACGTCCAAAGCAAAAAACGCCCTTGTTTATCCGGCTTTTATAGTTGTTACTTTCGTCGGCGTGATGGTTTTTATGTTGACTAATATAATTCCGAAGATAAGCGAGATTATAAAACAGTCCGGTCAAGAAGTCCCTATTTACACAAAAATTGTTATGGGAACAAGCGATATCGCCTCCAATTATTGGCTACCTTCCATTATTGTGTTGTTTGTGGGTGGTTTCTTTTTATTCCGTTATGCGAAATCGGCCGCGGGAGCCCCTGTTATTTCAAGATTTAAAATATCCGTTCCTTACCTCGGCTCTCTTTACAGGAAACTTTATTTATCGAGAATTGCCGACAATATGAATACAATGCTTGCCAGCGCAATTCCTATTGTTAAAGCTTTGGAAGTTACAGCGAGCGTTGTGGGGGATTATACCTACGAAGCTATTCTGAAAGATGTGGCGGATTCAGTCAGGAAGGGAAGCACAGTTTCCGACTCAATGGCCAAGTATCCGGAGATTCCCGGTATTATGGTGCAAATGGTAAGAGTCGGCGAAGAGACGGGCGAGGTTGGCAGCATTCTTGATACGCTAGCAAAATTTTATACCCGCGAAGTTTCGAATGCCGTGGACACCATAATCGGCCTTATAGAGCCCGTTATGATTATCGCCTTGGCTTTGGGCGTTGGTATTCTCTTGGCTTCAGTCTTGATGCCTATATACAATTTGGCGGGTAGTATCGGTTAATTCGCAGGATACCCCGTAGCTTTGCTACGGGGTGCCG
>CAZRUK010000002.1:6673-33665 GCA_964603405.1 uncultured Candidatus Saccharibacteria bacterium
CGCACCCCCCTTTGATGGGCCTGGGGGTGCCTTGCCGGGGGGTGGGGGGGGGGTCACCGGGGATCCCCCCCGCGGCGGAGAGCAGTGACCCTGAGCTTGTCGAAGGGGAGTGTTGAGAACCGAGGGGTTCTCAAAAAATACCGCTCGCCGAAATATCCCGAGGCTCTGCCCCGAGGATAGGACGAGTGGTATTTTATTTTATCCACAACCCTGTATAAAACGCATATTATTCTGTATAATATAAGTCTCCTTTAAAAAATAAGGACAGCCGGTTTGCCGGCGATTGGGTCGATACCAATTTAAATAAATAATATTAGTATTAATTAAAAGTTAAATGTTAAAACAAAAAGGTTTTACCCTTATTGAACTCTTGGTGGTTATCGCCATCATCGGTATTCTGTCATCAGTTGTGTTATCAAGCTTGAACACGGCGAGGGCGAAAGCCGCTGACTCGGCTATAAAAGCCAACCTTTCCCAGGTTAGAGCCCAAGCAGAGCTTCTTTACTCGGATTGGGGTACTTATGGTATAGACGCAACTCCGGTTGCTTTTGCTGAGGCAGCCTGCACGAATTTGCTCACGGGAGCTGATACTATATTTGCAGATCCCAAAATAGTCGCTCAGATTACCGCTGCTGGCAATGCTTCAAGTGGTGGCGGCATGGGAGCAGGAAGATGCGCCTCAACAGTTGGTGCCACTGCCGGTTACGCGATATCTGTTCCGTTGAAGACTAATACTGCCAATGCGTGGTGTGTTGATTCTTCCGGCGCTTCTGTCCAAGTGGCGGCTGGAGACGCTGGCATAAACGCCACTCCGGCCTGTGTTCCTAACTAGTTTGGAATCAGCCACTAGTCATTTATTGTCTAAACTACCCCGTTTTTATTATAAAAACGGGGTAGTTTATATCCACAACTATCTTCTCGCTTTCCCATTATCTTGTATAATATACCCATACCTTGAGAAGTGAGGTCTATATTAAGACTAATCTATCGCTTGGGTCGAATTAATAAATTTACTTAATTTAATAATTAAATTTCAATGATTAAACAAAAAGGTTTTACCCTTATTGAACTCTTGGTGGTTATCGCCATCATCGGTATTCTGTCATCAGTTGTGTTATCAAGCTTGAACACGGCGAGAGGCAAGGCGGCTAATGCGGCCATCAAAGCTGATTTAAGTAATCTTCGGGCACAGGCGGAGCTACTCTATGATGATCATAGCGGTAATTATGATTGGACGTGTAACGGGGGTGCACAGGCCCAAGATGCAAGTATTACGAAGTTTGTAACCCACATAACCTCCGTTAGTGGTGCCCCGACTTGCAATGATTCTGCCGCCGCTTATGCAGTATTTGCTCCTTTGAAGGCACAGGAGGGTTCTTATACGTACTGGTGTGTTGACTCAACGGGTCTTTCTACGGGATTAACAGCCACTACAGTTCAAACAGACTGCACACCTTAGTGAACCTGATTTCCTGATTTTCCAACCCCTCCCCACTTTTGAGTTTTAGAAATATCTAAAATCCAAAAGTGGGGAGGGGTTTTTGTTTGGGTGTTTTCTATCGTATTATTAACAGGTGTTTTATTTCTTTGCCGTTTTTTTCGCTATAGCCGGCCTTTGTATAGGCAGTTTTTTGAATGTTTTGGTCCTACGGCATAACACTGGCTTCGGTCTTTTCGGCCGGTCTTTCTGTCCCTCTTGTAGCAAAAGTCTTGCCTGGAAAGAGCTTATTCCTCTGGCGAGTTTTATTTTGCAAAAAGGAAGGTGTAAATCTTGCCGGTCAGAAATTTCTTGGCAGTATCCTATCGTTGAATTTGCGACAAGTGTTATTTTTCTTTTCACTTATCTTAAATACACGGACTGTTGGCGTCAGGATACTCTATGTTTCATTTCTCTTTTATTCGGTCTGCTCTCTTGGTCTATTTTTGTAGCTATCTTCGTTTACGACTTTAAACACAAAATTATTCCCGATCGTTTTGTTTACGTTCTAATTTTCTTATCGTTTATTTACCGTTTGGTAATTTCAGCGCCCGATTATTATCTTTGGGATTTTCTCGCCCCGATAATTTTGTTTACGCCCTTTTTTCTGCTTTGGTTTTTTTCAAAAGGCGCGTGGATTGGTCTTGGCGACGCTAAATTAGCGGTCGCCATGGGTCTCATTTTAGGTTTGTCGGGCGGAGTTGCAGCTATTATATATGCTTTTTGGATAGGAGCAATCGTAAGTCTCTGTCTTATTGCAATTTCAAAATTAGCCAAGACAAAAAACTTGTCGTTGAAACTTGGCTCCAAAGAAATTACAATGAAAAGCGAGATTGCCTTCGGCCCCTTTATGATAGTCGGAGTTTTTCTCGTGTACTTCTTGGGTTGGGGCATACCGACGCTCGGTTTATAGAAAATTTTTTATGATTAAATTTTCCGGAAAAAATTGTGGCGGCTATACCGTAATTGAGATGCTTATTTCAGTGGCGGTGCTTGTTACCGTTACCGCCGTGGCGTTAATCGGCAGACCCGCTTATAAAGACACGATAATTTTTACGAATTTTGTTTATGATGTGGCCCAAACTATAAGAGAAGTGCAGGTTTTGGCCACGAATACTATGGAGACCGTTACGAGCAGAAATGCCGAATCGGCAGATAGGAATTTTGCCGCGGGATACGGAATAAGATTTGATCCGGCTACCAGTAATACATCATATATAACTTTCGCGGACTACCGTTCCAATTCAAATGGGAATTGGATATTTAGCGATTTGGCTGACCAAGATGATCTTATGGGAACATACCAGATTGGACAAGGAACCACTATAAACAGTGTTTGCCGTGTTCTTAAAAGTACGGGAGCTTGTGATGGCGCCGGTGGAGCGACGCATATTATTTTTCGCGCCCCCGATTTGGGGGCGTGTATAAATGGTCCGACCTCTATGTCCGGCGTTTCCACTGTGGGATTGTGTACTGCTCAATCCGGTTTTTCGTCGGCTATAGTGACCTTTCGAAGTTCGGGAGGTCGGACAAAAAGCGTGCAAATTTATTCCACGGGGCAAATATCGGTAAATTAAATGAGAAAAAACAAGGGCTTTTCAATTATAGAAATGTTGGTAGCTCTGGCTCTTTTTGCCACCGTGGCGTTGGTTGCTTTGACCAGTGTAATTTCTCTCGTTGGAGCCAATGATAAAGCCAGAACAACCAGAAACGCTCTGGATAATTTGAGTTTCGCCATTGAAGATATGACTCGAAACCTTCGTTTTGGTAAAAATTATTATTGCCGGCCGAGCGGGTCGGAGGGTGTACCCATAAGTATTACCATTTCCACTCCCAGATTGGATTGTCAGGGTGGGGGGTCTTATATGGCTTTTATGAATAAGTTTGGATACATTGTTCTTTATCGCTACGACTCGGTTAATAAGCGTATTTTAAAAAAAGAGACCAGTATTAAATGGGGTTCCGCGGATTTTACCGACAATTTTAATGATGGTTATGAACCGATCACCAGTTTAACAGATTTGGAAATATCGCTTTTCAAGATTTATGTTATAGACGACAATCCGGTTACCACAGCCCAAAGAGCGACGATTGTCATTCAGGGCACGGCCGGCGTTCGCGTCGCCACGAAAAGTTCTTTCAACGTGATGACGTCGGTTTTTTCGCGGACGGTGCCTGTAATTAGAGAGCCTTAAAGATGTTTGGATTCAAAAAAACAAAAGGATTCAGCTTGGTTGAGGCGCTGGTAGCGGTGGCCATATTTGCTTTTGTAATCATTGCCCCTCTAAGAATTGCCGTTCAAAGTCTTATCGCCTCCACCTCGGTCAAAGACCAAATTATCGCTATCGGTTTGGCTAGAGACGCAATTGAATATATTAATTACAGAAGAGAGGAAAACGCTTTGTCTGGTATCGAATGGACAGCGGGTCTTTTTAACGCTTCATTTAACGATAATACTATGTGTGGCAGTAACTCCGGTTGCCAAGTCGATACTTCTGTTTCGCCCGGTACGATTGTAATAAACACCAACGTGCCTCTCCGCTTGGACCCTGCCACTGGTCGTTATGGGTATAATGCCAATTGGCCGGTGACAAAATATACTCGTGTTATCAAAGTAGTGGGCATAGAAGATGGTCACTCGCCAGAGAGAGAAATCAGAGTTGAAGTCAAGGTGAGTTGGAATATTTCTCCCACGGTAACCAAGACGGTTAATTTTACCCAATACTTGTTTAATTGGATAAAGGAAGAGAAGTTAAAATGATAAAAATTAAAAACAATTCAAACCGAAGAGGTTTTTTGATTTATCTATCGGTGCTTTTTTCTGGTCTGGCTTTATTAATAGGTCTTTTTATCCTTAATGTTACCAGGAGAGAAATTGTATTTTCCGGTTACAACAAAGAGTCTGATTATGCTTTTTACGCGGCCGAAGCCGGGGCCGAATGCGCTCTTTACTGGGATTTGAATAATGGCGGGGGCGCCAGAACCGCTTTTCCTGTTTATTTTGGCGATCCCGGTTTTAATATTGACGATGATTATCTGATTTGTTCTTCTTCGGGCTGGACCGGCCCGGGAGAATTGGCCCCGAATGTATCTTACATAATAGGTCTTTGGCCTGTTACAACCTTTAGATTTAATGTTTATATCGATGCAAGCCGTTCGTATTGCGCGGAAGTTAGCGTTGGCAAAATTAGGAGCTCTTTAACTGGCGAGGTCTATACTTCATTGTATTCAGACGGTTATAACGTGGATTGCAACGCTTGTTGCGTAAGCACCACAAACAAAAGCGATAAATTACAGAGAACAGTGGGTTTAACTTATTAAAATGCCGATTCAACCGTCAAAAGAAATAATTGAAAGGCTGAAGAAATTGAGAGAGGCGATTGAAAAATATCGTTATGATTATCACGTTTTGGATAAAGAAAGCATTTCCGCCGAGGCCCTAGATTCTTTGAAAGGAGAGCTTGTTTCTATTGAAAGGCAGTATCCGGAACTTGTTACGCCGGATTCGCCGTCGCAGAGAGTTGCCGGCGAGCCCTTGCCGGAATTTAAAAAAGTCGAACACAAGGTGCCGCAGTGGTCGTTCGACGACGCTTTCAATGAGGAAGACATCCGGGATTTTGAGGGGAGACTAAAAAGATTCGCCAAAACCCAGAGCGGAACGGAAATTAAACCAACTTACGTGTGCGAATTGAAGATAGACGGGCTCAAAATTGTTTTGGAATACGAAAAAGGCTTGCTTAAGAGAGCCGCTACGAGGGGTGATGGCAGGGTGGGCGAAGATGTTACTTTAAATGTCCGCACCATAGAATCTGTTCCACTGAAATTAACTAAGGAAATAGATTTGATTGTGGAAGGAGAAGTTTGGTTGGGTAAAAAGAGACTTGAGGAGCTTAATCGCAGGCAAAAAGAAAAAGGCGAGCCGGTATTCGCGAACCCCCGTAATGTTGCCGCCGGTTCTATAAGACAGCTTGATCCTAAAATTGCCGCTTCAAGGAAATTGGAGACTTTTATATATGATTTGGCGAGTATAAACGGAGAATTTCCGGCTACTCAGATCGAAGAGTTGGAACTTTTGCGCGGGTTGGGTTTTAAGGTAAATAAAAATTATAAACTGTGTCGCAATGTCGGTGAGATTGTCGGTTTTTGGGAAGAATGGCGGGACAAGGCGGGTAAAGAAGATTATTTGATTGACGGCATTGTTATTAAGGTTAACGAAAAGAATTATCAAGATATGCTCGGGTATACGGGCAAGTCTCCGCGTTTCGGTATTGCCTTTAAATTTCCGGCGGAGCAGGTAACCACCGTTGTTGAAAATATTGTTCTTCAGGTGGGCAGAACGGGCGTAATCACGCCGGTGGCGGTTCTTCGTCCGGTCTCGGTGGCCGGTTCAACCGTCTCGCGCGCCACTTTGCATAATGAAGATGAAATAAAACGACTTGATGTAAGAATAGGTGATACCGTGATTTTGCAAAAAGCCGGCGATGTTATTCCCGACATTGTTTCGGTCGTTAAGGAACTTCGGCTACGCGACAGTAAACCTTATGAATTTCCCAAAAAAGTACCGGCCTGCGGCGGTGACGGCCGAATAGAACGCATTCCCGGCGAAGCCGCTTGGCGGTGTATCAATAAAAATTCCTTTGCTCAGCTAAAAAGAAAATTTTATCATTTTGCTGGTAAGCACGCTTTTGATATTGATGGTTTGGGGCCGAAAATTATTGACTTGTTTCTGGAACACAAATTGATATCCGCTTTCGACGATATCTTTAAATTAAAGCGGGGCGATATTTTAGCTTTACCGCGTTTCGCCGAAAAGTCAGCGGACAATTTGCTGGAGTCGATTGGGAGGGCGAGAACGGTAACCCTGCCGAGGTTTATTGTTTCTTTGTCTATTCCTCAAGTTGGCGAAGAAACGGCTGAAGATTTGGCCGAGCACTTTGGTTCTTTTGATAAACTAAGAAAAGCGAAATTCGAAGAGCTTGAAAAAATTTCCGGTGTCGGTTCTATAGTCGCCAAATCAATAATTGATTGGTTCTCTCTTAAAGAGAACAGTGATTTGGTTAACCGATTGCTTGAGTATGTAAAGATAAAAAAAGTTGAACGGAGGGGAGGGAAGTTTTCGGGCAAGACTTTTGTCATTACTGGCAGTCTGGAATCAATGAGTCGCGACGAGGCGAAAGCCAAAATTAAAATTCTTGGCGGCGATACAAGCGAGTCGGTTTCCAAAAAGACCAGTTTCCTCGTGGCCGGCGCCGACCCCGGTTCAAAACTTGATAAAGCCAAAAAACTCGGTGTGCGAGTTCTTGATGAGAAGGCTTTCCTAAAAATGCTTTAATGTTATTATGCTTAAATGCTTAAGAAGGAGGATATAGAAAAACTCGCTGAGTTGGCCCGTTTGGAGATACCGGACGGAGAAAAAGAAACCTTACGCAAAGAGGTTGACTCTATTTTGGGTTATGTAAGCGAAATTCAGAAGGTGTCAGGTTCTGGAGTGAAAAAAGAGGCGGGGGAGATACGAAACGTAATGAGAGAAGACAAAAATCCGCATCTTTCCGGCGAATTCAGCGGAGAGCTCCTAGAGGAAGCGCCGAGGAGACAAGAAGATTTTTTTAAGGTTAAAAAAATCCTCTGAATTAAGAATTATGAATTAGGAATTATGTAATAAATTTTCGTCCACCGTAATTCATAAATCGTAATTCATACTTCATCGCTCAATTAACACAAATGAAAATATTATTAGATAAACTAACAATAACCTCTACACATCGACATCTTGTGGCTGGGGATTTCTCTGCGCGCGAACTCGCGGAAGCTTATTTGCGTGAAATAGAAAAGAAAAATAAAGAACTCAATGTTTATCTTGAAGTTTTTGATGATGTGTTAGAGCAGGCGGAAGAAGCTGATAAGAGATTGGCCGACAAGAAAAATGTCCACGTTCTCACCGGTATCCCTCTGGCTATAAAGGATAATATTTTAATAAAGGGTAGAAGGGTAGGTGCGGCTTCAAAAATTTTGGAGGGTTACCACGCAACTTACGATTCCACAGTTGCCCGAAAACTAAAAGAAGTTGGGGTTGTTTTTCTCGGCCGGACTAACATGGATGAATTTGCTATGGGAAGCTCAACGGAAAATTCCGCCTATGGTCCTACGAAAAACCCGTGCGACGCATCGCGTGTGCCCGGCGGTTCATCTGGAGGAAGCGCGGCAGCGGTAGCCGCTGATATGGCGCTTGCCGCACTTGGTTCTGACACGGGCGGTTCGATAAGACAGCCGGCAAGTTTTTGCGGTTTGGTTGGTCTGAAACCGACTTATGGCGCTGTTTCCCGCTCTGGTCTTATGGCTATGGGTTCGTCGCTTGATCAGATTGGCCCCCTAACAAAAACGGTAGAGGACGCCCAAATTATTTTTGATACGATTCGCGGTCGCGACCCGCTGGATAGCACGACAATATCTGAAGATACGTATAAAAAAAGAAAACTGCCGAAAAAATTCGTTATCGGAATCCCGAGTGAAATTGAAGGCAAGGGAGGAATGGATAAATCAGTAGTGGAAAATCTCAATGCTTCTTACCGCTTATTAGAGAAATGCGGTTGCGAAATTAAAGAAGTTAAAATCCCAAATCTTTCTTTTTCTTTGCCGGTTTATTATGTCATTATGCCCGCGGAAGTTTCTTCAAATCTTGCTCGATACGACGGCGTGAAGTTCGGGGCTTTGGAAGAAGGACAAGATTTAATGAAAGATTATTTTTTGACTAGAGGTCGTTTGTTTGGAAAGGAGGCGAGAAGGAGAATAATTTTGGGTACGTATGTTTTATCGGCTGGTTATTATGACGCCTACTATAGAAAGGCGAACGTAGTTCGTTCTATGATTCGGAAAGATTTTGACAATGTTTTTGACAGTGGGGTAGATGTTATTATCACACCCACAACCTCATCTCCCGCTTTTAAATTGGGAGAAAAAATGAATGATCCGTTACAAATGTATTTTGCCGACATTTTTACGGTTCCGGCCAACATCGCTGGCGTGCCGGCCATTTCTATCCCATCCGGTTTTGACGGAAAGTTGCCGCTTGGCATTCAGTTTATGGCACCGCATGGCCGCGAAGATATTCTCTTTGAGATTGGCAAAAAATTTGAGAAAATTAAATAATCATGCCTGAAGATAATAAATCAGGTAGGGAAAGGGGCAAAAGTCAAGATTCCTTTAATACCAGAGCTCACGACAAAACCGTAGAGATTATTTTCATAATCCTGATTATTATGCTTCTGTTCTCGACTTTCTCAGCCTTTTTTTCAAGTCGTCCTTTCAAAGCCCTTTTAGGACAATCGAGCGAGGCGGGTGTTTTTGAAGATGTTGATACTCCCGTTGGAGGAGAGATTTTGCTTAAAGAAGCTTCCTCTGTCTATGTGACTCCGGGGGGAGAAGTGGCTGGCGTTCAGCCAAAAGGTGCCAAAGGCACAGTAGTTGGCGGGCCTGAATATTTTAACGGCGAACGTTATTGGTACGTTGATTTTGAATCTGGTCCCGACGGCTGGGTAGCGGAGAGTGCTTTGGAAGATGTAACCGGCGCCGATTTTGACCCCGGCGATACACCCATCGGTTCTCAGGTGTCTTTGGGAGGGGAGGAAGAAGGAACTCCGGTGTTCAGTGAGCCCGGAGGCGAGCAGATTGGAACTCAACCAGACGGAACTTCTGGCACTATCACTAAAGGTCCCATTTACGCCAACGGCGAGCGTTATTGGTATGTTGATTATGAATCCGGTCCCGACGGCTGGGTAGCGGAGAGCTCACTTGGCGGTGAATCTGCTGGGCTTTTGAGTGGTATTGATACCCCGATTGGTTCAACTGCCCAAACGGGGAAATCAACTAGTGTGCTGGGGATTCCCGGGGGATCTTCTATTGGTAATCAACCGGAAGGAGCGAAGGGTACTGTTACCAAAGGGCCTGAATATGTTGATGGTAAGAAATATTGGTACGTCGATTTTGAGTCGGGCCCCGACGGCTGGGTAGCCGAGGACGCTTTGCTTAGTGGCACTGGCGGCGCGTTTGATTCGGGAGATTCTCCGGTTGGTTCAGAAACAGTTTCTCCGAACGGTTCAAAAGTCCTAGCTTCTCCCGGAGGCAAACAGATTGGAACACAGCCGGCTGGCGCCAAAGGTGTTGTTGCTAAAGGCCCTGAATATGTTGATGGCGAGCGTTATTGGTATGTTGACTTTGAATCGGGCCCCGACGGCTGGGTGGCGGAAAGTTCTTTAAGAGATAAAAATGGCGGGCCGTTCGACCCCGGCTCTTCTTTAGTTGGTTCAAAAACTGAAGCGAAAGGCGGAATTCCTGTTTTTCTCACACCGGGTGGCGAAATTATCGGTGTTCAGCCGAAGACGGCAAAGGGTATTGTTACCAAGGGGCCTGAATATAAAGACGGCGAACGTTATTGGTACGTTGACTTTGAATCGGGTCCCGACGGGTGGGTGAAAGAAGACTCTCTTAGAAATGCCAAAGGCGGCAAATTTGATCCGGGTTCTACTCCAGTGGGGGAAACAGCGTATGCCATTTCCGAAGTTACTGATGTTTTTGGAAGCCCGGGAGGTCAGCGAATTGGTTCGCAACCGAGGGGCGCGAAAGGTGTTATTACAAAGGGTCCGCTTGCTTACGGTGGCGAACGTTATTGGTATGTTGACTTTGAATCCGGTCCCGATGGTTGGGTGAAAGAAAGCGACCTTTTTTTGCCTGCCAAAGAGACTCTCTTTTCTAAACTGGTTTCTGGTATTTATTTTCTTTATAAAATTATTGTCGCCATTTTAGCCACTCTTTTCCTGACGGGAATTGTTTATTCTCTTGTTAGAACTAGCCAAATTGTAGCCGAGAGAAACAGACAGATGAAAATGGACGAAAGGCCCCGCGAGGTTCACGATATACACAAAGAACATGTTAACCAACGCTGGGAAAAGGTTTTGGTTCATATTCAGTCCGAGAATCCGACAGATTGGCGACTGGCCGTTCTTGAAGCGGATATTATGCTTTCTGAAATTTTGGACAGGATGGGTTATGTCGGCGAAAATGTCGGCGAGAAATTAAAGTCGGTTGAAAAAAGTGATTTCGACACTATCGATGACGCGTGGGAGGCGCATAAAGTCCGCAACATGATTGCCCACGAAGGTTCGGATTACGTTCTCTCTCAGCGCGAGGCCCAGCGCGTAATCTCAATGTACGCGAGGGTGTTTAAGGAATTTCGTTATATATAGCTTTTAGCTGTCAGCTCCAATTTTTAAATAATTTAGTTTCATACGATATATCGTATGAAGCTCACACAAGTCTTATTTCTTACGATATATCGTAAGAGAGGGGAAAGTCGCCAAAATTTTGGCGGGCAAGAAAAAAGACCTACTTACTTCTGCTGGCAGGCGGATAGCGTTCGGTCTTTGTGTGCACGTTTCGGTTCTTATCCCGATTTTTCTGTGGCTAGTTGTTTTTGCCGCTCCATGCCGAATTTGACGCCGTTCTCAAAGGTTTTAGTGAGAATGCCAACAACAACGTTTCCAATACTGCCCTTCTCCAACCAACTGTTGTTTCCTATAAGTAAAGCAAGGGCGTATTCGATTCGTTCGTTCGTGCTGTCTACTGCGAATTCAACTAATGGCTCGTGGCCCCAACAGATCCGTGAGGGTGTTTGGTCATCTTCAGGTCCAAGCGGAATAGCAAGATAACTTCCATCGGGTTGCCTATAAACGCAGATTTTCATAGATGTCCTTTCTGGCTGAAAGGATACCCGTTTCCATGGCGGAGTCAATTTGATTTGCGGGGTCCGGATTTGCAAAAACATGTTATAAACTCAAATGTGGTTATGGTGTTGGCCATTTTTTGAAGCATGTTTTATCTTGGGAGAGTCTGATGAAAGAAATGAAAAAGTGTGATATAGTATGTGCCAATTGCCACAGGATTAGAACTTGGGCAAAAAGACGCGGGGTAGAGTAACAGTAATTCGCAAGGCTCATAACCTTGAGATCCCGGCGCACATCCGGGCCCCGCAATAATAATCTATAACGCAAAAACCACCCTGTGGGTGGTTTTTGCGTTGTCTGAAACAACTGGTATAATCAAAAGCCCCATGTTTAGCGGAACTTTAAAATACATAATCGGTTGGGTGGTTGTTTTTCTTTTCCGCCTGATTCCATTCCGGCCACCGAATGTTGAGCCGGTTATGGCCACGCTGATGCCTTTTTCCAAAAGATACGGCGCGATTGTCGGTTTCCTTTTCGCCTTTCTTTCCATTTTTCTTTTTGATTTGGTAACAAGTGGAATTGGCATGTGGACCTGGATTACTGCCAGCGCTTACGGCGCGCTCGGACTTTGGGCGTATTATTATTTGCGAAATAAAAAGGGAACCGCAAAAGATTTTGTGGTTTTTTCAATTTTCGGCACGCTTGTTTATGACGCGATAACCGGTTTATCCATCGGCCCCTTGTTTTGGGGGCAGTCGTTTATGGAGGCGCTAATCGGCCAAATTCCTTTTACCGTTTGGCATCTTGCGGGGAACATTGCTTTCTCCGCTGTGGTAAGTCCGGCATTATACAAATGGGTGGTGCAGAGTGAAAAATTGGAGTTGTCTTTTCTCAAAACCAAATTTGCCAAATAGGCGCTTTGTTATTATATTGAAACCTATGCCGGTGTAGTTCAACGGCTAGAACGAGGGACTCATAAGCCCTAAACAGTGGTTCAACTCCACTCACCGGCAAATTTTGCTTAAAGGCAAAAAATTTGTTAGATTTCTTTTTATTGCGGCTGTAGCTCAACGGTAGAGTACTCGCCTGTCACGCGAGAGGTCGCGGGGTCAGCACCCGTCAGCCGCGCATCGATTTTGAATAAAGATTAGAGCCGTATAAAAAACATGGAGGGTTGCATAAATTTTATTGAAGGTTTAGTATCTATCTCGGACAACCTGAAAAGCTCCTGAAGTGAGCTGAGAGGGATTAACCCAGACTTGTAGCTAAGGTCAAAAACCGATCCGACTCGGGTTTCTGAGTAGGGAAAGTACCGAAGCTCTCGATGAGCCCATTCACTCCTCTGGCAAGAGGACTATCGTTTGGACAAAAGCTCGTGGTAGGGTTGTCCGTTTTAAATTACCGCTCAAGGCTTTGGCTTAGGGCGGTTTTTTCTTTGAGTGCAGTTCTGACATCCTCCACTAGGCCGCGCAGATTGTTGAATTTTTTGAGTGTGGTAGTATTTGCCCCGGACTGTAAACCGGAGGTGAATCATGGGTAAAAAAACAACAATAAATATTACAAGGCCAAAGTGTGGAAACGGCCAAAGAGAGTCGGTCAAGAAGTTTGATCGAGAAGCTTCTCCTGACAGGCCGAGTCTTATCTGCCAAATCTGCGGATGCACAATGGTCCGGATGGGTTTTGCTCATGTGTGCCACAACTGTGGCAATTCGGTGGCTGATGTTCACTAAAATCGTTGATTTGAAGGGGCCGGATTTTTCCGCCCCCTTTTTCTTGCCACAACAGAATTTATCTGTAGAATCTTAATGGAAAGCACAACAAAACAACAGGAGTTCTTATGACCGATTCAGACGCTTTGTTCGTAAAATTTCAGGCATTGAACGCGGCCATCAAAGCTCGCGCCAGGATAAAACCTAACGAATTTAGCGATAAGGTCTTGAGGGCGGAAAATGAAATATGCAATCGGTGTCGAGACCTGCTCACCGTCTACCATGAAGGAGAAGATTTCATTCTTGGTTGGGACTCGGAGATTGAACAGGCGGTTGCTAAAGCTATTACTGAATTAGCGGAGTTTGTTTCAGCCAGCGAATCTTCCCAAAGAAGACTTTTGGCCATTCTGAAGGATTTCCACAAAACTCGGGGAAAGCGCGAGATTTCTATGTCTGTATGAGCAATTCATCCACGAAGCGTGCGGTTTCAAACCGCCGCTTTTTTTGTTTGACTCGGATTATTATCTGAGTAATATGGGGACCAGAACTTTTAAAAAAGGAGGTGCTGATGAAAAATTCAGACAATAAGAGATGTCTAAAGGCAATCTTTGTTTTGAATCACGCAGTGCGTCATAGGAAGCGTATATCTCGGACGGCAAGAGTAAAAACCATCAAAGCCGCTGAAAGAGTGATAAGTTTGCATTCTGTGCGGCTTGCTGACAGTTTTTTTGAAAGCCGAGACCTTCATAACACAGGGTTAATAAGGCAAATTACTCTCGCCCTGATTAGGGCCTCTCATTGTATCACCCTGAGTCAGGGTTCCAGAGCGATGGTTGAAACCGAGATAGGAAAAGTTGAATCCCTTCTAATGAGGTAAATTCATCGCTCCAATCTTTCAAGAGCGACGCCCCCGGCGCCGCTTTTTTGTTTGCTATTGGACTTGATTTTCGCTATTCTGTCGCTTATGAAGAAAGTCAAAGATTATCATCCGCCTCAAAAAATTATCGACCGCTATGCCGATGTTTTGATAAATTTTGCTTTAGGCGGAGGAACAGGTATCAAGGAAAATGACGTGGTTCATCTGGTTGTTTATGAATACGCCAAACCGTTTTATCGAGCTTTGTACAAAGCAGTTTTAAAAGCCGGCGGCCATGTGATTGCCGATTACCGGCCGGATAACGGTGACAGATTTCCTTTGCACCGAGAGTTCTTTCTTTACGCCAACAATGACCAGCTGACATTCTTTCCCGAAAAATATTTGCGCGGGGTTGTAGACCAGGTAGACCACACAGTTTTTATTTTAAGCGATACTGACAAGCATGCTCTCAAAGGTATTCATCCGGAAAAAATAATGAAACGAAACAATTCCATGAAGCCTTATATGGATTGGCGCAGGGACAAGGAGAACAGGGGAGAATATACTTGGACTTTGGCACTTTATGGGACGCCGGCGATGGCGCGCGAAGCGGGGCTTTCCCAAAAACAATATTGGCAACAAATTATCGACGCTTGTTTTTTGAACTACCCGAATCCGGTTAAAAAATGGAAGCAGGTTCATAACGGTATTGAACGATTGCGCGCCAAGATGAACAAATTGCCGATAGAACGTCTCCACGTTGAAGGCCCCGATGCGGATTTATGGATTAAATTGGGCGATAAACGCCGATGGGCCGGCGGTTCCGGCCGGAACATTCCGAGCTTTGAAATTTTTACTTCGCCCGATTGGCGGGGGACAGAAGGCTGGATTCGCTTTAATCAGCCGCTTTATCGATACGGAGTTTTGATGAAAGGTGTAGAGCTTTGGTTTAAGAATGGCAAGGTTGTTAAGGCGCGGGCCAAGACCAATGAAAAAACTTTGAAGCATATGATTGCCTCTAAGAATGCCGATAAAATCGGCGAGTATTCTTTGACCGATAGAAGATTTTCGCACATCACGAAATTTATGGCCGAAACTTTATTTGATGAAAATATCGGCGGTCCCGAAGGTAATACTCATTTGGCGCTTGGTAATTCCTATCATGATTGTTTTGCCGGCGATCCCAGCAAAATGAAAGCGAAAGATTGGGCCAAACTCGGTTTCAATGATTCGCCGGTTCATACGGATATAATTTCCACCGCTCCGCGGACGGTAACTGCTTATATGAAAAATGGTTCAAATAAAGTGATATATAAAAATGGCGAATTTCAGGTTTAAAGGAAAGAAGAAAAAATCTTTTTGGGACAAAGAGTACAAAAATCCAAGATTTTTGGATTTATCCGATAAGCCGGCCGAAGATTTGGAAAAATTCGCAAGGTGGCTTAATCGGCTGACAGGTAAAGAATATCTAAATCCAACTACATACTGTCTTGATATCGGTTGTGGCAATGGCAGAAATATTATCTATCTCTCGAAAGAATTCGGTGTGCGGGGCAGGGGGTTCGATATTTCGGCCGAAGCCATTGCGCAAGCCAAGAAGGCTTCGAAAGGTTTGCCTGTTGTTTTTGAAGTTGGTAAAACGGGCGAACCACTTTCGGAGAAGGATAACTCAGTTGATATTGCGCTTGATATGATTACTTCTCACGTTCTGAATGAGGAAAAAAGAAAGTTGTGGCGCGACGAAATTTATCGGGTTCTGAAGCCGGGTGGTTTTTTATTCTTTAAAACTTTTCTTCTGGAAGAAGATTTGAATGCCAAGCGAATGCTCCGAGAAAATCCTTCAGGCGAGCCGAATTCATTTATTCATCCCACCCTCGGTAATTTTGAACACGTTTGGACCGAGGATGAAATCCGTGAATTTTTCGGCGACAAGTTTGAGATTGAGAAAATCGAAAAATCTTTCAAACACAAAATACACGGTCGTGCTTTCAAAAGGCGGCACATAATGGTTTACCTTCGGAAGAAGTAAGTGATAATCCATCTCTTGCCGAAGTATACTGGTTTTTGTGGTTTTTCTTATCTTACGATATATCGTAAGAGACGCAGTCAAGGATTTAATCTGTTTGGTATTTCTTTCTTCTGTTTTCTTACCTTACTATATATCGTAAGATAAGGATATGCCGCATGTGTCAAAAAAGTTGTTGGAGAAGAAAAAATTTCTTGCCATTCACAAGGAATTATTTAAGTTTATGACCAAGATATCACGAGCAGGCAATTCACACTCGTTGTTTAATGAGCTTTTTACAAAAACCGAGAAATTAATGATTGCGAAGCGGTTGGCGATAATTTATTTAATTAGTCAAAAAGAATCGCTCTATGCTATCGAGCAGACACTGAAAGTCAGTCCGTCAACGGTAGCTCGCATGTCATATAAATATGAAAAGGGAAATTACAAGGAACTGGTTAAGGAAATAAGAGAACAAAGCAGTTTTTGGGCGCAACTTGAAAGAATTGTGCCCCCAAAAGTTGGTAGGAATCGTTTCAAAAATTTTCTTCAATTTTAGGCATCTTTGGGCAATTTCTTATCTTACGATATATCGTAAGATAAGGATGAAACAGGATTGGGAGATTGAAAAATTGAGAAAAATGTAATATTCTAACCAAGTTCTTAGAAATGCCGATGTAGCTCAGTTGGTAGAGCAACCCCATGGTAAATCACAAATTTGCCCACTGAATTGGTAACTTTTCAGTGAATCCCGAATAACGGTTAAAGATTAGTCACATAATTAAGACCGTGGCGCCTCCCGCGCCCGAACGACTGACAAGGGTACGCCTCTGGCGTAAAGATACAGTCTAACCCTCTTATAGGTGATTATAGAAAAAGAGGTATAAGTGAAGGGGTAGGTCGCCAGTTCAATTCTGGCCATCGGCTTTGTCAGATTTGCCAGAGTAGCTCAGTTGGTAGAGCGGCGCATTCGTAACGCGCAGGTCGCCGGTTCAATCCCGGCCTCTGGCTTTTGGAAGAAAATAAAGAAAATTATTTCGAGGATAAAGAACCAACGTGGGGCGATGTTCTGAAGAACCTCGCTTTTATTGCTGTCGCTATCGGCGTTGCTTATTTTGTCACTGTTCGCATAGGGATTGATAATCTCCGCGAAACTGTAGCTGGGGCGGGAATATACGCGCCGCTTATAATCATTCTTCTCAAGGCCACAACTTTAATTGTCGTGCCGCTCGGCGGCACACCTCTCTATCCTATCGCCGGAGCGCTTTTTGGTTTTTGGCAAGGACTCGGTATAACTTTAATCGGAGACATTATCGGTTCAACCGCTTGTTTTTATTTAAGCCGTTATTTTGGTCGGAACATTCTCAAATTTTTCATGTCCGGCGACCATCTTGCTACCGTGAACAAAATAATCGAGCGGAGCAGTGAAAAGAAAACTTTTGTTAAAGCCAGAATATTTTTTACCGGTTTCCCCGAACTCTTCGCCTATGCTGCCGGTTTTACCAAAATTCCTTTTTGGTTTTTCATCTCTATTCATATTGGTATTCATGCGATTTTTGCCGGTGTTTGGACATTATTCGGCGATCTTTTGGTTTCCGGTAATAAATTATTTGCTGTTGGAGCGGGTTTGATTACCTCGCTCTTGGCTTTTGTTGGTATTTGGTGGTTTCATTCAGATCTAAAAAAGAGCGGCTGACTTTTTTCTAGTCTAGATATTAATTTTGTGATATAAATTGGTTGCCATCGGCGTTTGTGTGGCGGAGCGCGCCTCTTGGGCGCAGAAAGCTCCAGAACCGCCTCGCCCGATGGCCTTTGTACTATGGATAAGGCGGAGATTAAAAAGAAAATAGAAGAAATTGAAGAAGGTATGCGAGACGCGGATTTTTGGGCCGACAAGGATAAGGCTCAAAAGATGATAAAAGAACTTCAGGAGTTGAAATTAGAGCTTCAGGGGGGTAATAAATACGACCGAGGCGGGGCAGTAATGACGATTTTTTCCGGCGCCGGGGGTGATGATGCCGAGGATTTTTCGGCAATGTTGCTTCGGATGTACATGAAATTTTTTGAAGAAAGAGGTTGGTCAACTCGAATTTTGCACGAGAACAGAAACGATCACGATGGTTACAGAAATATCACGGTTGAAATAGATGGCAAAGGTAGTTATGGTGTTCTTAAAAATGAATCGGGAGTGCATCGTTTGGTTCGCATCTCTCCCTTTAACGCCTCAAAAAAGCGCCACACGAGTTTTAGCATGGTTGAAATTATTCCAAAATTTGAAAAAACCAGCGAGATAGAAATACCGGAAGATGAAATAGAGATAACATTTGCTCGTTCTTCGGGTCCCGGCGGCCAAAATGTCAACAAAAGAGAAACAGCCGTACGCGTTGTCCATTTACCAACAAAAATTTCCGTCCACGTCGAATCGGAACGTTCGCAGGCCGATAATCGCGAGAAAGCAGTTGCCGTTTTGAAGGGTAAAATTTTTAAAATGCGCGAGGATGAAAGAATCGCAAAAGAAAAAGGTATGTATGTGTCAAAAACTACAAGCGTTGAATGGGGGAATCAAATTCGTTCGTATGTTTTGCACCCGTATAAAATGGTAAAGGACCACAGAACCAATTTTGAAACCGCTAAAGTCGATGAGGTTTTGGACGGACAGATAGATGGTTTTATAGAGGCGGAAAAAGCTCTCTAGATTTTTACGGCCTAATAACTTAAAATTATCTTGTTGTAGCAGTTTAGGCGGCCGAGTTTCGAAACAAACCACTCTATGTTATATTTCGACAAAGTAAGCAAAATTTATCCCGGCGATTCGGTAGCTTTATCGGAAGTTACTTTTACGATAGAGCCGAAAGAGTTTGTGTCCGTGGTGGGTCATTCGGGCGCCGGAAAAACAACCGTTCTTAAAATGATTCTGGCTGAGGAAAGCCCCTCTTCCGGAGTAGTTTTTTTTGAATCGGTAAACATTCACTCTTTGAGAAATGGGCTTATAAGCGACTATCGCAAAAGAATCGGCACAGTTTTTCAGGATTTCAGACTTCTTCCCAACAAAACCGCCTATGAAAATGTTTCTTTTGCTATGGAAGTTGCCGGCAAAACCGATGAAGAAATAGATTCCGATGTGCCGCATGTTCTGGAGCTTGTGGATTTGGGAGATAAGATGTGGCATTTCCCGCACGAGCTTTCAAGCGGAGAGCGACAGAGGGTAGCTATCGCCAGAGCCATTGTCAATCAGCCGGATGTTTTGATCGCTGATGAGCCGACGGGCAATCTTGATCCAGTCAACACTTTTGAGATAGTCCAGATTTTCAAAAAAATAAATGACTTGGGCACGACGGTTATTCTTACTACTCACAACAAGGGCGTGATAGACTTTCTTGGTAAGAGGGTTATTACTTTGGATAGAGGAAAAGTTATCAGGGACGATAAGAAAGGGAAATACATCCTCTAATTTTATTTTAAGCTAAAAGCTAGCAGCTATAAGCTCAAAGCTAAATTGTTCTGGGTCAACACAAAAAGAATATTGAAATCAGGCATGGTCGGTTTCTGGCGAAACGGTTTTGTTTCGCTTTCCTCCATTCTTGTTATGGTTATCACCCTTTTCGTTGTCGGTTCTCTTTTGTTTAACAATATTCTTTTAAAGATCTCACTTGAAGAATTGAAGCAAAAAGTTGATGTAAATGTCTACTTTGTTACGGCGGCTCTAGAGGATGACATATTAACCCTGAAGAAAACTTTGGAATCTTTTCCTGAAGTTGCCATTGTTGAGTACGTTACTCGCGAGCAGGCGTTGGAGAATTTTAAGGCCAAACATGAGGGTGATCAGTTGATTTTGCAGGCGCTCGATGAGCTTGGCGACAATCCTTTGGGCGCGGTTATAAATATTAAAACCAAGGAGCCGTCGCAGTATGAAAACATTGCTGAATTTTTAAAGCAAAACCCGGCTATAGCCGAAGATGGCACGCCGATAATTGATAAAGTGAATTATTATCAGAATAAAGCGGCCATAGACAGATTGAACGAAATAATAGTTTCTTCCAAACAGTCCAATTTACTTAGAACCTTGGTGTTGATTCTCGCTTCCATTGTAGTGACTTTCAATACCATTCGTTTGGCGATTTATATATCAAAAGAGGAAATTTCCGTAATGCGTTTAGTGGGGGCGAGCAATGCCTATATCAGAGGTCCGTTTGTGGTTGTCGGTATGTTGTATGGGGCGGTCTCTGCCGTATTATCTATAGTTGTCTTTTATCCCGTTACTTATTGGTTCGGGCCTCTCTTTTATCCTTTGCCTATATTTCTGACTCGGGATTCCATAGGGGATTTTGATTTATTCCGTTATTATTTGGAGAATTTTGGCGAATTAAGCTTGATAGTTTTGCTTTCCGGCATAGTTTTGGGAGTAATCTCAAGCTATTTGGCAGTAAGGAGGTATCTTAGATAGCTTAAAGCTGTAAGTTAAGAGTTACTAGATTGAAAGCAAGAAAAGAAAAAAGCGAGGCTAGCGCCTCGCTTTTTGAGATGGTGGCGGTAATCTACAAGGTGTTAACGTCTCCGGGGAGATGCTCCAGTAATTCTTCGCGAGACTCCTTGAATCGGTGGAGTATCTCGGCTCTGATCAATTTCCGTGCTTTAAAACTTTCAATTACAGCTGTGACCTTTCTGTCAAGCGCTGCAGTGGCATCTTCTGGGTTGGGTCCGTAATTTTCCCACCTTGCCGTCTCGGTGGCTTGATATTCAAGTTCTTCAAGCAGCATCTCCAGGGTGTTACTCGGATCACTTAGCGGTTCTGTGACACGTTTGAATAGCATAAGCTTTCTTTCTTGAGGGTTGTATCGATTCTGGACCAATACTATACACAAAATATCCAGTGTCAATCGGGCAGATAAATCAGCAATTTGTTAGAATTTTAAAAATGTTTAGGTAAAGAATTTATAGTTTGAAGAAAAATCATAAATATATTTTTGTCATAGGCGGAGTGATGTCCGGAGTCGGCAAGGGAATTGCCGCTTCTTCAATCGCCAGAATACTTCAGGCAAAAGGTTTCTCGGTAAATCCGATAAAAGTAGACCCGTATTTGAATGTCGATGCGGGGACAATGAACCCCACCGAGCATGGTGAGGTTTTCGTTTTGGATTCCGGCCTTGAAACAGATCAGGACATGGGAAATTACGAGCGTTTCCTCGGAGTGGATTTGAAATCGGAAGATTATATTACAAGCGGCATGGTTTATAAATCGGTTATAGATAGAGAAAGAAATTTGGGTTATAAGGGCAAGTGCGTTGAGGCCATTCCACACATTACCGATGAAATTACGAGAAGGATTAAGAAAGCCGCCGAACAGAACGGTTCCAATGTCACGTTGATAGAAATCGGCGGCACAATAGGTGATTACCAAAACATTATGTTTATTGAAGCGGCGCGGGTTTTGAAACTTCGAAATCCAAACGACGTGGCTTTTATTTTGGTTACATATTTGCCCATTCCCGGCACCTTGGGTGAAATGAAAACCCGTCCGACTCAAAATGCCGCCCGTCTCCTTAATTCTTACGGCGTTCAGGCCGATATAATTATTGCCCGCGCCACACTGCCTTTGGATCACAGGAGAAAAGAAAAAATTGCCATCGCGAGCGCTCTTCCCGTGGAGAATGTTATTTCCGCTCCCGACATTGAAAGTATTTATGAGGTGCCGCTTAATTTTGAACGCGATAAAATCGGCGACAGGATTATGGAAGTTTTGTCGCTCAAGTCGCGGGTCAAGAAAGACGGTTTGGCGAAGTGGCGGAATTTTGTCGGTCGCACTAAAAACCTTGCGGGTGAAGTTAATATCGCGATTGTCGGGAAATATTTTGACACTGGCGACTTCGTTCTTTCCGATGCCTACATTTCTGTTATTGAAGCTATAAAATATTCGGCTTATGAAGTCGGGGTTAAACCGGTGTTGCATTGGTTGAATGCCAAAGATTTTGAGAGCGGATCCGCTTCTGGTGGAGAGAGTAAGAAAGAAGTGAAAGAGCTTTCTCAATACGACGGCATAATTGTTCCCGGCGGTTTTGGAGAGACAGGCATAGAGGGCAAACTCAAGGTTATAGAATACGCTCGAGAGAAAAAGATTCCTTATTTCGGGCTTTGTTACGGAATGCAGCTCGCGGTGGTTGAATTTGCCCGAAATGTTTTGGGTTTGAAAGAGGCCAATACTACAGAAATAAATCCGAATACGCCCTATCCAGTTATAGATATAATGCCGGATCAGAAGGCCAAGTTGGCTAAAGATGATTATGGAGGAACTATGCGTCTTGGCGCTTGCCCGGCGGTTTTGGAAGCGGGAAGTATTGCCAGAAAAGCTTATGGTTTAGTGGAAATTTCCGAACGACACAGGCATCGCTATGAAGTAAATCCCGAATATATAAAACGCATAGAAGAAAAGGGTATGATTTTTTCCGGCAAATCCCCGGACGGAATTTTGATGGAAATTGCGGAATTGCCGAAAAAAACCCATCCGTTTTTCCTTGGTACCCAGTTTCATCCCGAGTTTAAAGCGAGACCGCTTTCCCCGCATCCGCTGTTTACGGAATTTATAAGAGCCGCGGCAAGTGGAAAAAAGTAAACATCTTTATTATGGCAATTGTTAAGAAAAAAATTTATCCGGAGTATTTTAATCTTGTTGCCAAAGGCAAAAAGCGTTTTGAATTTAGAGTGGCCGATTTTGAAATAAAAAGTGGAGATATGATAATCCTGGAAGAATGGGATCCTGTCGTCAAAAAATATACTGGCAGAAGCATTGTTAAAAAAGCGGGATATATAAAAAAGTGGACTTTGGATGATTTGGAAAAAGAATTCGGCCAGAAAGAATCTCTGGAAAAGCACGGTTTTTACATAATCCAAATTGACTAGGAGAATTTAAGGTTCAGTCAAAGAATTTAGCAAAGCTCTCGTTTTCGGGCCCACGTAGCCGTAGCCGGGGTCTCCCGGGTCGGCCACGTCGTATTTTACCTGAAAGCGTTTAACAGCAAGTTCGGTCAAAGCGCCAAAATATCCTGAGGTTATACCCTCGGGATATATTGTTTTATTTTTGGCCAAAAATTCCTGCAAAGCGCGAACCTGTGAATTCTCGGAGCCGATTTCCATTGATAGAGTAAAGGAGTTTTTGGCAGTTACGGCGGTTGCCGATGCCGTTTGCTGGGTAACCGCGCTTTGGGTTTTGACTTGGGTATTTACGGGCGGCGCGGAGCCGGACGCCACTCTTATGGCCAAACTGGAAGCGCCGAGAGTTGTGTATGTGTTATCGCTTCGCATGGGCAGAAGAGAAACGGTTAAATATTCGGATACGGCGCTGCTGCTTTTTATCGATATGGTCGTGCTTCCCGATTTGGACAAAGCTTCTCCGAAAGCAAGCGTCCCGCACGGCAGGGCGGTAGTCGTGGTGCCGTTAACAGCGGATACGGAAAGAGCTCGATTGCATTGGAATTGCAGATTTGCTCCTTCGGCGTTGTCTATGTCCCATTTCAAAGAAAGATTTTCTCCGGAATAGGTGATTGTTTTTGAACTGGTGAAAGATGAAACTTTCGGCGTTGTCGGAGTCAGTTTGCCTTGAACGGTTAATTTCAAAGAAAGGCTTTTCGTGGAATCATAAAGACCTCCTCCTTGCGAGGGTAAGGCAATCACGCGGACGGGTACCGCGGAATAGGAGTCGTTTTCTATTGTCATGGTGTATGTGCCGGACGTGGGCAGGTCTTCCGAAAACGCCGGCACGCCGCACATAATCAGACTTTTGGCCGAATCGCCGGTGAAAAATTTCAGGTTGCTCGAGCAATCGAATTGGAGATTTATGCCGCTTATGTAAACCCCAGTCCAGGACAAAGTTATTTCCTCGCCGGATTGGGGATTGAGGACGGAAGTTGAGAAATCGGTGATGGGTTGGACGGTTGCGGATATATTTAAAGCTAGATTGGACGATCCTTCCGTATTTTCCGCTCCGTTCGCGTCTTTGGGCACCAGGCGGACGTTTATTGTTCTTGTTATTCCGCTGACATTGTAGAACGTGTACGCGGAAGAGCCGGAAGTATAATTGCCCGTGCTTACCGCCGAGCCACAGGATATGGCCGAGCCGTTCGTGTCTTTAACCGTTATGCCGGTCGGGCAATCAAAATAAAAATTAGCCCCGTTTGCTCCGGCCGCTTGCCAAGAAAATACGGCGGTGTAGCCGCTCTGCAAACTTGAAGGGTTCGCGACAAAATACGTAATAAAGGGATTGATAGTTTGCGCCAAAAGTAATTGGTTCGCGCTTCTGCTGTTGAAACTCGACACGTCTATTATTACTTCGGCTTGTTTTATAAAAACAACGGAGCAGGCGCTTAAGGCGGCGAACAAAACGACCGATAATCCTATAATCGTATTTTCTTTCATATTTTGATTATATCAGACCGCGCAAAACAAACCCGCCCTGTTTAAAAACAGGGCGGGTTTGAAGAGATATTTTCTGAAAACAGATTAGGAAAGGTGTTTGGAAACGAGTTTGGTCATCTCAAACATGTTGACCACTGCTTTGCCGTCAAAAACTTTCTTCAGATTCTCGTCCGCGTTGATATTGCGCTTGTTTTTGGGGTCCTGAAGGTTTTTCTCCTTTATGTAAGTCCAAAGCTTCTTAACTACTTCTGACCTCGGCATTGGGCCGTTTCCAACGACTGCGGCGAGTTCAGGGCTCACATTCAAGGGTTTCATGAATGCGGAATTTGATTTAGCCATGTTTTAAATTACTTAATAACTATTGTAATTGTATTATTGTATGCCACATGGGCCAAAATAGCCATAGAGGGGGTGTGTTCTTTAATTTTGGTCGTTTAAACTTGAACAAAGGTCTTTTTTCTTGTATTTTTACGCTATTGTAGACCTCGCCCGTAGTTCGAGAGCTTACTAGCTACTGCTGAGGGATCGTCCTTGACCGGGCAGGTTAATGGTAGGATGCATAGTATTGTGTGCGCTAGAGAATAGAGTTGAAATTATATTGCGGGATCGTCTAATGGTAGGACACGCCCCTCTGGAGGGTGGTATCTTGGTTCGAGTCCAAGTCCCGCAGAAATTAGCCGTAGCATAATTTATGCGGGACTTGGAATTGGGGAAGGGGTCGGGGAACAAGGATGTTCTCCGTGGCGGAGAGCAGTAAATCTGTGAGCGTTGAGAACGGAGGAGTTCTCAAAGAGGAGCGAAGCGACAATTTCCAACTCCCGCAGTACTTCTGCATGCTTATTACTCGAGTTTCGTTTATGGTGCATTTCGTATGCATTCTTTTTTATTAACACAAAAGCCAATTCTCCGGCTTAAAAGTGAATGTAGCTGTTATTTTTTTGGAGTTTGAATTTTGAAATTATTTTAAAATCCGCACTGTCAATTTTTAAAAAAATACGGTGTTTGGAATATTTCGAACTGCGATTTAACATTTGCCATCACGCAAAATACTATTACGCAAAATAGAAGCATTATTCGCGATTTGTAATGTATTTTGAAATTAGCCGTCTTTTATGCAGGCACGGGCTTTTGTCCTTGTGCCTGTAACGTTAAAAATATTATTAACTAATTGTTAAAAGTAATTGAAATTTATGAAAAAAATATTAATTTTCTCATTTGTGGCATTTGTTGTTGCGATAATGTTTGTTGTTCCCAGTACAAGTTTTGCCGAGAATTCAAAATCAAGCGGATCAAATTCGGAAGCGATTGCTAAATTGCAGGCCCAAATTGCAGGCCTTCTGACTCAAGTTAAAGGTCTTCAGGCGCAAATATCCATTATGCTTGTCCAAGGGAATAGTACAAATACAGCTCAATCTGGTGTGCCATCCAGTCAGCAAAACTCGGATGATAATGATAACAATGATGACAACGACGAAGATGACGATGTTTCCAACTATCTTAAACGATCAATGTATCGGGGTTTGTCCGGCGACGATGTTCGTTACTTGCAAGCGCTACTTTCCAGAGACATGGCATTGTATCCGGAAGGAATTGTGAGCGGTTACTATGGTCCGGCAACGGAGCGGGCAATAAAACGTTTCCAGGAAAAGTATGGGATAGAACAGGTTGGAAATGTTGGCCCAAAAACTCTTAAGAAGTTGGTTGAAGTATTTGCTAAGGCCCAAAAACAAATTGCAAAGTTGGGCCTTGATGGAGCGCCTCTGGACCAGGCTTTTCAACAAATAGCTTCAAGTTCGATTATTTTCCCGCCGAATAACAAAGTGACTATTTGCCACAAAGGCAGGGAAACCATAACCGTTGCCGTGTCATCGCTAAAAGCCCACTATTGGCATGGTGATACTGTCGGCGCATGCGTGGGGACCGTTCCCACAACTTCTGATACCACCCCACCTTCTATTTACAGCGTTTCAGCTTTTCCCTCGTCTAACTCTGCCGTTGTTTCTTGGTTGACAAATGAAAATTCAAATTCAACGGTTTGGTACGCATCCTCTTCGCCGTTTGTAATGAATGCTACTGATCGCCAGTTTGTTAAAAATGATGTTGTAACAACGAGTCACAGTTTGATCCTGCCTTCACTTATCACCAATACTACCTATTATTATCTGGCAACTTCCAAAGATCCCGCGGGTAATATTGCTACCAGTTCAACGGGCGTTTTTGTAACAACTTCAGTTGTTGATACAACTCCGCCTGCTATTTACGCCATATCGGCGGTTCCCTCAACTTCTTCAGCCACGGTATCATGGTTAACTGATGAAAACGCTGATTCTACTGTATGGTATGCCACTTCAACGCCGGTTATGAGCGCGGCCAGTCGCCATTCATCAGTGAATAATATTTTGACGACGAATCACAGTTTGGTTCTCTCTCCGCTTGAATCTGGTATGGTTTATTATTATCTAGTGGTTTCTAAAGATGCTTATGGAAATATGGCCACAAGTTCAGCGGGGGCATTCACGACGAGCCTCGTAATCACTGATACAGCGCCCCCGGTGATTTATTCAGCGTCCGCTTCTCCCACAGTTAATTCCGCGCTTATATCTTGGTATACAAACGAGCCGGCAAATTCGCGAATCTGGTATGCCACATCGTCAGATGTTATGAATTCGTCACCGTTGAACATTTTTGACGCTTCACTTACTACGAATCGCAATCTTCAGATAGCCGGACTATCTCAATCGACTGCTTACTATTTTCTGCTTGTCTCAGCCGACTCCTCGGGTAATATAGCTACCAGTACGTCCAATCTCTACACATTTATAA
>CAZRUK010000003.1:0-20361 GCA_964603405.1 uncultured Candidatus Saccharibacteria bacterium
TGTAATAAATTAAATTATCGTGCATAAACTTTCCATGTTCATCGAGGGTAGCAAATTTGGGGCAGGATTTAAACGTGACGCCCTCCGGTAGAACAATAGGACATTCGTGAGAAATGAATAGAACCGATTTGAAATCGATTCTCTCCATCGAGTAGCGGAGCGCTTGCAGTGTTTCTTTGACGTGCTGTGTTGAGACTGAACCGAGCGTGACGTTATCAAGAAGAATTTTTCCCATGTTCGCTTAATTGTAAATTTTATCCAACGCTTTAAGGTTGCCGTTTTGTATTTCTCGGATGGGAATTGACCGAGGTTCGGGTAGATTGAGCAAGAAATCATTCAGCTTGTCGACCTGAGTTTCCCAAGTAAATTTTTTTGCCATAGCAACTCCGTTCCTTGCCAATGTCTCCATTCTTTGAGGATTTCGTATAAGAGTTAATATTTTTTCTGTACTTCCTTCAATATCGAATGGGTCTATAATGATGCCGGTTTTGCCATCAATTAAATAGTTCTCAGTTCCGTATTTTCCAGATACGACGCAGGTTCCGCATGCCATTGCTTCTATTGGCGGCAAGGGGAACGATTCGTACCAAGAAAATGAAACAAGTAGGTGTGATTCGCCATAGTATTTAGCTAGTTGTTCCTGTGTTACCCACCCCAGGAATTTGTAGGGAAACAAGTTTGTTTTTGGGTCGAGCCCGTAGATGGATATTTCAATGTTTTTATTCTCTTTGTATAGAGCAAACAAGATTTTTAACTGCTGCGTTGTGCCTTTGAATTTTCTGCGCGGATCGCAGTAAGTGAGTAACTTTACCCGCGTTACATTATTGTATCGGCAATTTTTATAAGGTGTATTAAATATGTTGTGATTCATCCCGGGAGTAATGAGATGTCCTTTGATTCCATAATAATGTCGAAACATTTTATCTAGCCAGGTGCAATTAACAATATGGTTGAATGGATAGCGCGTGATAAGTTCGATACTCTCTTGCTCTTCTTTAATGGAGGTAGTTAATAATTCAAAATGTTGGTTGTGCATTACGATTTTTTTACCAGCCCCAAGGTTGTACACAGCAGGTCCCGTAAATGGCGCTGATGCGATGAGTATGTCACAATCGATGCCCAGATTTTTGTAGCTTCTTGCAAATGATGTAGTAATTGACCGTAATTTGTCGGAAGTAATTCGAAAATTTGTTCCGGTAAGAGAGATGAGTTTATTGAGATAATGCCGCGCCATGCCGTAAAATACCTTTCTCTTTTTTAAGGGGTAAGACTTATTTATGTAACGTTTGTGTGTGTCGAAATCCCAGCGGAACGCGTCGTACATGGTTACCATATAAACATCATGGCCTTTGTTGACGAGACCGTTCATAAAGTTGAATATAGTCATTGGGCCGCCAGAGAGGCCGAGTTCTGTCATGAAGTAAGCGATTTTCATAATTTGAGCCTTATTTTTCGTTTTTAAATTTTGTCCCAACCTCCAACCCTTCCCCAATTGAATCTGCGATACCCTGAAAAACCCATTGGCCGTACCTTCCTATCTGGTGGATACCCTTTTCTTCAAGTGCCTTTAGAGTTTTCTCTTTCCATTCTGAATTTGGCCACGACCATGTATAAGCTACTTCTATCCATGTTGGATCATAAACCTCGACTTTTTCTATCCAGTCCCACTTCTTAAGCTCATTTATGACATCACGGCAAACTTGTTCCGTTTCCGATTTTTTCAACAAGGTTCCTTCTGGGTAAGCTTTTTCGACATATATCGCAACGCAGTTGCTTTGGGTTCTTCTTGAGCGTGGAAGAAATGAGGTGTCGACATTGCTGTAGAATCCCACGCGATGAAAATCGGCTCGGCTTTTCGGTATATAAACCCAATGGTCGGTGGGGCACCTTTTCCCTTTGATTGCGCCGATATTTATGACAAGAACGGATGGGGAAGGAAAGGGTTTTCCGTTTGAAGATATATCTGCCAACTTAGCTATTCGATTAAGAGGAAGGGTCGAGATGAGCGTATTATAGGGACACTTCGTTCCATCAGTAAATTTGAGTTCTCGCCTCCTGGTGTCTATCTTTGTCACTTTTTTACCATAGTGTATTGTGCACTTTTTTGCGAATTCCTTCACAAGTTTATCTAGTCCGTTAATTGGGTATACGAACTTTGTATTATAACCAACGGAGGTAGCTTTTCCTTCAAGCCCCTTTTTTACTTCGTCACGGTTTATGGGGGATTTGTACCCATCCTGTGGTTTGATGCTTTTCCAAAGGCCGGCAGTATACATTTTATGAAAAGGATGGAAAAACAATTTCCCAAGTATCCTGCCGAAATTCTGCGTCAACCAGTCATTCATGGTTACTACCACCATGTTTTTCGGGTTTAATATCTCTGCCGCCGCCGATTTAGCTATGGCCGGTTCTAGATAGCCCAAGTTATTTTGTATAGGGTAGGGGACAAAACGATTTTTGGAGGGTAAGTAAATACTCGCTTTGCGCGCGTAGTGTTTATGGGGTGAAAGTTTGTTAATAAGATCGAGTACGGCTTTTTCACCTCCAAAAATCCAATGTCCACCGCCTATCTCAAAATGATAAACCTCGCCGTCACTAGGTTGCTCATAGAGGCGTTTGCGGTTTCCAGTTTTCATGTAGTATGAGGTACAGATACCGCCCGCTACATTTTTAGCCTCGTAGATTGGTAAGCCCGACGCGTATCCTGCGGCTAATCCTGTCACACCGGCACCCAAAATTATCGTAGATTTTTTCTTTTTCATTGTTTAAGCATTTCTCAAATTCTCATCCGCGGTAATAGTTTGTTTTATACCATCCTTTATATTAGTCAATGGTTTCCAACCAATCTCTTCCATTCTACTGATATCGGCGTACATACCCCCACCAATTGGGGAGCATTGTTTTGGAGAATTAAAAATGATGTTACTGATATGTTCAATTGTTGTTAATTTCCCTGATCCGATATTGTAGCAATCATAAGACAAGTGTTTAACAGCGACGAGGTGAGCGAGCGCCTTGGCTACGTCAGTCACAAAAACAAAATCATGCTGTGCAGACGGGTTCTTGAGTTTTGGTCTTTTTTGCTTACGCATGGCGGATATGAGAGAAGGGATAAGTGACGCACTACGTTGACCTGGGCCGTAAACATAAAAGGGTCGCGTCCATATAAATTCATACCCAGCCATCTTGGCAATTAGAGTTCCAATCGATCGAATAGCGTGTTTCGTTGCAGGAAATAGAGAAAGTTGTTGGGGATGCGCGCTTTCAGTTGCTCTGCCGGTAACTTTATCCCCGTACTCTAGACAGGTTCCACTCGTTATGACACGTCGAATCCCAAGGGAGCCGATGATACTGTAGAATCGAAGACTATCGGTGAGATTCTGAATGCATCGTTCAGGGCCAAAGTCTGGGATTCCATCCCAAGCAAGATGTATAACCACATTAGGCCTGAATTTTTTCACTTTGTGGATCCACTTTAATATATTACCCAAGTTTCCTTTCAGAGTTTTTATCCGGCCATTAATATTTTTTGGTTTGTTTGTCCTAGTTAAGATCAGTAAAGAATGGCCACGACGCGCCAGTTCCTCTACGACAAATTTCCCAATAAACCCTGTTCCACCAGTAATAAAAACTCTCATTTTATTCATTTAGTAACTCGTCTAACGCGTGAGTAATACCCGCTTCAGAGGGCACAAGAATCGTTCTGCAGCCCGCTGCTTTTCCAGCTTCCACGTCTTTTTCCTTATCTCCAACCATTATGGCTTTTGTCAGATCGATATCATGATCCCAAGCCGCCTTATATAAAAGTCCCGCCTTTGGTTTTCGGCAGTGGCAGTTATCTGTTGTGTTGTGAGGGCAATAATATATACCCGATATTTTTGCGCCATGTTTACGCAATTCTGCTGTCATTTGATTATGAATTTTATTGAGTTCAGACTCAGTCATTAACCCTAGAGCAATTGCTCGCTGATTTGTCACAATAAATATCTTATAACCAGCATTTGTAAGTTTAGCGAGGCTTTCTTTGGCTCCGTCAATGAATGTAAATTCGGACCAGTTTTTAACATAATTGTCTTTTCTCCAGTTGTTTATTACTCCATCCCGATCAAGGAATACAACTTTTTTTGGAATCAAAAACCTTTCAGTGCGTTTAAGCAAGTCGGGGTTTGTGATACTTTGGTAGGGGTGACTTGTTTCGAAAGCAGCAACTCTTTTTTTTGAAATAAGTGATGGCACAAATTGTCCTTGGAAATTGCGGTGTGTCTTTTTCAGATCGCGTAGGGCCCTTTTTTCAACAATAAAACTGCCTATGTCCATGCCGTGACCGCTTTTTATTCTCGGGCCGAAATAGGAGATGTATTTATTTTCGTCCAAGAGAACGTCGTGTTCGTCTCCGTACTCGCCCCTACCGTCCCAATTGGTGTATATTGCCATGGTTATGTCGGCCCCTTTCTCTTCGTGGCGCTTTTCCATGGAGCGCAGATCAAGTGGCCAGTAGTTGTCGCCGTACATAAGAAGAAAACGGTCGGCCAAGTGGGGGAAGGCTTTTCTGACTCTGTCTCCGGTATGGTCGGAAATTTCCGAAGGCAAATGTTTTATTTTTACTCCAAAACGTTTCCCGTTGCCGAAATATTCTCTGAATTTTTCGTGCTTATATCCAGACAAGAAGATTACTTCCTTTATACCGTTTTGTTTAAGAAGTTCAATCAAATGCTCGGCGAACGGCTTACCAATCACTTCTATCATAGGTTTTGGTTTATCATTTGTGAAAGGGCGAAGACGTGTTCCAAGTCCGCCAACCAACATTACTGCTTGTTTAATTCTCATTGCCAAAAAAGATTATCGTTCAATTTTCCGCTCCTCAAGAGCTCGCTGATTTTTTTCAGTCTATTTGTTGTCTGTCCTCTGAACATTTCTTTCGTGAATTTCACCTTTTTGAACATCTCCACAAGCTCTTTTCCACCTTTGTCTAGATCCCATATCGGTTTGTAATAATTCTTGAGGACAGTCAGGATTTTTTTGAAGGATACACGATAGGTTCTGGGGTCGGTATGCTCGTTAGTGAAAGTGAGCGTGCTTCCCGGTACAGCTTTTTGTGCGGCTTCCGCCAAATCTCGAACAGTGTAATTTCCGTTTTTGATTCCAACATTAAAAGCCTCGCCATTCACAAGCTCGTCTGGCGCCTCAAGTCCCGCCACGAACGCTTCAGCGACATCTTTAACGTGGACAACCGGCCGCCAAGGAGTTCCGTCGCTCTTTATTTCGATTTTGCCAGTGGTGTAAGCGCAGGCGACAAGATTGTTGAATACGATGTCGGTTCTTAGGCGAGGAGATGCTCCAAAGACGGTTGACGGTCTCATAAAAGTTACAACGAAATCTTTATCGGCAAGTTTTTTTAACTTCTGTTCAGCTTGCCACTTCGTTCGCGCATAAGTGGTTACCGGATTCTTATCACTATTATCCTCGTCTAACTCGTCGTCAGTTTTTGAAACGCCATACATGCTTTGTGAGGAAGAATAGATAAATCTTTTTACCCCTGTTTTCTTTGCAAGCTTGGCTAAGTTAATTGTCGCTTTGAAATTAATGTCCTCGGTCAGTTTTTCATTGAGTTCTCCCAAGGGGTCGTTGGAAAGGGCGGCAAGGTGAATTACAGCGTCAATACCATCAAGGTCTTTTTCAGAAACAGTGCGAATGTCTTTTTCTATCTGCCTTATTTTTGGCAGGGAACTAAGTTCACACCCCCGATAATAATTAGTATCAAATCCTGTAGGTTTGTAGCCCTTTCGCACTAAAATCTCCGTCAGGACGGAGCCTATATAACCCATATTACCTGTTATGAATACTGTCATTTAGTTTTTATAAACTATTTTGCTGCCGTCGGACTCAAAAGCGAAGGGGATTTCTTTGAGTTCTCCAAGGGCTTTTCTCACGCTTTTTTGGTTTGCTGGTTCACAATAAAGTAGGAGAAAACCGCCACCGCCTGAACCTAAAATTTTACCACCACGCGCGCCAGCTTTTATTGCAGTACTATAGTATTTATCAATCATGTCGTTCGATATTTTTGAGGCCAGTTGTTTTTTATATAGCCAGTTTTTGTGCAGAAAATCGCCAAAGGCGGCATGTTTTTTCGCCAACAGGACCTTCTTTAGACCGTGAGTCAAATCTACCATTTGAGAGATAATATGAAGATTGCCTTTGGTTTTTTTTCGTTGCTCAGTTAAAACGGCGCTGGATTTAGTGGCGGAATTGGTGTAAAAAAGCAAAAATTTTTTGTTTAAGTCAGCGGTAGATTTTTTGTAAGAAATAATCGGTTCTACTTTAACCTTTTCATTTTTGTAGAAAATTATACGGTTCAAGCCACCATATGCGCTTGCGTACTGGTCTTGTTTGCCAATGGGGCGACCAAGAATATCTATTTCAATTTTACATGCCTGACTAGCAAGAGTTTCCCGACTGACCTTTTTGCCTTTGTAGGCGTAGAGGGCGTTTAAAATGCCAACCGCTAATGCGCTTGAAGTGCCTAGGCCCGTGCCGGCTATGCCCATGGGAATGTCACCGGCGTATGAAATTTCCAATCCGGAGGTTACTCCCGTCAGTTTCATCGCTTCTCTGATTATGTCGTGTTCGACCTTGTTCACATGGTCAACCACCTCCGATTTTGTATAGGCAACGCGGATTAATCCGTCGAAGCGATAATTGACGCTAACATAGACGTATTTATCTATCGTCGTGCTGACCACCGCCCCAAAGCCGTGTTTATAGTATTCTCGTTGATCGGAGCCGCCGCCGACGAAGCTGATTCGTAAGGGTGTTTTAGAGATAATCATAGTTAGAAGTCTCGTTTATTCCAGTCATAAGGGATAATTTTTGAGTGTGGATCTATTCTCTGATATTTGATATTCGGATTATGCGGCTCGGAGGCGACATTGCAAAAAATACAAAACGGGTTTATTCCTATCGCCTTTGATGCGTTGGCAATTCCTGGCGGGATATGAACCAGGACGTAATTGTCGTCACCGATATAAATTTCCTGAAACTGTTTATAGGTCGGGGAATTTTTTCTCATATCGTATAGAACAATTTTCATCATTCCGTAGATACAAATGTAATTTAAAATCAGTTTTTCGTGGACATGCCATCCGTTTATTATTTCCTGATAAAGTTTTTTGAAATAAACTTCGCCGAAATTGTTAAGAATGTTATCAGATCTGACGCCGTGCATTATAGTACCTCGTTCGTCAGGGAATTTTTTAAGCGCAATTATTTTTACACCTTCAATTTGTTCTTTTGTTATTTTTGGTTTTTTCATTTTTATAGCTAAATTTTGATTAATTTTGGTTTGTCGGGAAGAGGAATGATGCATTTACCTTTGAAATTATATTTATTCTTCAATATGTCAATTATTTCTTGGGCGAAGTTCCAGGCAAGGATAACCAGACAATTCGGTTTATTGTGCATGACTACATCAGCCGGTTTTATGGGTATACGAGTGCCGGCGGTGAATTTGCCTTGCTTGAGAGGATTTAGATCAATGATGGCGGGCAAGATTTTAGAATTTATTCTGCAAAAATTGAGCATAGTTGAGCTTCTGGCGGAAGCTCCCCAGCCAGCGATGTTTTTACTTATGTGGCGAGCATCTTTTATAAATTTTTGGAAGGCGAGTTTATGTTTATAGCATCTCTTAGCAAATTTTCGCCAAGTTATTATGTCATTTGTTCGGTCTCTTTTTTCAGCATGTCTATATTTTTCGACTACTGGACTTTCTTTAGTTTTTTTTCTTTTTGCGTATACAACAATTGAACCGCCGCTTATCGGGCTTTTTTCTATGTCAAACACATAAAGTCCGAAGGTGTTCAGTAATCGCTCGAAGCTTTTTATTGAGTAGTAAAACAGGTGCTCGTGGTAAATTGAATCATAATGAAGTTGCTCCTGCACGATTTTCGCGTAGTGAATCTCCGCCGCGAGTGTCCCATCATTATCTAGAGCCAGTACTAATCCTTGGATAAAATTTTCTATGTCAGCCACGTGGAACATAACATTGCGGGCGAAAATCATTCTGGCGGGGCCACGCTCCATCAAGAGTTTTTGGGCGGTTTTGACGCCCCAAAATTCGGCTCGGGTTGGTACACCCAGCCCGTTCGCCATTTTGGCGACGTTCTTTGCGGGATCAATTCCGAGAACTTTATATTTTTTATTCATAAAAGGTTTCAGGAATGTTCCGTCATTACTGGCTATTTCTAGAACGTAGCCCTTTCGGGGGTTATTCGTTCGTTTTATCAAATTATGGCAAAATTGTTCGGCGTATTTTCTGGTGGTTGCCGAGGTTCCTGTAACCCAGACGTATTTCGAAAAAAGTTTCTTGGGATCAACAGTATAATTGAGTTGAACGAGATTGCAATTTGGACACCAAGACAGAGCAAGCGGGTATCTATTTTCTTTGGCTAAAGGTTTTGACGGAAGAGAATTGGCGAGAGGTTGCTTGCCTAGGTCAAAGAATTTTTTCAAATTCTCATTTCTACATATTCGACAAGATTTAAGTTCCATTTTTTTATTTAAGATTTTTTCTTATTTATAATTTTTTCAAAATCAATTTTAGGAAAAACGTCCAAGAAACTGCCGGGTGTGCAGTTCCAAATTTTGACTCCTCGCCTTTCTCCGTAATCTCGTATGCGTTTGTAGATATCCCACAGCTTTAGATAATTTTTGAATTCAGTTTCCATATCCACGGTTTTTTTTAAAACTTTTTTATGTTCGAATAGAACATTTTGATTTTCAAAATAGAAATGTTTGTTTTCCCACTGGCGCAATATCCAGTCATGGTCGCAGCCGAGGAGACATATTTCTTTTGCCCCGAGATAAAGTGCAAGGTAAATCGCAATATGAGTAGCGGTTTGTATTGCTGGAATACGATGCTTAAAATTTATTTCGGATGATGGCGAGAGTTGACGGCGATAATCGATAAGATGGTAGAAGATTTTCTGTTTAGAAAATAATCTGATTTTGTCCGAGGTGGGTTTATCGTGGGCGCTCATTAGAACCTGTATCTCAGGTGTGAAATGTTTCTCGGCATCGTAAAACCAAGTTGCCATCTGGTTTTCAGTTATAGGGTCGTGAGATTCTGCAAATACATGATATTTAGGTCTTATAACATTAAAATCTTTATGAACGAAAAAGTTGCTAATGCTTATGCAGAATTCGCCGGATAATTTTTTTAGGTCTTGTTCATTGATAGATGGGCCAGTTGCAAGGATAAAACACCTTTTTCCCCGATGGCTATTTTTAAGGGTTTTGTTTTGACTTAAGATTTCTCTGTTTTTAAAGTAGTATAAATGACTCACAAGTTGCTCTCTTGATGTCCTAATTAAATTGCTAATCATCTTTACAGTTGGTCCTATCAGAGGAGTTTTTTTTATTTTCTCTTTCATTTTGTTTTTTTATGACACACGGCATAGAGGCATACAGTGGTAATACCGGTGCTTAATTTTGATACTTGAGTGACTATTTCAATATTGTTTTTGCCAAGGTGTTTATGCAGCAGTTTCAGAAAGTCTTTCTTGCTTAGCTCCCATTTGTGGTCCTTATTATGAATGCTCGGGCCCGATTTACCAGTTGGATTAATTGGAGAACTTATAATTATTACTCCTCCGGGTTTGGTTGATTGGGCTAGTTTTTTTATCAGGGGGCTTTGATATTTTTTTTCTATATGTTCGAGTCCCTCGATACAAGCGGTTATATCATAGTAATTTTTTTTGAGCTCCGGTTTAGCGAGATTGCCAATCGCAAACGATGCGTTTTTATTACTGTATAGTCGGTTGGCGTAGGCAATAGTTGCCAGATCATTGTCGAGCCCTTGGTATTTTATGCCTAACGGCGAAAGAAATTCGGATGCGTATCCGGAGCCGCAGGGGAAATCCAAAATTTTGAGGTTGGGTCTAGCAAAAAGGCCGATCAAGCCGTATCTTCCTTTATGTCTGGCGATGTGGTCAGCCATGGAATATCCTTTTATGTTGCTCCGAGTTTTTTTTACAACCACGCTTTGTCCAGTAGACAATTTAAATTTCAAGTTTGATAAATAAAGCCGCTCGGTGTCGGTTCCTCCTCGGTATATTATTTCTGTTTTTGTCTTTTTCACCATTCTTTTACTATTTCCTATGGTTTGATGATAAATGATGGTATATGGCTCCACGGGAATTTTTCGATTTTAACTTTTTTGTCTTTGAAGAAATCGTCCGCCGCTTTTGTTTCTCCCGGGAAAGTTCCGTAATCGTCGAACGCGATAATTCCGCCGCGAACCACTCTGTCGTAAAGGGTTTCAAGAATTATTTTTGCCGGTTCATAAATATCGGTATCTATATGAAGCAGGGCGATTTTTAAATGAGGATTATCTTTAAGGTATTTGGGCACGGTTTTCAGTATGTCGCCCGATACAAGCTCAATATTTTTTATCCCTTTCAACTCAAAGATTTTATATAAGTCGGTTTGGCTAATCGGTTGCCCGCCGCTCACTTTGATGAATTTATCAAGATATTTTTTATCTTCTTCAAAATTTGTCTGTGGTATTTTACCAAAGGTGTCAAAACCGATTATTTTTCTGGCGTGCGCCGGTTCAAAAAGATGCCTGAATGTGGCGAATTGAATCAATGAGTTCCCCTTAAAAACTCCGCATTCAACAATAGCGCCCGGGAGATTTTTTATATTCTCGTACAATTTATAGTGGGCCAGAATTTTACCAAGGCGCGACGGGTCGCTTGTCAGCATGAACTGATTTTCAAATTCGATCACATTCGGCGCGCTATTTTCTTTTTTTATTTTTTGTTTTGGGGGCATTTTTTTTAATTTTTATAATTTTTTTGGTTTTCCTGCTTCCCGCTAGTTTGTGGCGGTATTTCAATTTTGCCCGCTGAACCGCTTCAACCGGCAGAATCTCTTGTTTTTTGAAATCCAGAGATAAGTGGGTGGCTCTCAAATTTCTGATTAATTTAAACAAACCTTGCGGTTCGAGCGAGGCAGAATGGTCGGTGCCTTTCCAACCTCGATTTTTTGTAAAGTGTCGTTCTATCCAATTTGCGCCGAGAGTATAAGCGGCTATGTCTATTGCGATTCCAGCATGATGTCCGGAAAAGCCAATATCTTTTACTCTGTTTCCGTATTGTTCCTTCAATCTTTTAATTTCTAGAAGGCTGACGTCGGAGAAATCAACAGGATAGCCGGATGTGCAGGAATATATGACGAGTCGCTTTTTAGAGTCCCCGGTTTCTTCAAAGAATTTTATCAGTTTTTCCTCTTCTTCTCGTGTAGTCATTCCAAACGACACATGGATGTCGCCTTTATAATTGTCTCGCAGGATTTTTATCATATCGTAATGGGTGTTTGAAGCCGAGGGGATTTTAATATATTCGGGATTTAGAGTGATTATTTCTTTCGCCGAAGTGATGTCCCAGACGGAGGTAGAATAAGTTATTCCCAGTTTGTCGCAATAATCTTTGAGTTCGGCGTGTTGCTTAAGGGAAAATTCCAAAAATTCCCTGTGCTTGCCGTAGGTTTTGCCGTAAGAGTGGGTGGGATTAGGGTGGGGAGCGTTGTATTGTTCTTTTGTCAGGAGTTCGCGCGGGTTTCTTTTTTGGAATTTAACGGCGTCGGCACCGGAATCTTTAGCGATAAGTATCAATTCTTTAGCAATATCAAAACTACCCATGTGATTGCACCCGATCTCGGCCACCACTTTAGGTTTTTTGAACTTTGTTTCAGAGCTCATGTTTTTTGTATTTTTTAAGCAATTTCTCCGCTTCCAGCCAGTCTTTTTCGTCATCAATGTCTATCGATTTTTCTGGGCTCATTTCGTGAACGCCGATTTTCCCAGCCAAAAAATTTCTGTGTTTTTTCAGTATTGAGGATTTTGTGATATAAAAAGCGCCGTTTTCTGTGAATGTTCCTTTGAAGTCCTGCGTGCGCGGCCGTTTGAGGGGATTGTAATTCAGCGGTTTGCCGTCTATTGTCCAGTAGAATCTTTTATGCAATGTTCCTGTAACCATTGAATCATGTTTTTCATCCAGGAATTTTTCCAGCGCGCGATCGAAGTCTTCTTTTGCGGTTAAGGGATTGGTAGCGTGGGCGATTACAAGAATATCAAAAGGGATTTTTTTCATTGCGTGCAGATGGACAAGCTCCTCGGGGGTTGTGTCTTGAGCGAGTTCCGCCGGCCTGTCTATAATTTTTAACCCCAAACCAAGTTCAAGGGAAGTTTGTTTTATCAGGCTGTCTTCTGTTGAGACATAAATTTCATCAATATATTTCGATGCTTTGACTGCTCTGGCCACCCAATACAAAAGAGGTTTGCCCGCCATCAGTTTGATATTTTTGCCGAGGATTCTTTTTGAGCCTCCCCGCGCCGGTATTATGGCTATCACTTTTTTGTTTTTTATCATAATTTATTGGAATTGCCTTATGGCCCGATATTTTCGATACAGCCATCTGGCGGGAATGTAAAAGACGGGGAGTTTTTTGATTTTTTTTACCATCAGATTAAGTATCGGTTTTGGCTCGGGTTTTATTTTTACCAATGAAGGTCTTACGGGAGAATCTTTTTCATGAAGAGCGGCGAAGTTAGCCATAATAGCGAACATGTTTTGTTCGTTAAGAGATTGCTCTCGAGCTTTGGCGATTGCATCTTGGCGTTTCTCGAAAACATTTTCCGCTATGGCCCTTTCTATCACAGCTATAGATTCCTTTATATTATTTACATCTACGCGAATAAAAGCATCCGAGTCATAATATGATTCCAAATCAGGACACCCATAATAAAAAGGGAAAGTGAATCCGAGATATGAGTCCCAGATGCCGGTTACATAACCGGGCACGTAATCGTTTTCAATCATTAGGTAGTATTTGTAAGGCGCTATGCCGTCCCACTTGTCACTGATTCTGTTAACTCCCGCCCCAAAAACATCCATTCTGTCTCCAAAATGATTTTTCAAGGCAGTGATAAAAGCGTTTCTTTTTTGCTGGCCCGGCGTTCGGTTTTTTGACATCGCGTTGACGACGGAGAGAAGTTTTGTTTTTGCGGGAGGATTCATCTTCGCGTATGTATCATATGTCGTGAAGCGTTTTTTGAAATCTTTAGGGTCAACTCCGGAACCACTTCCAAAGTGCCCAACCATCCAAGGGCCGACATGGCGTCTTGTAGCTCTGGGATGTTTGATATCAGGATGGGAACTAATGATGTATCCGAATTGATTGATGAACCACCGTGGATACTGTTTAATGTCGGGGCTGCCTTCTCCCGCCAGAAGAACTGTTCTGTCCCTTGGTCCGTAAGCCCGCACGGTTTTATTGGTGTTGTTCAATATAAACCACCAGTCAAATTCTTTTGAATCATCGTTTACGAAAAACCGGCAATTATTCCACACTCCTTTTGATCCGGAAGTCTGTCTTAAATAGGGAATTAGGGGATCTGAGGTGTTGAATTTTATTCTTATTTGTTTTTTTGCCGACGGATTCGTCATAGTTCTAAATTTTTGAACGTTTTACATCCCACACATTTGGCACAAGAAAATATCCCCTGATTCCGCTTTTCGATCTTATCTCGTTGAATTCTTTGGGGTTGTGAATGGTGATAGTTTTTTGAATTTTTACAGTACTTAAATAGTCGCTTATCCCTAAGCAGAATATTTTCGCTTCAATTTGATATTCCCCGGCCATCAGGAGTTTTTCGGGAATAGTTAAACTTGTCTTATAGCGGCCAGGTTCAATTTCTTCAAGTTCGGGAGCATAATCTTGGATGTATGACCGAGAAAGCAAAATACCCGAGCTATTTTTTATGAGTATTCCGGTTCTGAACGATTGAAGTTTTTTTGAAACCTCAAAATCAAGGTTTACCGCAATAGATTGCCCCCCGTTCATCGATTTATTCTGGGAATCGTTTTGGGTAATGGAAAATTCTCGGAGGGTAATTTCTTTGTCCTGAAGCGGAAATTTAAGCTCGGTATCTTCCTGGCATCCGCCCCTTAGATATTGTTCTACAACTTCGTTTGTATCGCCGCTAGCAATGATTTTTCCTTGGTCTAGAAGTATTGTTTTTTTGCACAGCCGGCTTATCGCGTCCATGTTATGGCTGACGAAAAGAATTGTCCGGCCAGCCTGCTTTGTAACCTCGTCCATTTTGCCAAGGCACTTTTTCTGAAACTCTGCGTCGCCGACGGCAAGCACTTCATCGACAAGGAGTATGTCCGGTTCGAGGTGGGCGGCAACGCTGAAGGCCAAGCGTACGTACATGCCACTCGAGTATCTTTTAACCGGCGTGTCGAGGAATTTTTCGATTCCGGAAAATTCGACTATATCGTCGAATTTTTTCAAAATTTCTTTTTTGGTCATGCCCAAGATGGCGCCATTCAGGAAAATATTTTCTCTGCCGGTGAGTTCCGGATGAAAACCCGTGCCGACCTCAAGAAGGGAAGCAACACGTCCTTTAAGTTTAATTTCTCCCTCTGTGGGCGGAGTAATACCCGTTAATATTTTTAGGAGGGTTGATTTACCCGCTCCATTTTTACCGATAATTCCTATGATTTCCCCCCTGCTGATTTCGAGGTTTATATCCTTAAGCGCCCAGAATTCTTCTTTTGTTTCTCTGCCGAGAACTCTTTTGGCTTTGGTCTTGGCGTATTTTAACGGTCTGAAAAGAATGTTGCTTATAACTTCTCTCAACGCCACGTAGCCTTTTTGTCTGTGGTATATTTTGTATTGTTTCCCTATTCCTTTTATTGATATGACAGTTTCCATGATAGTAGTTTAGAAAGTTAGAAAGTTTAAAGGTGTGTAAGAAAGGCGGTTTTTATGTTTTGTTGCATCTTTCATCGTTTGTTTCTATATACTTTTTAACTTGCGTACTTGTGTTTTTCTAATTCATTTACACTACATCAGCAAAATACCGCTCTGTCTTTTTAAAGAAAATTATTCCGATGACGAAGAGGACGGCGCTTATACTCGCAGATATTAAGAGACTTTGCCAATCTATCGGAGTTGTGCCCAAAAGGGCTGCTCGGGTGTTTTCAATTACTCCCGCCATTGGATTTATTTTTAATATCCATTCATATTTACCGGCAATGGAGGTTGGGTATATGACGGGTGTGACAAAAATAAGTATTTGCATGAAATAGGGAAGGATGTATCGAACGTCTCGGTACTTTACGTTAATGGCGGAAAGTACCAGACCAGCTCCTTCTGCTGTCATGAACGCGATAAGAAAAAGCAACGGAATGATTAAAATACCCGTAAATCCTGGTGTGTAACCGTAGTAAATCATAAGCCCGATTAAGATTATGCCGGCAAAGAAAGTGTCTACCAGTTTTGTTACGGAGTCCGCTATGGGTAAGAGCAGGCGGGGGAAATAAACTTTGGTTACGATAGAAGTGTTTGCTATCAATGTGTTTGAGGCATCGCTTAAAGAACTCGCGAAAAATTGCCATATTAAGAGTCCGCTGTATACGAAAATGGGATAGGGAATTCCGTCCGACGGCAAGTTGGCAAGTTTTCCGAAGACCACGGAAAAGACTATCATTGCCATGAACGGTTGAAATATTGCCCAGGCGATTCCCACTACAGTTTGTTTGTATTTGACTTTGAGGTCTCTCCATGCGAAGAAATAAAGAAGCTCGCGATAATTCCAAAGTTCTTTAATGTCGTTCCAATTAAAGGTTTTTTTGGGGCGTATTATTTTTGTCCATTTTTCTTCCATCATTTTTTAATATCGTTTTTGATCATCCTTTTTATTAACTCCCGGAATGATATTTTTGGTTTCCAACCGAGTTCGCGTCGAGCTTTGGTCGCATTCCCAAGCAAAGAGCTTACTTCGTTAGGACGAAAAAATTTAGGGTCAATTTTAACAAGGATTTTTCCTGTTTGAGAGTCAATTCCCACTTCGTTTAAACCTTTGTTTTTCCAAATAATTTTTATTCCAGCCTCCTTGAAAGCTAGGGTGCAGAATTCACGTACGGTGTGCTCTTTACCGCTTGCTACTATATAATCTTTGGGTTTTTTTTGCTGGAGCATTAAATACATGGCGTGGACGTAATCTTTGGCGTGTCCCCAATCTCGTTTAGCATCGAGATTCCCAAGATTTATACACCCTCTTGTTCCTTGAAAGATTTCTTTTATACCTAAAACGATTTTTCTTGTGACAAAATTTTCACCTCTCCTTTCCGATTCGTGATTAAAGAGGATACCGTTTACGGCAAATATACCGTAAGATTCTCTGTAGATTCTGACTATATGATAGGCGTAAAGTTTGGCGGCTCCGTAGGGGCTTTTTGGGTAGAAAGGAGTTTTTTCGTTCTGTGGTTTTTCTTTTGGATTACCTGAATACATTTCTGAGGTTGATGCTTGGTATACTTTTGCTGGAAGTCCCAAACTTCTTACAGCCTCGAGAACGTTTAAAGCGCCTAGGGCATCAACCTGTCCTGTATAAAGTGGTGTTTCGAACGAGACGTGCACATGACTTTGAGCTGCTAAATTATATATTTCGTCTGGGCGAGTTGTTTGTATAATTGATATTAATGACGCTATATCAGTTAAATCTCCATAATGAAGTTTAAGATTCCCGCGATCTTCAAAGTCATACAAGTGCTCTATTCGTTTTCGATTGAATGAAGATGAGCGTCTAACTATGCCATGCACTTCATAACCCTTACTTAAAAGAAGTTCTGTAAGATATGATCCATCTTGGCCGGTGATGCCAGTGATGAGAGCGACTTTATGTTTTTTATTTTTAGTTTTTTTCACCTTTCGACGTTTTTATTACTAGTCGGATCTACCACTTGCTTATCTTTCTGACGACTTTTCTTTTTAAATCCAAATAAGAGCGGGTTGCTTGTCTTTCGAGTTCGGGGGATAGAACATGGAGGATTTCCTTGCCCAAGATCCGATATTGCCCGCCGATTTTGTTGGCGCGAAGCAGGCCGTTTTTCAACAGTCTTTTTATGGTGCTGTTGCTTATTTTTAAAAGCTCTTGAGTTTCAGCCGTAGTGTAAACGGCCCCCGGTTTTATTTCGTCCATGTTAGTTTAAAAGTTAAAAAGTTCGCAAGTGCGCGAGCAATAAATATAAACGCTAATTATTATTTATTTTTCTAATAAATCCGGCAAGCATTTTTGAAATCTCTGTCGCCAATGCGTTCATTTTTAAGGCGTCTTTTTCCGTGATGTAACCCAGTGGTATTGATAGGTAGAGCATCGAACGAACTTCTCCGCAGGAGCCCTTGGCGATGTAAAGAAATCTTGAAAGCTCTTTATTACCCTTTCTTTCAAAACCCTCGGCGATGTTATTCATTATAGAAACTGAAGCTGATTGTATCTGATCTCTGAATCTATAATCCTTGAGATGCTCCAGATGTTTATAGACCAAGAGACACAAATCTTTAGCCTTTTGCCACGCCTGTATGTCTTCAAATTTCTCTATTCGCATTTTCCTTGCGCACTTTCTAACTTGCTCTCCTTTAACTTATCATTGGTGTCAAAAAGTGTCAAATGGTGTCAAGGAGGTTTTCCACAGGTCAATATTTATAACTTAATTTACGACGTTTTGTTACATTTATCCCCGAACTAATATTGCTATTGTGATCCCTTTTTGTTTCTCTGGTTTAAAAATTTGTTTAAGAGATTTAGTTCCAATCATAGCCATTCATCTTTCCTCCGATACCCATAAACAATAATAGCAATATTAGTTCGGGGATTGCTTTCATTTCTTTTTCCCTATATCATTCAACATACAATGGTGATCGATAAATATCTAAAATACTTTATATATGCAGGCCTTTTTCTAATTCTTTTGGTCCCGATAATAATTTGGGAAACTTCTTTCTTCCCGTTTATCACAGGTAAAAATTTTATATTCAGGATTTTGGTAGAGCTTGTGACCGGCGCTTGGATTATTCTTGCCCTGCGCAACATTTCTTATCGTCCACGTTTCTCTTGGCTTCTCTCCGCTGTCGTCGCTTTTACCGCTCTCCTAGGGATTTCTACCATCCTTAGCGAATATTCTTACAAAAGTTTTTGGTCCAATTTTGAGAGGATGGAAGGCTATATCACCACTCTTCATTTGTTCTCGTATTTTCTGGTAGCCTCTTCCGTTTTGAACACGGAAAAACTTTGGTCAAGATTTTTACATGCCTCGGTTGGCGTGAGCATTTATATCGGCATTTACGGCATACTGCAGCTTGCCGGCAAGATAGCTATAAATCAGGGCGGTGTTCGTTTGGACGGCACTTTGGGCAATGCCTCATATCTCGCCGCTTACATGCTCCTTCATTTTTTCATTGTCGCTTTTCTTTTTGCGCGATGCAAAGGGCCCGTTTGGCTTAAATGGCTTTATCCCTTAGTGGGAATTTTGCAGCTCGTTATTCTTTTTTACACGGCGACTAGGGGAGCTATTTTGGGCCTTATCGGCGGAGTTTTGATTTCCTCAATAATTATTTTGGCTCTCTCGGAGGGTTGGGCTAGAAAAAGGAAAATTGCCCTGGGAATTTTGATCGCGGTTTTGGCCGTTGTCGGTTCGGTTTCTCTACTGAAAAATTCTGATTTTGTAAAAAATAATCCATCTCTGACAAGATTAACGTCTATTTCTTTAAGCGAAGCCGGGCCCCGTTTTATGGATTGGAATATGGCGTGGCAGGGTTTCAAAGAGAGGCCTGTTTTCGGTTGGGGACAGGAAAGTTTTAATTACGTCTTCAATAAATATTATGATCCGGCAATGTTTAGTCAGGAACAATGGTTTGATAGGACTCATAACGTGGCTTTGGATTGGCTGATTGCGGGAGGAATTTTCGGTTTAGCGGCTTATCTATTTATATTCGGGTTGGCTCTTTATTATGTTTGGAAACAGGGCGAAGAGAATTTTTCATTGAAAAAATGTTTTAAGCGATGTTTGGTTTTTTGGAAGAATGAAAAAGAGCCGACTTTCCTTGTGGAAAAAAGCGTTATTACGGGTATTTTGGCGGCTTATTTTTTTCAGAACCTCTTTGTTTTTGACAACATAACCAGTTACATAATTTTCTTTTCTCTCTTGGCATATATCCATTATATGTCGGGGCGACAAGTAAGTTGGCTTTCGGGAGAAAGATTCCTTAAAGATAAAGCCACAGTTAACAGAATTTTTGTGCCTCTTGCGGTTGTGGTTACTATTTTTGTTTTATACACCGCGAATGTGAACCAAATTAGAGCGTCTACCACTTTAATTAACGCTCTTCAGCCTCAAAGCGAAGGTCCGGTTAAAAATCTGGAATATTTTAAGAAAGCTTTGGCCTATAAAAGTTTTGCCGATCCGGAAATTAGAGAACAGCTTACCCAGGCCGCCCTCCAGGTTATTTATTCCCAATCGGTTGATTTGGCTCTTCGTCAGGAATTTTATGATTTCGCCAAAAGTGAACTGAACAAGCAGGTGGAGAGAACGCCTAACGATGCGAGATACCAACTTTTTTTGGGCTCTTTCTTGAACAGGGTTAGAGATTATGACGGCGGGATTAATTCTTTGGAAAAAGCTTTGTCTCTGTCACCGAAGAAACAAACCATAATGTTTGAACTGGGCTCGGCTTATATTAATAAAGGTGATACCGGCAGGGCTTTGGAAGTAATGAAGAAGGCTTTTGAACTGGACGAAAATTTCTCGGAAGCAAGGATCGTATATTCAGTAGCCGCTATTTATTCCGGCAAGTTAGATTTGGCCGAAGAAATTATGTCTCCTTTGGAGAAAGAAAATTCCACCGCGATTTATGATGATAGAATTATTTCTGCTTATTCGGGCGTTGGCGCCTATACGGAAGTTGTGCGTCTTTTGGAAAAGAAAGTGGCTAATTTCCCGAAGGATCCTCAAGCCAGTTTTTCTTTGGCCGCGGCCTATCTTGATGCGAATATGAGAACAAAATCTTTGGCTACACTTGATAAGATGCTTGTTGATTTTCCTGATAGTAGAGAGCAAGTGGAATATTACATTCATGAAATTCAGGCGGGGAGGAAACCGTAATATTTGCCCACATAAAATCATCTGCAATCGCAGGTGGTTTTTGTGGTCTGCAAATATTACGCCCCGTACAAAATATGCCGCTGGCAGTGTCTAGTTTCTCATGAGTTTAATTAGTTGCAAGATAGATTTTGCGCCGTGCGTGTGGCGAACCCCGAAGCATACCCCTCTTCGCTCGGTAGCTACGGGGCGAGAAGTGGTGTAATGGCTCTTGATTTACCAATACTCGTCCCGTAGTCAAAACCCGTAAGGTTTTGTAGTTCGGGATAGCCACATTCTTTTTGGGCGAAGCACGGCGCCGTTTTCTAACCCCGCATATTTTGTTCTGGGGCCGTAAATTAGCTTTTAGGTTCTAGCT
>CAZRUK010000003.1:20371-28937 GCA_964603405.1 uncultured Candidatus Saccharibacteria bacterium
CTTTATTATTTTTTTTTTTTTTATTTTTTTTTTGGTTTTTTTTTTTTTGGTCCTCTGGGGGGGGGTGCGGTGCCCCCCCCCGCCCCTTGACATAACCCAAAATTTATGTAACATCCTAGTGTATAAGTTCGTTGTCAGTTAAACCAAAAACCGAAAAAGAAAGGAGGCCGAGATGGCCAAAAAAGTGCTGATAGTGACGAAGGACATTGGTGAGTTTAATGTTTACGAGCCAGTGGTTCGCCAGATGACCCAGTCTGGTGTTTCAGTTGTGCTGGTTGCAGAAGGTCTTTCGCTTCAAAAGTGGAAGGATGCGGGGTACTTAACGTGGTGTCCCGAAGGAGAGTTTGCCGACGCAGAGGCGTTTCTACAATATGAAGAACCTGATATGGTTCTCACCGGTCTTGTCGCGCTGATTAACCTCGGCGCGAAGTTTGGGCTTGCGGCCAATAAGTTTGGTATCAAGCTCGGTTATGTCCACGATCTCTGGGGGGTGAACAAGCGTTCACCGGCGGTTCCGGATTTCGTCTGTGTGACAGACGAATATGACGAGAAGCTGATTTGTGAATACGGGCCGTACTTCCATCACCCACCGCGAATTTATGTCACCGGTTCACCGGCCATGAACTCGCTTGAGGGAATTAGAGGTAATCTGCTGGTCAGGCATATACTCGATTACCCGAGAGATCTTATCAGTGTGCTCGTACTGGGTCAGGACGAGTCAACAACTCCCATGCTTGAGGGGTTGGTTCAGGCGCTGGACGAAGTTGGCAACTACGTGCTCATACCTCGTTTCCATCCCAAATTCGTGGGTAATGTAGAGCTTCAGCACAAGTGGTTTTCGATTCTCTATGGTGCCAAGAAGGGCAAGGTGCTCTTCGTTGGGTCGGAGGTATCAACTCGCGAGCTCATGGGGTCTGTTAAGTTCACGGTGAGTATTTACTCGACCGGTCTCGTTGAGGCCGCGATACTTGGAAGTTTGGCTGTGAGTTGGACATCTGACATCGGCCGGGAGAAGATGGAGCAAGCTCTTGGCGTGAGAAGGTTTCCCCTTGTGGAAATGAATTGTGCCATTGAGGTTCAGGATGTCGGCGAGTGTCAGAGATTGATCACTCGTGATGCGAGCTGGCGTGGGGAATATGTCTCTAGGGCGCTGAGTAAACTCAACACGGATGGGGGCAACACCAAAAGGGTAGTGGATGCCATCATGAAGGAGCTCGGTTAGGGTTTTTCGCGGGGCCTTCGTGATGCGTAGGCATCACGAACGCCCTTTCTCATATCCCCAATAGGGCTTGACTTTTCTAAATATATAAGTAATATAGCCATTATGTGAGTGCTAACAAGTTGTTAGCCCTAACGAATGTCTGCGAAAAGCCCCCTTCGGGGGGCTTTTCGTATACTTTCCCATTCTATATAATAGAGGTATATTTGCGCCAAGTTGTGGCCGGTGGCTTGCACTCACTTAAGACATTTGTATTTAGGAGTTAGCACCCGCCGGCCATAACTTGGCGTAATTCGTATATGGTTTTTAAAAAGAACGTAAAATTAGCTCCTTTGACGACCTTCAAAATAGGCGGTAAGACCGACTTTTTTTGTGTTGCAGAAAGCGTTGAAGATTTGTCTAAGGCCGCGAATTTTGCCCGGGATAAAAAATTGCCAATATTTATTTTGGGGGGCGGTTCGAATCTTGTGGTGGACGATGGCGGTTTTAGGGGTTTAGTGATAAAAAACGAAATTCTCGGTATAGATTTTTCCGAAAGTGATTCCCGCCACGAAGTAACAGCGGGAGCGGGGGAGAATTGGGATTATTTGATCTCAGTTTGTGTCGGCAAAAAGTTTTATGGATTGGAAAATCTTTCGGGTATTCCCGGAACGGTTGGTGGGGCGGCGGTTCAAAATATCGGCGCCTACGGCGCCGAATTTAAAGATTCGGTTAAATGGGTTGAGGCGCTGGATATGAAAACAGGCAAACTTAAAAAGTTTTTGCCGAAGCAATGTCGTTTTGGATACAGAGAAAGTTTTTTCAAATCTCCGGAAGGCAGACGTTGGGTTGTCGCCCGAGTTTGTTTTTCTTTGAGCGGATCAGGCAGAATAAATATAAAATACAGAGATTTGGAAAATTATTTCGCTGAATCAAAAAACGCAAAGGAAATTTCTCCCGAAACTGTCCGCCGCGCTGTGCTTCTAATTCGCGCCAAGAAATTTCCGCCCCTAAATAAATTCGGTACCGCCGGTTCATTTTTTAAAAATCCCATAATCAGCGCGGAGAAAGCCACCAAGCTTGCCGAACAATATCCCGGTCTGCCGGTTTTCCCGATCGGAAAAGACAAAGCAAAAGTTTCTCTGGCCTGGATAATAGATCGTGTTTGCAACCTCAAAGGTGTGGCGCAGGGTCAAGTTAAAATATCGGAAAAGCAAGCTCTTGTTCTTGTGTCGGCGGGGAAGGCGACTTCGGGAGAAGTGCTTGGTTTGGCGGAGAAAATAAAGAAAGGGGTTTTTGCAAAAACTGGCATTGAGATAGAATTTGAAGTTGAGAAGATTTAGACGTAGAATTCGGTATCACGGTTTGTAAATTGGTGATAATCAATTATGAATAAAAGAATCTTGATAATTTTGGTTGTCATTGCGATTGTTTTTGGCGCCATAGGTTTTTTTAAGTGGAATGCTGCCGGTGTTGCGTTGATTTCCGAGTGGAGTAACAGCGGACTTTGGCTTTTTCCTTTAATTACGATTGCGGCTATTTTGGACAGTATTAATCCCTGCGCTTTTTCCGTTCTTTTGATTACGGTTGCTTTTTTAATCAGTCTCGGTAAAAGTCGGTCAAGGATCATTTCAATAGGCGGGCTGTATGTCATTGGTATTTTTCTTGTTTATTTGCTTATCGGACTCGGTTTGTTGCGGGTTCTTGTCTTTTTTGACACTCCTCATTTTGTCGCTAAAATTGCCGCGGTTATTTTGATAATTTTTGGTTTTATTAATTTAATCAATCATTATTTCCCGAAGTTTCCCATAAAATTGAAAATTCCCGATGTTGCCCATGCCAAGATGGGCGCGCTTATGGAAAAGGCAAGTTTGCCGGGAGCGTTTCTCCTCGGGGCATTTGTCGGTCTTTGTGAGTTTCCCTGCACTGGCGGGCCTTATCTTTTGGTTTTAGGATTGCTTCACGACCACTCCACTTATCTCAAAGGTCTTGCTTATCTGATTTATTACAACCTTGTTTTTATTTTGCCGTTGGCTATAGTTTTGTTCGTGGCGAGCAAAGAGACTCTCTACGCCAAGGTAGATGCTTGGCGGAAATCGGAGAATCCTTATATGAAGATGTCTATGAGCATTCTGATGATTCTTTTGGGTATCATAATGTTTGCGTTATAATAATTTAATTAAATGACAACAGATATTCCCGATTTCAAAAGTTTTATGGAAAAGGTGGAGAAACTGCGCAAGGGTGGCGGAGTGGATTTGAACGCAGCTGAAGATTTGAGTTTGGCTGTGATGAATCTAATTAGTCTTGAAGAGCATTTCTTTTTCACCGGCGCTAAAACCGGTAAAGATAAATATTTCGACCACGTGGTTGAAATCAGAGAAATGAGAAAAAATCTTTTGGCTCGGCTTATGCCTAATCATGAGGGAGAAACGTGGTGCGCCTCGAAACATCTTTTGAGCGCATCCATGCGTCTTATTGAAACCGCAAACCGTTTCCAGGCGGAGGAAAAAAAGGAAGAGGCGAAAAAAATGTACCAAGACGCCTATAAAATTTATTCGATTTTCTGGGGCATAAGACTTGATCTTTTGAAAGTTGAGAAAGCCAAGGATATTGATTTATCCAAACCGCTGACCCTCGAGGATTTGGTTACTAAACTTGCCGATTGTTGCAATGAATAAATATATTTTAATCATTGTTGTAATTTTGATTTTGACCCTCGGGGTCGCTTTTTTTCTCAGCACTAAAGAAACCGAAGCCGGTTCTTTGGACTCTTTCGCAAAATGTCTTAGCGAAAAAGGGGCGATTATGTACGGCACTTATTGGTGCGCTCATTGTTTGGACCAGAAAAATATGTTCGGCAAATCTTTTGAATATATAAATTACATTGAATGTTCCGAAGAAGTTGAGCGTTGCAATGAAGACAAAATCGAAGCCACTCCGACTTGGATTTTCGGTGATGGAACAAGAAATGTCGGCAAGATGGATTTGGAAAAAATTTCTGAAGTGACAGGTTGTGTTTTGCCCGCGGAATAATTTTTTCCTAAAAACTTTTTGGAAAAGTTTTCCACAACTTTTTCATTGTTGCCATTGTAATTGTGTCGCATAGTTTCATACTTAAGTAAGTTAAGGCAGCATCTTCATCGTGTAAGAAGCGATAGGTTCGAGAAGCGTGTTGCATATTTCTTACAAATTTTTTTAACAGCTAAATATTTCACGTAGAAATTTTTGGTTGTTCTACATAAAAAATGGCAAAGAAGAAAGCACGCAAGGCGAAGAAGACAAAGAAAACGGCAAAGAGAAGAAAGAGCAAGCGCCGAGCTTAATATAAAAAGAGGGGGTCGCCGAAAGGCGACCCCCTCTTTCTTAATCAAAGTTTTTAAGGAGATTTTGTGTTAAAATAGCCGCCATGTCATTTCTCAATAAGATTTTTGGAGATGAAAATGAAAAAGCTGTCAAGGAGCTCTCGCCTTTGGTGGCTAAAATAAACGCTTTTGGGCCCGAATACTCTGCTTTTTCGGATGCCGATTTGGCCTCCAAAACCGAGGAATTTAAGGTGAGAATCCAAAACGGAGAGACTTTGGACGATATTTTGCCGGAGGCCTTTGCCGCCGTGAGAGAATCAGCTACTCGCACTTTGGGTGAGAGGCACTATGATGTTCAGCTTGTCGGTGGCATTATTTTACATCAAGGCAAAATTGCCGAGATGAGAACTGGTGAAGGAAAAACTTTGGTGGCGACCCTGCCGGTTTATTTGAATGCTTTGACCGGCAAAGGTGTTCACGTTGTTACCGTGAACGATTATCTTTCCCGCCGCGATGCGGTTTGGATGGGGCAGGTATACCACTTTCTCGGACTTTCTGTTGGTTGTGTTAATCATGATGTTAGTTATTTATATGATGCGACACATGTTAAATCTAATGAAAACCAAGAAAATGAAATTTCCAATTCTCAATTTTCAATTTCCAAACAAAACACAAATCCCAATAATTCCAAGAACGGGCTTGATAAAATTCGGGACACGCAAGGGTCTTTTAAGGTGGTTCATGAGTTCCTAAGACCTTGCACTAGGCGCGAAGCGTATGAAGCCGACATCACTTACGGCACGAACAACGAATTCGGTTTTGATTATCTACGGGACAATTTGGAGTATGAAAAAGACCGTCTCCGCCAGCGCGATTTTAATTATGCCATTGTCGACGAAATAGATTCTATTTTAATTGATGAAGCCAGAACGCCGCTTATCATCGCTTCGGCCACGTCTGAATCCGAGGATTTGTATAAAACCTTCGCTTCCATCGTTAGAGATTTCAAAGAAGACGCGGATTACACGATTGATAAAAAATTCAAGTCGGTTGTTTTAACCGATGACGGTATCAGCAAAGCCGAAAAGCGTTTGGGTATAGAAAACATTTATACTGACAAAGGCATAAAACATGTTCATCATTTAGAAACGGCGGTGCGCGCCAAAGCTCTTTTCAACAGAGATAAGGAATATGTAGTACGCGACGGCGAAGTGATTATTGTGGATGAATTTACCGGTCGTCTTCAGCCGGGAAGACGCTGGTCTGAAGGCTTGCATCAGGCGGTTGAAGCCAAAGAAGGGGTAGAGATTCAGAAAGAGTCGCGCACTTTTGCGTCCATCACTTATCAAAATTATTTCCGTTTGTATAAAAAACTTGCCGGTATGACCGGCACTGCTCTGACTTCCAAGGAAGAATTTTTGAAAGTTTATGGACTGGATACCGTTTCTGTTCCCACCAATAAGTCGATGATAAGAAAGGATAAAAACGACCTAATTTTCCAAAGTGAAAAGGGGAAATTTATGGCGGCGGCGAAAAAAATCAAGGAGCTCAATAAGACTGGCCAGCCAGTTCTTGTTGGCACGGTTTCAATCGAAAAGAACGAGGTCCTTTCCGAGTATCTCAAGGCCGAAGGTGTCAATCATGAGATTTTGAATGCGAAGAATCATGAACGTGAAGGAGAAATTATCGCTCAGGCCGGCCGGCGAGGCGCAGTTACTATTGCCACCAATATGGCTGGCCGCGGCGTGGACATAAAACTTGGAGGCAATCCCACCACTCCCGAAGAGCACGAGGCGATAAAAAACCTCGGCGGTTTGTTTGTTTTAGGAACCGAAAGGCATGAGGCCCGACGAATTGATAATCAGCTTCGGGGTCGTTCCGGGAGGCAGGGCGATCCGGGTGAAACACAATTTTTCATTTCGCTTGAAGACGAGCTGATGCGGGTTTTTCCGCGCGACACGATGAAAAGCATGATGTCGAGATTAGGTGTTGCCGAAGACGAGCCGATTGAAAACAGGATGATTACCCGTTCGATTGAAACAGCCCAAACCAAAATTGAGGGTTTCAATTTTGATGCCAGAAAACACGTTTTGGAATATGACGACGTGATGAATTATCAGAGGAAAATAGTTTATGAGAGGCGCCGCAAGATTCTTCTTGGAGGGAAGAAAGAAATCGATGAATATTTGGAAAAAATTACCGAGGGAGAGGAGAAAAAGAAAAAAATTGAAGATAAAAAAACGGAGCTTGGCGAAGAAAATTTTTACAAAGCGGCCAAGCAAATAATTTTGCAAACAGTCGACCTTCTCTGGGTGGAGCATTTGGAGGTAATGGATTATATGCGCGGCAGCGTAAATCTCAGGGCTTACGGCCAGCGCGATCCGCTTGTGGAATATAAAAAAGAAGGTCTGAAGTTGTTCAAAGAAATGGAAATGGCGGCTGCCGATCAGGTTATGAGAATTTTGCCGAATATCACGATAAATCCGTCTGTTGTTGCCACAGGAGAAATGAAATCCGTGGCGGCGGGCGCGCGGGAAATTTCTGGCAAAACCCACAAAATGGATGATGCCGCCAAATCGGCAGCCGCCAAGAAAACCGTGGGCCGAAACGACCCCTGTCCATGTGGGGCCAAAAAGTCAGATGGCACTCCGATAAAATATAAACACTGTCACGGCCGCTGATTTACAATGTCCAAGGTCCAACCTTGGACATTGAACTATATAAAAAATAAAAAACCATCCGCCGAGAGCGGATGGTTTGAGAAAAACATGAAACGCTACTGTTCCAAATGTGGCAGAACCCTTGTTTGGAAACCGCAGTCGCATCTGTCGAGACCTTTGCGGACGCCACAGTAGTTTTTGTGCTGGCTGAATTCACGCAGTAGCCGGATTAGTTCTCGTATCTGATGTTCAAGCTCGGTTATTTTCTGGCGTTTCGCCTCCTCCGGCTTCACAAGGGTCATTGGTTTAAGGCCTGCTTTGATTTGTTCTCTCATAAGTTAACTTTCTGGATGAGATTTTATACATTTACCTTTGTTTGTAAAGATGTTTTAGTGATGTTCTAAAATTAACACAACGCGCTTTTTCGCATATACTCAACGGGATGATTCTGTTAAAAATTGCGCGAATATGAAGGTTATTATTTTTGCCGCTGGAGAAGGAAAAAGAATGCGTCCGCTTACCGATAAGCGGCCCAAACCCATGGTTCATCTTAAAGGTCGTCCACTGATGGAGCATCTGTTGGAGATTTTGCCCGAAGAAATAGACGAGGTTGTTATGGTGGTGGGTTATTTAGCCGAACATATCAAAAATCATTTTGGCGAAAAGTTCGGCAGGTTCAGGATAAATTACATTCATCAGGAAAAACCTTTGGGTACGGCGCACGCCCTTTCTTTGTGTCGCCACCTTGTCGGAAGCGAAAGGTTTATGACTCTTTATGCTGACGATTTGCACGGGGCCGACGATTTAAAGGAATTACTCGGGCATCCTTTGTCTGTTTTAGTCAAAGAAGTTTCTAATCCCGAGCGTTTCGGAGTGGTAGAAGTTCATCCTGAAGGCCATGTTTTGGAAATTATAGAGAAACCGGATAAGCCGAAGAGTAATCTCGTGGTGACGGGCCCGGCCATTCTTGACGGGAGAATTTTTGATTATGAGGCGCGTTGCCATCCGAACGGCGAATATTTTTTAGCTGAAGCTATCGGTGAACTTGTCAGAGACCATAGAGTTGTAGCTGTGAGGCAAAAATTTTGGCTACCAATCGGCTACCCGGAGGATTTGGAGAGGGCGGAAGAGATTTTGAGTAAAATTATTTAGGTATCCAATATGGCGATTTTAGAGGTTAAAAAACTAATCAAGGAATTTGGTGTTGTCCGGGCCGTGGACAATTTGTCTTTTAATATTGTCCCAGGCACAATCACCGGCCTCTTGGGTCCTAATGGCGCCGGTAAAACAACGACCATTCAGATGATTTTGGATTTGATTACACCGACTTCCGGTTCGATTGAAGTTTTTGGTTTGCCAATAAGCAAACACCGAGAAGAAACTTTGGGCCAGATGAATTTTTC
>CAZRUK010000004.1:0-27197 GCA_964603405.1 uncultured Candidatus Saccharibacteria bacterium
CTTGGGCAAAGAACTAATGTCTTACCCGACGCTTGAGTCTTTTAGGGTGGAAAAAGAAAACTCTTTGCCCCCCAAACTTTTGATTAAATCCCACAAACTTTTCACACCGCTTATAGCGGTTTACATAACCGACGCCGACCCTGATGAAATTTCAAATTATTTGGCCTACTTCTTACCAGAAGAAGACCTACACGAACCCCTGTCCCACCACATCATGGAATATTTTGGTTTTTGACGCTGTTTCTATTTATTGGTAGTTTGTAGCTGTCGATAACGCCCCCATGGTTTAATGGACCCCAAAGCAGTCCCTCGACGAGCTCGGGATGCTACGGGGCGAGAAGTGCCAAAGCGGGTTTCTTGTGGTAATTTTAAATTAAGAAACTAGTTATAACGCCCCCATAGTTTAATGGATAAAATGCGAGATTGCGGATCTTGCGATAGAGGTTCGATTCCTCTTGGGGGCACCAAGACAAAACTGGCGTGCGTAGCGTACCTTGTTTTGTTTTGGTCCGAGGAATCCCTCGACGAGCTCGGGATGCTACGGGGCGAGAAGTGCCAAACATTAAATTGATGTGATAACCTAAAGGCGTACAGACACATTGGTACCCTCTCGTCGTTCAACGGATAGGATACCTCCCTCCGAAGGAGGTGATACAGGTTCAATTCCTGTCGAGAGGAGCGAAGCGACTCGAGAGCAAGCACGGGGGTGCTTGCATGCGGGAATTGAAGCCCGATTGAGCATCCGCCGAGGGCGGATCCAATCGGGGTACTGAAACTGTAAGTTTCAATTCCTGTCGAGAGGATATAAATCAAAACCGCCCCTGCCAGCTGGCAGGGGCGGAGTTTTTGTTAATTATTTCTTAGAAACAGTGGGCTTATTCACAAATTTGGAGATTCTGGACTTAAGTCGCGAAACGGTATTCTTTTTGAGATATTTGGTCTTTGCGGCCTTATCGATAGCTTTATAGAAATCCTTCAGAGCGGCTTGCGCTTCGACTGTCTTGCCCTCTCTGGCAAGCTTTAACACATTTTTCTTAGCAGTATCAACCGCACCCTTCCTTCGAAGATTAAAAAGCCGCTTTTTGGCGGAAGCTCTAATCGCTTTTTTTGCCGATTTTGTTATAGCCATAAATTAACTTTCAGCTTTTAGCTTAAGACTTTTAGCATTAAGAAAAAGGAAAGATTTCGCCATGTTAACAGACTCCACGACAGTTGGCAATAGCCCGAAACCTAATCCGCGCTTCATTATTCATAATTCCTGGTCTATTATTAATCCATGATTGGAAAAATCACAGGAACTGTTGCGTACCACGGGAACGGGTTTGTTATCGTAGATGCCGCAGGCGTCGGCTACAAAGTATTCGTCAAACACGCCACAATGGAAGAAATTCTGAAGCTAGAAAAAAAACCCGTCGAACTCTGGACATACTTGGCGATTAAAGAAAACTCTATGGACTTGTACGGGTTCTTGCATCGCGAAACACTTGAATTTTTCGAATTGCTTTTGACGGTTTCCGGCATCGGGCCCAAATCGGCGATGACCATTTTAAATATCGCTCCAGTCCCAACTCTGCGTTCGGCCATTGCCTCCGGCGACGCTACACATCTCACCAAAACCACCGGCATCGGTTTAAAAAAGGCCGAAAAAATAATTCTGGAACTTAAAGATAAATTCGATTTCGCGGAGGGAGAGCTCGAGGCCCATAAAGAAATCTCCGATTCCACCGAGGCGCTCATGGCTCTGGGTTATTCGCGGAGAGAAGCAAGCGAAGCGCTTAAAAAAGTTCCAGCAAGCGCGGGCAAGACGGAAGAAAAAATAAAAGAAGCCCTAAGACTTCTTGGAAAATAAAATGGGCCGCACCCGCGATTCTAAAAGAATCGGGGCGCGGCCTTCGTCTGGAAAAACTACTTCTTCTCGGGACCGCCGAGAGGAGTTGTCAATGAAAGCCACTCGCCCTCCTCAGATGGAGGCATCGCACCACTGACATGGCGGACAAAAATAATTCGTCTGAAAGGAATCCTGCCTCGAAAAACAAAAAGATGACTTCTTGTCGCCCGAAACGCCATTTTTGTATTCATAAGCTATATGGGTCCGGAAAAGATGATAACACTTTTGAACAAAATGTAAACAAACCCAAGGTATTATTATTTATCCAAAATACGATAGTATATGAAGATGGAAAAACTTCTGGATTTGATACGGCGGATAATACCAGCAGGCCTTCTTAAAATAATAAGGCCAGTTTATCACTATATCTTAGCCTTATTTGGCGCCCTATTATATTTTTTCCCTTCAAGAAAGATAAAAATCCTCGGCGTAACCGGCACCAAAGGAAAGAGCTCCGTTTGCGAATTGGCCAATGCCATACTTGAAGAAGCTGGCCAGAAAACAGCCGTTGCTTCGACCATCAGATTTAAAATAGACAAAGATTCCCGTCCGAACCTATACAAAATGACCATGCCGGGCAGATTCTTTATCCAAGAGTTTATCAGCCGAGCAGTCAGAGCAAAGTGCGATTGGGTTGTCCTCGAAATGACAAGCGAGGGAGTGAGACAATTCAGACATAAATTCATATACGTAGACGCTCTTATATTCACAAACCTAGCGCCTGAACACATCGAGTCCCATGGCTCTTACGAAAAATATTTGGCTGCCAAATTAAAATTGGCCCGCCTGCTCGAGAAATCGCCGAAGATACCTCGAGCCGTTATCGCCAACACGGATGATAAAGAAGGAGGCAAGTTTTTGTCGGCCAAGGTGGAAAAAAATATTCCTTATTGTCTCAAAGACAGTTCGCCTTATAAAACAACCGATCATGGCATAGAACTTTTATGGAAAGGCGTGAAGATAAAATCCCCTCTCCGAGGCGAGTTTAATATTTACAATATTTTAGCCGCGGCCGCTTTCGCCGAAAGTCAAAAAATATCTCCCGAGGTGGTAAAATCCGCCGTCGAAAAGGTTGCGATTATAAGCGGCCGCGGCGAAGAAATCCGAGCCGGACAGAATTTCACAGTTGTTGTCGATTACGCCCACACGCCGGAATCGCTTGAGGCGATTTACAGGGCCTACCCCGGAAAACGCATTTGCGTTCTGGGCGCAACTGGCGGTGGCCGAGACAAATGGAAAAGACCCAAGCTCGGCGAAATTGCCGACCAATATTGCGACAAAATAATTCTTACCGATGAAGACCCTTACGACGAAGACCCGAGAAAAATCGTCGAGGGATTACAGAGTGGTATAAAAAAACATCAGACGGAAATAATCATGGACAGGCGCGAAGCCATCAAAAAAGCCCTTGGGGTCGCCAAAGAAAAAGATGTTGTGTTGATTACCGGCAAAGGAACTGACCCCTACATAATGAAATCGAAGGGAGAAAAACTTCCTTGGAGCGATGCCAAAATAGCAAAAGAAGAGCTTACTAAGCTAAAAGCTAAAAGCTAGCAGCTGCAAGCTTATTATGCCCGAGCTACCGGAAGTCCAAACTACTGTTAACACCCTGAACAGCTCCTTGCGAGGGCTTTCAATTAGCGATGTCTGGACCGATTATCGAAGTGCTTTTCATGAGAAAAAACCAAACATAAAAAACAGTAAATACTTTCCGATTTTCAAAAAAACCGTTTCCGGCAAAAAAATTATCAGCGTGAAGCGGCGCGCCAAAAACGTTCTCATTAATCTTTCGGGCAACGAAACAATTCTCATTCATATGAAAATGACCGGGCATCTTTTGTACGGAAAATACAAAAGAAACCCCAAACTCAAAATACTAAACCCTAAACAAATTCAAAATTCAAATATCAAAATTCAAAACGAGGAGTGGAAACCCGCAGAGAAAGGGCCTTTGAATGACCCTTACAACAGATTTATTCATCTCGTTTTTGCTCTCTCAAACAAAAAACATCTGGTTCTTTCGGATATGCGGAAATTCGCAAAGATTTGTGTTTTAAAAACAAAGGGATTGGAACAAAACGAGAATTTAAAAAATTTAGGGCCGGAACCTCTTGAGAAAGGATTCAGTTTCAAGGTTTTTAATGAAAGACTTTCCGCCAAACCGAATATGAAAATAAAACCGGCCTTAATGGACCAAACCATTCTGGCCGGCATAGGAAATATATATTCCGATGAGATGCTCTGGCTTGCCGGAATACATCCCCTCACAAAAATAAAAAAAATAAAAACGGAGGCGCGAAAAACTTTGTACAAAAACCTTCTTTCGGTGTTAAGAAAGGGCATCCAATTTGGCGGAGACTCCATGTCTGATTACAGAACTCCTTCCGGAACACCAGGCAAATTCCAGCTCCACCACAAAGCTTATCGGCGAACGGGCGAAAAGTGCCAAAAACAAGGCTGTGGTGGTATTATAAAAAGAATCAGAATAGGCGGGCGTGGCGCCCACTTTTGCAATAAACACCAAAAATTAAAAAACTAAAACTATGGCAAATATACCGACAAACTTACCGGGGCTAGAGCAACAAAACACACAGGGATCTCCAAAAGAAAACCCGGTAATAGTTCCTCAGATGGAACCGGATAAATCGAGAAAAAACGCAATTCTCTTTGGTTCTATTTTCAGTATTATCGCCCTGATAGTCATATTGATTTTTATTTTCTCCCCCGGCGATTCCTCCAAGTCAGCTAAAAATTTAAATTTACCGGAAGCAAAAAACGACATCGCCGATGAACTGCCAGCCACATCCAGCGTAGAAAAAATTCCCGAGCAAACCAAACAAACCGAAACACCGACGGTATCAGACATAGATTCTCTGCGCACTGGTACCAAAACACCGGTGTATCCTGTAGAAAAAACCTCTTCCCCCACCCCTTCGCTAAGCGATCCGGCTACCGAAAAACTCCAAACTCAATATCTAAACCAGCTGGAAAAATTTATCTACGGGAAAACGGGTACCGGCGAAGATTTGTCAAAACTGGAACCTCTGGTAGTTATGTCTCCCTACGCCGGTAAAATAACCATACGCTCCGTGGCTAGACCAAGTTCGGGCGAACCTGTAGACGAATATGTAATTCTATCAGTAAAGAAAGACTTGACGACAAATTTGCAGCTTACCGGCCTAAAACTTAAGAGTCTGGCCACGGGTCAAACTGTGATTATCGGCGAGGGAGTTTATCTTCCGTACGCAAACTCCGTTAATTATAAAGAAGCGGTTTGGCTCGAACCGGGAGTGACAATATATATAATCTCCGGCCAATCGCCCGTAGGCTATTCTTTCCGCCCGAACATCTGCAGCGGTTATTGGAATCAGTTCCAAAAATTCAAGCCTTCTTTAAGGTCGGAGTGCCCGAAGATTATTTACGAGCTACCCGCTGAATTACCTCCGGCTTTTAACGACTCGTGCGCCGATTATGTGAAAAAGATGTCCGCCTGCAAGATTCACGTGGACAAATCGACCGACCCCGAAGTTATGGTCAAAGACCCTTATTATCAGATTACTGCCGAATGCAGGCAGTTTATAGACCGACACGCCGGGTACAACAACTGCGTTAATCTGCACAAAAACGAATCTGATTTCTACAAAAAGGAGTGGCGGATGTATTTGGGAAGAACAACTACAGCATGGAAAACAAAACGGGAAGTTATTCAACTTCTGGATACAAACGACAAAGTGATTGCGCAGTATAGCTATTAAAAGAGATCTTGGAGTTGGGGGCTTTCGACTTCTAGCTTAAAAAATTGAAGAGAATAATACCGGCGACAACGGAGACGTTTAGTGATTCTTTCTTGCCTTTCATCGGAAGCTCAATGATTTTATCGCAACTTTTTAAAACTTGAGGCGAGATGCCTGATACTTCGTTGCCAAAAATAAAAGCCGTTTTGTTTCTTAATTTGACTTTCCTGTAATCAACAGAATTTTTTGACTGCTCGACCCCAACCACAAAAAAACCGTCGGTCTTAAGCACGTCAATGGCCTTATAAATATTTTTGGAGCTTTCCCAGACAACCGTTTTTTCCGCCCCGAGAGCGGTTTTTGTCATATCTTTTCTTGGTCGGTCAAAACGGTCAACTGGCGCCGGCGTGGTGCCAACTAAAATAATTTTCGACACGCCAGCAGCGTCGGCTGTCCTAAAAATCGCTCCCACGTTATAAACGCTTCTTACGTTATCCAACACGACAATTCTTTCCTGTTTTTTATTCATCTTCAATATTCTACCCAACGCATGATATACTAACCTCATGTTAAGCGTATTTCCAGACCTACTCACTTACAGCCTTTTGGGACCAGCAATTCTACGGTTGGTTTTAGGTATTATCTTCATAAATCTGGGATATCTTCACTTAACCAAGGAAAAAGAGCGCTGGAACAAATTTTTTGAGATTATAAAACTTAAACCAGCTGAACTGATTGGTCGGGTATACGCCCTGATAGAAATCGGTGGCGGAATACTTTTGGTAATCGGTCTTTATACTCAAGTGGCCGCTCTCGTCTTTGCTGTTCTAAGCTTAATTGAAATTATTGTTGAGTACCGCGAACCGATTATTTTAAAAAGAAACATTGTTTTCTTTATTTTGATTTTTGCCATTTCCGTATCCCTTCTTTTTACCGGCGCAGGAAGGCCGGCATTTGATTTGCCTTTATAAATCGTCCTTTGTCCTAGATCTAGAAGGATAATCGACAAATCATCGGTAGGAATTTAAAACACTCTCAAGTAGTTTTCTTTTTTCCAAAGACTTTTTCCAAACACTATTAGAGCGTCTGCCATTAATTCTCACTCCCTCGGTAAAGTTTATATGTCTGGCAAATTTTGCTAAATTCTCTCTCCTACTTATCACTATTTCTTTATATTTTAGTTCTGTCCTACTGTTAATCCCCAACCCCTTTAACAGGCCCTTTATCGTACATAAAATCTTATTATTGTGCTGGTAGCCATGAATCTCTCGACGTTTCCTTATGAAATAAACCGATCCTTCGTCATCAAAGAAAGACCTCAAAAATATCTTCTGGTAATCAGAGTTCATCTTAGTGATTTTTTTAATTAACTGTTCCGACTTCTTTTTTAGAAAAGGGCCCAATTCCACATTGTGATACGCGGTCTTAAACACACCGGGCAAAGACTCATATTGCCTAAAAGGAAATGGGTAAATCTTTTTCATTCCCTTACGAATTTGAAAGTGGAGAACTAAGTTTCGATTAGTATAAACACATCCATTTTTGTTTATAGTTCCATCAAAGATTAAGTGGCTAATTAATCCCACAAGATCACGATTCCATCCTTTTATTTTTAGCGGGTGCCGACCCAAAAGACTCTTCCCTCTTATCATAGAGCTGTATTTATTTAATCTTCTGGTCGCGGCTAAACGAATCTCCTTCCTGCGAACAGCACCGAGAGGAATACTCTTAATATGAAAATAGACGGAGGTTTTTGGCCGACCGGTTTCCTTCACAATTTGATTTAAAGATAAACCCTGTTTCCTAAGAAAAATACACCGAGTTTTAAAATAGACCACAGTACTATTATATCAAGATCTCCACCAGTCCCCTCACCAAGAGATTATTATAAATATCCTTTCCGACCAGAATTACATGCAGAATATGTATAATCAGTTGCTTTATATTAAAGAAATAGCGAGGCATGGGGCGGTATAAAAGAAACCGGCGGCCAATTACCTGGTCGCCGGAAGCTTAAACAATCAGAACTGGTAGCCACTGTTTCTGTAAACAGTGTTGATGGCCTCGAATACATCGGGTGGCGCCCAATTCTCGAAGTCTCGGGTAGTCCAGTGTTCTAGTTCATCTTTGCCCCGAACATGGAGTCTTTCACCAGTATCTCTGTCGAAATACCTAGTGAATTTATTGAACTGCTTGTCATCTCGGTCCATCTTGGCAACGAAGCCAATCTCGACCTTGATGTGACCCCTTCTGTTGAACGAGAGCGAGGCAACTATTCGCTCCGCGAATCGAACGGAAACCACCAACGGAAGTTCTGCCAGTGTGCCGGCGAGACTGCTAACTAGATTTCTTTCTGACTTGTCACCGAGACTGAACTTCACTATATCCACAGGAAGCTGCAAAGCTTGCCCGAGGGCAGGGGTGAGAGTGAAATTTTTTGAATCCATCCACTCTCTGACGGATTTGGTGTAGCACCAGCTTACTCGCTTATGCATCGTGATTTTCCTTTCCGGGTTTGGCTCACTACGGCCATTGTTTCAACGAACTCTTGCAAGTGGCTATCCTGCATACTCTGCAGGCACTTGTTTCGCAAACCATTTTATCATGTATATGTGTTTATGTCAAGCTGTTCGATTCCTGTTGGGCTTAAACCAGAAATCGCCAGTTTTGGAAATAACCCTGCCATTTCAGAGCCAAAAATCTACGGTATAAAATCCTTCTGAAAATCCGCCCAGGAGGATTTGAACCTCCGACCGTCTGCTTAAAAGGCAGCTGCTCTACCAGGCTGAGCTATGGGCGGATTTAACGAAATATTTATAACACGTTTACTCAAAATTTAGAAGGCCATACGAAATCCGCCTCTTCAAACTTTCAATACAAACCTCTCTAAAGCCGTAATGAGATCGAAAAAACCGCGGCGGGAATCGTGGTAAAGATCCACCAAATCTCCCGACATTTTAATCAGTTCCTCCCGCTTGAAATTTGAAGCGTATCTCTTTGATTTACCAAAAACAAAAGAGCTAAGTCCTGCTTTAGAGGCATCAGAAGTTTCTCCGGCAAGAACCATGCTTTTTACCTGCCAAAACAAAATTCCGCTGATTTCTTCGGGTGAAATTCCTTTGAGCGCCGCTTCTGTAAACAAGGCCCACAATTCTTTTCTATCCCGCCGACCGAGAGCGTCGCTTATGGCAAAAATTTTGAAATCTCCGGAATTGAAAACTTGAGACGAACCGGAACCATTGCGTCCCGAATTTTTTGTAAATTCTTTCGTTTCCCGCGCCGCCACTTTTATTTTTTTAAGCGAAACAGCGTCAATTCCATTTTCAAGAAAAACAAAAGCATTCTCTGATCCGCCCAGTTCTTTAGTTCGAGAAATAATCCAATCCCGGCCTTGCTTGTTTTCAAAAAGACCGTCGACAAAAATAATAAATTTTTGATCGAACAATCCTTGTCCGCTGATAAAGCCCTCAAACTCCGCCTGATTCCAATTATCGGCGGTAATTCTGAAATACTCCGCCTCAGGCCTTTTCTTTTTCATAATATCCAAAACCGCTCTGGCCCGTGCCCGCGTCCCCTCTCTGTCCACGCCGTAGAAAAAATAAATCATGACTTTATCTTCTCCATTTCCGCCCAATTATCACCCGCACTGGCGTCAGTCTTCATAATAATTCCAGCTGTCTCTTCCGGAGAAATAACGGACTCCATAATTTTCTGGATTTCAGGAACGACCTTTTCTACCAAATCTTCTTCGATTTCAAAGACCAACTCATCATGAACTTGCAAAAGCATCCGGGCATTTTTATCTAATTTACCTTCCCCCAAATATTCATCTATCCGCACCATGGCAAGTTTTATAATATCCGCTTCCGTGCCTTGAATCGGCGCGTTTATGGCCATTCTCTCGGCCCCCGCCCGAACGTAAGGCAGTTTGGATTTAAGCCCCTCAAAATAACGGCGCCGGCCGAAGAAAGTTTCCGTATACCCTTTCTTGTGAGCTTCCAATTTTACGTCATCCAAATATTCAGCAAGACCAGAAAACTTTTCGAAATATTCATTATAGAACTTTTGGGCTTCGGCGCGATCCGTGCCAAGATTTTCTCTTAAAGCATTCACCCCCATACCATAAATAATTCCAAAATTTATAACTTTGGCATGACGTCTCATCTCCGGATGCACCTTGTCCCCGGGCACGCCAAAAACTTCCGCCGCCACAGCCGTGTGGACATCTTCTCCCCTCTTAAAAATCTCAATTAGTTTTTTATCCTTGGAAAGAAACGCTGCGATGCGTAATTCGATTTGGGAATAATCGAAAGAAACCAATTTTTTTCCTTTTTCCGCCACAAACGCTTTCCGAATAGCCCTACCCAACTCGCTTTTGTGCGGGATATTCTGTAAATTCGGATTTCGGGAAGACATTCTGCCCGTCGCCGCCCCATTTGAAAGAAAATTTGTGTGTAGTCTGCCATCCAACGCCACCAGCATAGGAATGTTATCAATGTACGTGGACAAAAGTTTTTGAAATTCTCTGTATTCCAAAATCGGCTCGATGATGGGGTGCTCGCCTCGAAGTTTTACGAGTTCCGATTCTCTGGTAGAAAGCGCCCCGCCCGCCGTCTTTTTTTGGCGCGAGGCCTTGAGTCCCATTTTCACAAAAAGCACCTCGCCAAGCTGCTTCGGCGAATTAATGTTGAATTCCGCACCGGCCTCGCGCCAAATTTTTTTCTCCAAAGCACTCAATTTTTTATGATATTCATCCGAAAGCTTCTTCAGGTAATCCAAATCAACCTTAACTCCGGTTTTCTCCATTTTCTCTATAACTGGAATCAGGGGTTTTTCGATTTCTTTAAAAACCCTTTCCAACTTGAGTCTTTTCAATTCTCCAAACAAAAACTCTTCGGCTTTGGCTATGGATTCCGTTTTGGCTAAGCGGAAAATATCTTCTTCCTTCGGGTCCGTAATATTAGAATTGATGAGAGAAACTGCGACTGCAAGTTCTTTTGAGAGATTGGCCGGAATGCTTTCGTGCGCCTCCTCTTTTTTCTCTTCCGAGTCAGTCTGCTCGTTTCCCCTAATTTTCCCCAAAACCTCCCTAGCTCGGTTACCTAAAGTTCTGAATTCCAATTCACTAAAAAGCGCTGTGATTTTCGCCATCTCAACCGAATCAATCCATTTCTTCTCTGGTAAAACAAAATCAATGGGCGCGTCTCGGCGAATAGTAGCCAATTCTTTGGAAAATTCGGCCTCCTCCTCGTGCTCCAACAAAAGATTAACAATCCTCTCCTTGAGACCGGCTTTGATAAAGGTATCCTTATCTTTCTTCAACGTTTTATAGATTTCGCCTATCGAACCAAATTTTGTGATGAGAATTGTGGCAGTCTTCTCGCCAATGCCTGGCACACCAGGGATATTGTCCGAGGGATCGCCATTTAAGCCTTTGTAGTCCGGTAAAAGCTCAGGACCGAAACCAAAACGGGTTTTTACTCCCTCTTCATCATAAGTAATCGTCTCACTCAAGCCCTTTTTCATTGTATAGACTTTCACTTCTTTACCACTAACCAATTGGAGTGTGTCCATATCTCCCGACGCTATGACTACGTCAATATCAGCTTGGGGTTTGAGGCTTGGGGTTTTTAGCTTGGAAACAATGGTTCCTAAAATATCGTCGGCTTCGAAACCCGGGCTGTCATAAATCGGAATGTTAAAAGCCTTAAAAACATCTCTCGAGCGCTTGAGTTGAATGACAAGTTCGTCTTCGGCTTTGACCCGCTGCGCTTTATATCCCTCATAAGCCTCGTGGCGATACGTCGGCCCGGGCAGATCGTAGCAGGCAAAAATATAATCGGGCTTCAGATCACCTACAATTTTCAGAAGCATGGAAGACAGGCCGTATATTCCCCCCGTCGGTTCGCCTTTGCTTGAAACAAAATCAGGCAGAGCATGATAGGCCCGATGAATAATAGCGTGGGCGTCCAGCAAAACTATTTTTGTTTTTTCTTTAGCGGGCATCTTCTATTTTTATTTTTCTTTCGTTTTCGGAAACATGTTCAAAATGTATTTTTATGGAGTTTTTCGGCATAAGATCCTCTATTTTCTCCGCCCACTCAATAACAACGAGGTTGTGCTCATCCGAAAGAATGTCACTCCAACCCAAGGGTAAAAGTTCCGCCGGTCCTTCCAATCTGTAAACATCCAAGTGAAAAAACTTTTTAAAATTTTTATGGGTTAAATCGTAAACTTTTTCAATAACAAAAGTCGGGCTTTGAACTTTTTCTTTAACGCCAAGGGCTTCGGCCATTGCGCGAGTAAAAAAACTTTTACTGGCGCCCAATTCGCCATAAAGACCGACAACCACAGCTTCCTTTTTGGGCGAGAGGTTCTTAATAAAATCCGCCGCTATCTCGGCTGTTTCTTCTTCTGATTTTGATAAATATTCCTTCATTCCGTTAGGCGCATTCTAGCACGGCCTCTGGTTTGAAAAACCAAAATTGTGTGCAAGCTGTTAAAAACCAAAAACCCGACGAAATTCCTCATGGAATTTTTTCGGGTAAAGAAAGGGCCCGGCTCACTCCGCTGGTTGGCGGATTGAGTCGGGCCTCGAAACAAGTGTTGGATTACCGATGTCGCGTAACGCGGTTCGGCGGGACAACCCCGTAGGGTCCGTGTCCGCGATTCTCGCGGACCCAGGCGCCGTAGCGCCTGCCGAAGGAATCCTCCGGCCGGTAGTAACCGTGGCCACTGCCACGGTAATAATAAGGACGGCGGGGCGAATAGACCCTCACCCCATGCCTCCAACCGGGTTCGTACCCGTAAGGATACGGGGTTGACGAGCAACCCGCGAAAAACATTACCACAATAACCAACAATATCAATTTAAGAGCTTTCATTCTGCTTTCCTTTCATTTGAGGTTTTTTCTGTTTACCGAAATTCCTTCTAATTATATCATACATAATTGATTTATGTCAAGTATCACAGAGTCAACTAAAACCCTGTTTCCTAGCCCTAAAAATGCTATTATTTTCTCATGATTGAATTTGACGAGGACAAGCAAAAACTTCATCTCTCCGAAATTCATAAAAGAGAGGAGGAGGAATTCGCTCATATAGCCGCCGACAAAAGAGGCTTGAGTTATATAAATCTAGCAAGCTCTCCCGTGAACTTGGATGCCCTGAGAGTTATCCCCGAGGATAAAGCCAAAAGCGCCGGGGTGGTGGCTTTCAACATTCTCGACAAAAAACTCGGGGTAGCTATAACCAACCCCGACAGTAAAGAAGCTCTTGAAATTATAAAAGATTTGGGCAACCAAGGTTATAAAATAACAACTTTCCTGGTCTCTAAAAGAAGTTTTGAAAAAACTTTGGAAAAATATAAGGAGCTGTCTTTAAATAAGGGCACCAAAGCCGGGTCGTTTCAATTATCAAGCGAGGAAGTCGCCGCTTATCTAGGGAAAATAAAAGACGTTACCGATGTCAAAAAATTAATTGAAGAAATTCTATCCGACAAAAAAGCTTATAAAACTACTAAAGTTGCCGAAATAGTTCTAGCTGGAGCTTTGGCTGTAGGAGCTTCAGATGTTCACATCGAGCCGGAGCAAGCGTATGTCAGATTGCGTTACCGCTTGGATGGCGTGCTGAACGATATTTATCATTTGGAAATTCAGGTTTACAACTATGTTTTATCCAGACTGAAACTGATTTCAGGTATGAAATTAAACGTTCATCTGGAAGCTCAAGACGGCCGGTTCAGTATAAAGACAAACGAGGCCGATATAGAAGTCCGTTCCTCAATCATTCCGGGCGCTTATGGAGAATCTATGGTGATGAGAATCCTTGATCCGAAATCAATTCAGGTTCCTATGGAAGAACTTGGCATAGAACCTCACCTGCAAAAAGTTCTGGAACGAGAAATATCCAAACCTAACGGCATGCTTTTGAATACAGGACCGACAGGTTCCGGCAAAACAACCACTCTTTACGCTTTTCTTCGCAAAGTACATACACCTGACACAAAAATCATCACAGTTGAAGACCCTGTTGAGTACCACTTGCCAGGAATAGTCCAAACGCAGACGAACGCAGAGGAAGGTTACACTTTCCTTTCAGGGCTTCGCGCCATCCTTCGGCAAGATCCGGATATTATAATGATCGGCGAAATTAGAGATCACGAAACTGCGGAAATCGCCACCAATGCCGCCTTAACAGGCCACTTGGTGTTCTCTACCCTGCACACAAACAACGCCGCCGGCACATTCCCAAGACTTTTTGACCTGGGTGTAAATCCAAAAATTGTCACCTCGGCTATAAACGCCGCCATGGCTCAAAGACTTGTGAGAAAACTTTGCAAAAAATGCAAAAAGGAAGTGGCTTTGAGCGGGGTTGAGAAAAAAGAAATTGAAGAAATAATTAAAAATGTTTCTATAGAAGAATATCGCGATTTGCCGACCGAAAAAATTTGGGCGGCTGGCGAAGGCTGCGAAGCTTGTAATCATACCGGCTATAAGGGACGAACCGGAATATATGAAGCGATTCTTGCCGATGAGGAAATCGGTAAGGTGGTTTTAACTAATCCAAATGAAAAAGAAATAAGTGCCGTGGCCAGAAAACAGGGACTCCTTAACATGAAAGAGGACGGCATTGTGAAAATTTTGAAGGGTATTACCTCCATGGACGAACTGCAGAGAGTGATCGATTTGGAAGATTAAGGAAAGAAAACCAAAACAGCCTTCCGTCAAAATTGACGGAAGGCTGTTTTCTTTGAACAGTGAATAACCTTATTGCTAAAAATTTTTCGGGGACTATAGTGAATTCAGACACTAACCAGTCCAGGACATTAACCTCCAAGCAAAACTTCTGGTAACGAGGTACTAGAAGCGAGGCATATCACCTGAGGAGTAAACCAGAAAGCGCGGAGCCACCAGATTATCCTTAGCGAAATGTCAAAAGGCGCGAGCCTTATTGCTTAGAGGTTGTTATCCTGGACTTTTTATTACCTGACTTTAAAGGAACACGAAATCAGACTGGATTTTTCCCCAAAATAGAAGGAGAATAAATATATCGCACTTAAGTACGAACATCAAGAGTCTAGCATAAATTATTTAAAGTGTCAAGTAAAACCAAACCAACCAAAAACAACACCAAGGAGGACACCTTTCTTGATCAAACTCTGAGGCCAACCGAGTGGGATCAATACATAGGCCAGAAAAATATCAAAGAAAACTTGAAAATCCTCCTCAAGGCGGCCAAAGAACGGGGCCACCCGCCCGAACATCTTATGTTTTACGGACCGCCGGGCCTCGGCAAAACCACTCTTGCCTATCTTGTCGCGAGCGAGATTGGCGGGCAAATGAAAGTTACTTCTGGACCAACGATAGAAAAGGTTGGCGATTTAGCTTCTGTGCTGACAAATTTATCCCCGGGCGACATCCTTTTTATTGATGAAATTCATCGTCTAAACAAAACCATCGAGGAAGTTCTCTACCCCGCCATGGAATCGGGATCGCTTAATATAATTCTCGGCAAAGGACCATCAGCTCGAACCATCCAGTTGGAATTGCCACCTTTCACTTTAGTGGCCGCCACCACCAGAATCGCAATGGTCAGCTCGCCTTTGCGCAGTCGTTTTTCCGGCGGCGTCTTCCGATTAGATTTTTATAGTCACGAAGATATAGAAAAAATCATAGAACGCTCGGCAAAAATTCTGGGTGTAGATTTGCCTGAGGAAGCGACGAAGGAAATTTCCAAACGAAGTCGATTCACTCCAAGAACCGCGAATTATCTCCTGAAACGCTGTCGCGACTACGCTCAAATAAAAAAGACCGGCTTGGATAAAAAGACCGCTATAGAAGCACTGGCGCTTATTGGTGTTGACGATATGGGGCTTTTGCCTTCGGACAGACAAATGCTTGAAGTTATAATAGAAAAATTCGGCGGGGGTCCTGTTGGTCTCGGCACTATTTCTGCAGCCCTATCCGAGGATGAGGCCACCCTCGAGGAATATAATGAACCATACCTTATGCAAATCGGGTTTATCGACAGAACACCGCGTGGCAGAACTGTTACGGAACATGGCTATAAACACTTGTCGAAAAAACCTAAACCCTCGCAGAAAAAACTTATTTAAAAAGAGTGGCAAGCCCATGGGCTTGCCACGAGATCGTTTGGCCGTTACAGCCATGCGGGGTTAATCCCCTTCTCTTCGGCTTCAAGCCTGAGTGCCGCAATCTCTGCCAGGGCTTCGTCAACCTTTTTTTGGTCGGTCGCCCATTTAGGGTTTAACCTTGGTTGCGCAATCTCAATCCCGAGTCTGTTGTGGGCAAGATTCCACCTGCTTATATAAACCGTGGGGGCCGTCGATTCTTCGCTCATAAAAATCCTTTCTTTTAATCTGAATACAGAATAATCCTTCGTCAAAAATATGTCCATCTTATGCAAGCTTGGTTTTTTATTCAAAAAGCTATAAGCTAAAAGCTAATAGCTAAAAGCTTTTTATGTCTGGACATAATAAATGGTGCCAAATAAAAAGACAGAAGGAAAAAACTGACGCCAAAAAAAGCCAGACTTTTTCGAAAATGGCCAAGATGATTAGTGTTGAGGCCAAATTGGCGGGCGGCAATCGCGATGCGCCCGGCCTTAAGTCAGCCATCGAAAAAGCCAAAGCGGCCAATGTGCCGAACGATAATATCGAAAGAGCTATTAAAAAGGCTTCCGAGCCGGGGGCTGGCATGGAAACAATTACCTACGAGGCTTACGGGCCGGGGGGTGTAGCGATGATTATCGAATGTTTGACCAACAACAGAAACAAAGCGGCCCAAGAAGTAAAATTCATTCTTTCCAAGTATGGCACCGGTCTCGGCGGCATCGGGAGTGTTACTTGGGCTTTCGAAAAAAATCACAGCGGCTGGGCTCCTAAAACTACCATACCTCTTGGAAACATCGATTTGGAAAATCTAGAGAAACTCGTTGATGAGCTTGAAGCAAACGAGGAAGTGCAGGAAATTTACACAAATGCAGAATAGAGGTTCGCGATTAAGGGTTTTGGCTATCGATCCTGGATTTGCCAGAATCGGCGTGGCGGTTCTGGAGAAAGATAGAACCGGCGAGAAACTTTTATTTTCGTGCTGCCTGTCAACGGATAAGGAATCGGAAAAATCAGACCGTCTTGCTATTATCGCAAATTTTATAGAAGAAAAAACCAACCAATTTAAACCGAACGCTCTGGCCATAGAAGACCTTTTCTTTTCAAAAAATCAAAAAACCGCCCTCGGGGTAGCGGAAGCGCGAGGCGTGGTGCTTGCCGAGGCCTCAAAAAATAATTTGAAGGTTTTTCAATACAAACCAAGAGAAATAAAAATTGCCGTGACAGGCTACGGCGCAAGCGACAAAAAACAGGTTACCGAGATGGTGAAAAAGCTTCTAAAAATGGGGAATGAAAAAAAACTGGATGATGAGTACGACGCCATCGCCATCGGCCTAACACATCTGGCCTGTGTTGGTCAGACAAACATCTAACTTTAAAACTCTTCTAAAATTTTCTTACTTCTGAAACCATATCTTTAGAAGTAATAAAGGGAGGAATTACTGTCTAACCTTAATTTTTATGAACCGCTTCTTCCCTACCCGAACAGATAAGTCGGATTCAATTTTGAAAAACGGATCTGTTATAACTTCACCTCCAAACACGGAAATGGCCTTTTCATCAACCAATCGCCGGAATTCGGTTTTTGAAGAAACTAAACCGGACGAAAGGAGGGCTTCTGAAAGCAAGCCGCCCTTTGGAGAAATGAATTCCGGAGAATCTGAAGGAAAACTTCCCTCTTTAAATGTTGAATCGAAATCCTCGGCTACTCGCTCCGCGTCTTTGTCGGTGTGGTAAAAAGAAACAATTTTTTTAGCCAGAATGATTTTGGCGTTTTTTGGATTCATATTCCCCGTTTCCATCTCGGCGCCAATTCTTTTTATTTCCGCCTCCTCCGTATCGGTGCACAAAAGCAAATACTTGGTAATCAGCTCGTCTTTAAGAGACATAATTTTGCCGAACATCTCTTTTGGAGAATCAGTGGTGTTGATGACATTTCCCCAAGAAGTGCTCATTTTCCGCCCGTCCGTTCCCTCAAGCATTGAAGTGGTGAGAATGTCTTGTTCTGTCTGCCCGTAATGCCTTTGAATTGTTCGGCCAGCCTTAAGATTAAAAAGCTGATCAAAACCGCCAATCTCCACGTCTGCTTTTACCACAACCGAGTCGTAACCCTGCATCAGCGGATAGAGAAATTCCCTTAGAGAAACCTCTTCGCCCCGGTCAAAGCGTTCCTTAAAATTGCGGCGGCCGGACATTTGTTGGATAGAAAAACTTTCGGCAAGCTCGGCAACTTCTCCAAAATTCAGTTTTGACAACCATTTGCTGTTGAAATGGAATTCCGCCCTGCCAAGATCAATTATTTTGCCAACTTGAAATTTGTAATTCTTTAAGTTGTCCGCTATTTGTTTATCGGTAAGAAAGGGTCTTTTTTCAAGTTTGTCCGAGGGGTCGCCAATTTTCGCCGTGAAATCACCGACGATAAAAACGATTTTATGTCCCAAATCCTGAAACTCCCGAAGTTTTCTTAGAATTATCGCCCGGCCGATGTGAATTTTGGAACCTGTTGGATCAAAGCCAAGCTTCACCCGCAATTGTCTCCCCGACAAAAGCTTCTTTTCCAAATCATCTTTTACAAAAATCTCCTCCACCCCCCTCGAGAGAAGGCGGTTTATACGAACCCTATCGGTCAATATCTTATGGCCAAAACCCAACATAAGAATAATTTACCATAAAAAACGGCTCAAGACAGCCGATTGTTTAATTCCTTTTCGGTTGATAATATAGCCAGATGAAAAGAAGGGGGTCTAGACACCATCATTTCCTGAGATTTATCGCCTTTTTTGGGTTATCCTGCTGTCTTGTGGTGGGCGGAATTTTCTTTTTGTGGATTGCCAGTTTTAAAATCCCCTCTCCAGAGAGTTTCAATCAAAGAGTGGTGGTAGAGCCGACAAAAATCTATGACCGAACAGGAGAAATTATGCTTTACGAAACCCATCCAGATATAAAAAGAACCATTCTGTCTTTCGATCAGATAAGCAGGAACATAAAAAACGCCACTATCGCCATCGAGGACGCCGAGTTTTACCAACACCATGGAGTCCGGCCTCTGTCTTTCCTACGCGCCGTTATTGCCAACATAAGTTCTGGTTCTTTTCAACAAGGAGGTTCGACAATAACCCAACAAGTAGTTAAAAACAGCATTCTGACAAAAGAAAAGACCATTACCAGAAAACTCAAAGAGTGGGTGCTCGCTTTTCGTTTGGAGCAAATTTTAAGTAAGGAAGAAATTCTTGCTATGTATCTGAATGAATCGCCCTACGGAGGAACTATTTATGGAATAGAGGAAGCTTCTCAGGCCTATTTAGACAAAAAAACTTCGGATTTAACAGTGGCTGAATCAGCTTATCTCGCTTCGCTACCAAACGCCCCAACTTATTATTCTCCTTATGGAAATCACAAGGATAAGTTGGAGGAAAGAAAAAATTTGGTTCTCCAAAAAATGCTTGATAATAATTTCATAACAGAGGAAGAATATAAAAAAGCTTTGGCTGAGAAAGTGGTTTTTCGCCCACAAGGCGACACAAGCCTGAAAGCTCCGCATTTTGTTTTTTACGTCAAAGAATATCTGGAACAAAAATACGGCCGTGAGGCGGTTGAAAACCAAGGACTTAAAGTGGTTACCACTCTAGATTATGACCTTGAGCAAAAAGCCGAGGAAATTGTTAGGCGGTGGGCGTTATCCAATGAAAAGAATTTTAACGCCGAGAACGCTTCTTTGGTGGCTATCGAAGCTGAAACAGGACAAATTCTCGTTATGGTGGGCTCCCGAGATTATTTTGACGAGAACATAGAAGGAAACTTTAACGCCACCCTATCACACAGACAACCGGGTTCAGCTTTCAAACCATTTGTTTACGCAACAGCTTTCATGAAGGGTTACACTCCTGAAACCACTGTTTTCGATCTCAAAACAGAGTTTTCAACTTTCTGTAACCCCGATGGCTCTCCGAAACTGCCGGAAGACGAGGATAAATGTTATCAACCGGTTAACTACGACGAAATTTACAGAGGCCCGGTCACGTTAAGAAACGCCTTGGCGCAATCAATAAACGTTCCAGCAATCAAAGTTCTTTATCTGGCGGGACTAAAAGATTCTCTACAGGTAGCCAAAGATATTGGCATAAATTCTTTGGATAAGCCAGACCTATACGGACTCACTCTTGTTTTGGGCGGCGGCGAAGTTTCCCTACTTGATATAACAAGCGCCTATTCTGTCTTCGCCAATAAAGGAATTCGAAATAACCCCGTGGCAATTCTTGAGATAAGAGATAAAAACAATAATTTAATCGAGAAATATCAGCAAAGACCTTACCGGGTGCTACCTGAAGAAGTCACCCTGACCGTCTCCGATGTTTTGTCCGACAATAAAGCGCGCGCGCCAGCCTTCGGGGAAAACTCTTATCTTAATTTTCCAAACCGAGACGTTGCCGTTAAAACCGGAACCACTAATGACTACCGTGATGCTTGGATTATAGGCTACACGCCCAAAATAGCCGTCGGAGCGTGGGCGGGAAATAACGACAACAGCCCTATGGAGAAAAAGGTTGCTGGTTTCATCATCGCCCCGCTCTGGAACGAATTTATGCAAACTATTTTGGCTTCGAGTTCGCCCGACGAGAAGTTTGAGAAGCCGGAGGAAAAAGATTTGTCGGTATTAAAACCGGTTCTGAGGGGGTTTTGGCAAGGTAATAAATCGTATTTCATAGACAGCATATCCGGCAAATTAGCCACAGCAAACACACCAAAGGAAACCCGTGTAGAAATGGTTGTTAAAGAGGTGCACTCGATACTTTATTGGGTAGACAGAAATAATCCCTTGGGAGAAAAACCAACCATTCCAAGCAACGATCCACAATTTGATTACTGGGAATATGCGGTAAGAAAATGGGTAACCGAGCAAGGAATTTTCGAGGAAACGGAAGCGATTATTCCCACCACCCAAGACGATATCCACATCCCCGAAAATTACCCGAGACTTTCCCTGTCCGGAATAAACACCAGCAAAGAATATGCAATTGGCGAAAGAGTCTTCTTCCAAACAAATTCAACCGGCCGCTACCCCTTAAAAAAGGTGGATTACTTCGTTAATAATAAATTTATTGGCTCTACGGTAATGGCGCCCTTCAATTATTCGTTCGTGCCGGAAACAATAGAGGGCGTTGGAACAACAAATGTGTTAAAAGCCGTCGGCTATGACAGCGTCTACAACCAAGGAGAGGCCTCGGCTGTCTTTAATGTGAATTTTGTTCGTTAGAGCTAAAACCAACTAACATCGGTGTACTTAGATTTACTGGTGGTATTTATGTTTTCTAAAATCTCCTGCTTCCTTAAATAAATTTGATTTTTCAATACCGGATCAGCTTCAAAATAAACCGTTTTATTTTTGAATTTAACATTTTTCTTGTCCAGATCGGCCCCAAACATATCATTTACAATTTTGGCGGCAATTTCCATCCGCTGCTCCTCGCCGAGCAAAAGAGCGCTAACTCGCGACAGTAGTTCGGCAACACGTTTCATTTATTCATTGGCATTACAAGGTAGGTGAAGGATTTGTCGCCCACCCCCTTGATAAGCATCGGCTTATGGTGCCCGTTGAAGCTTAAAACCACACTGTCGGATGTAATTGATTGGAAGCACTCGGAAATATATTTATGGTTGAAGTTTATACTGAGGTCATCTCCTTTTATCACAGAGTCGAGGGAGATTGAGTTTCTTCCAATGTTTTGGTTTTCTGTGTTCAAAACTAAACTTTTTTTATTCTTATCGATGTTAAAACTTATCTGATTAAAATTGTTGGCAAAAATGTTTGAAAGCTTAATGGCGTTGATGAGATCTTGCTTCAAAACCACAACTTCTGTTTTGCTTTCTTTTGGCAAAATCTGCTCGTAATCCGGAAAATTTCCCTCTACCACCCGGGAAGACACTGTGTCCTCGCCAAAAGACAAGGAAATTTGGTTTTTACTCACACTTATTTCCAAAACATCCTCAACGTCGTCCAGAATTCTTATTATTTCCGCGGTGTTTCTGAAGGGAAGAAGAATATACCCGAAATCCTTGAGGTTTTTTACCAAAACCCTTTTTTCCGCCAAACGAAAAGAATCTGTGGCCGCAAAAATCATCGTTTCGTGCGAGCTTGAAATATAAACACTGGAAAGTTCGGGTTTCATATTTGACGTTGCGCTTGAGTACCAAACCGACTTTAGGCCGCCCAGGAACGCTCTTGCTGGAATTTTTACCTTCACCCCGCTATCAACTTGTGGAATTATCGGGAAGTCTTTCGGGTTTTGGGTGTTTATGATTGTTTTGGTGGTTTTTGTCTCCAACACAAGATTATTTTCCTTGGGATACACGGAAATACTCGAGTTGTCCGGGATTTGGGAGACAAGGTTGTAAAAAACAGAAGCCGATACAGCAACAACTCCATTCCCCTGGCCCTTAACAGGCACACTCATTTTCACACCAAGATCCAGGTTGGTGGCGCTTAAAGTCAAAATATTCCCTTTTAAATCCAAAAGGATACATTCTAATATTGGCAGATTTAAATTTTATCCAGAAACTTTTTCCACCTTATATAACACCGGCACCAATCTGTTTTTTAATAATTCAAATTTCATATAAATAATTTATTATAGTTATTAGAACTGTTTATATGTGGATTTTCCAACATACCCTTATTTTTCTTAGTATAAACACCTTTTTTATCCACAGCTTTTTGTTAATTTCTACTAACAAAGAGGTTTAATTTTTTGATATCCGTTTTTTCTGTGTGGAAATTAACTGTTTTTAAACAAGTTTCTAAACAACTTATTAACAACTAAATCATCGACCGAATCTGATTTAACTCCTGAGATAGAACAGGGTCTGTTTTTAATTCATTTTTGATTTTTTCACAGGAGTGGATGACGGTGGTGTGATCTCTGCCGCCAAGTTTTTGACCGATAGAAGGGAAAGAAATGCTGAAATCCTCCCTAAGAATATACATAATAAGTTGGCGGGGTTTAACAACCTCCTTCCTTCTTGTCTTTTCATATATACAGTTTTCCTCGATATTGTAAAAATCGGATATTATTTTTATCACCTCCTTAACAGAAATATTTTTCTTTGGTTTGGCGGAATTCCTTATAAGATTTTTAATTTCCTGAACGGACAAATCTTTTCCTTTGAGTTGGGTTTGGCAAATAATCGAATTAACCATTCCCTCAAGCTCCCTAATATTTGTGTCCATATTAGTGGCGATAAAATCTATTATCTCAACAGGCAACTGGTAATTTTGCTGGGCGGCCTTGGTTTTTATAATCGCCTGCCTGGATTCGTGGTCCGGCTGGGGAATATCCACTATCATTCCGGCCGCAAAACGGGATTTCAGTCTATCTTCCAAATTTGGGATGAAATTTGGGTGTTTGTCCGAGGAAAAAACAATTTGTTTGTTGTCGTTATACAAACTATTGAACAAATGGAAAAGTTCTTCTTGGGTTTTTTCTTTATTAGAAAGAAACTGAATGTCGTCCATAATAAAAACATCGTATCTTCTATATTTTTCTTTAAACTGGCTTACTCTTTGGGCCTGAATCGAATTAACCAGCTCCGAAGTGAATCTTTCCGAGGTGATGTAAAAAATTTTCTTTTCCTTGTAGCTGGTTTTTATCTGATTTCCTACAGCTTGGATCAAATGTGTCTTGCCGTGGCCGGTTCCGCCGTAAACAAATAACGGATTGTAAACCAGCCCCGGCTTTTTAACCACCGCTTGGGCGGCCGCGTGGGCCAGTTCATTAAAAGGTCCGATGATAAGCGAGTCAAAACTATACCTCGGATTCAGATTGTCTTCCTTATTGATGTAGTATTCCTGCAACGGCAGTTCCCTGTTTATGGTTTGTATGGGAGGGTCTTTTTCCTGGGATGGTTTATATTTTCCCGATATTAAATAATCCACGTTTCGCACATGCTCGGCGAAAGAACGGATGAATTTAAGGATAAGTTTGTGATACTTATTAACCAGCCACTCCTTAACAAAAGCGTTTGGAACATTAATGTAAATAATCCCGTCTTCTTGTTTAACAACGTAAGTGTCTTTAAACCATGTGTTGAAATTGGCAGGCGAGACATTTAGCTTGATTTCCTCAAGAACGCTACCCCAAAGTTTTTTGCCGTCTGTCATTTCGTTTTTTGAAGTTAAAAATTACGTAAGAGTAATTATATACTGCTTCGAGACAAGTAAAACTTGTGAAAAACCCCCACTTATGTTCGTAAGCTGTTAATATGCTGGGGAAATTTTTTAAACCCGATTATACCAACAAGGGAATGGGTTTGATGGTTTGTGTTTTTTCTGTTAAAGTGCTCGTATGCCCAAAATATTCAAGCCAAACAAAAGAAAGAGAGCAAAGAAGCACGGTTTTCTTTCACGCCGCAAAACAGCGGGAGGACGGAGAGTGCTTAGCCGAAGAAGAAGGGTCGGCCGACACAAGCTTTCTCGCGCTTAATTTTTGATTATTATGCTTCCTCGGCGAAAGCGGCTTGAAAAATCAAGCTTTTCTTTTGTTTTTAGCAGAGGCCGGAGCCGCTCCTCGGCAAATTTTCTTTTGAAAACCGCCAAATTGACTGGTGGCAGAGGGGGTTGCGCCGTTGTCGTTTCAAAAAAGGTTGCCAAAACCGCGGTTGTCCGCAATAGGATGAGGAGGAGGGTTTATGAGATATTAAGGAAAATTAATTTGCCGAACAACGAAGCTTTTATTTTTGTGGCCAAGAAAGACATTAAAAACTTGAACCACCAAGATTTATTTCAGGAAATCAGCCGGCTTATAAACCCTTCTTGAATAGCTTGGTTTAATAATATAGACTAATTTCATCATGGGAGACGGTTTCTTTTCTGTTTTTTTAATTAAGCCGTTATATAACGGTTTCATTTTTTTAATTGACATCATTCCGGGCGGCGATGTTGGGGTGGCTGTTATTCTTTTTACAATCTTGGTGCGCTTCGTTCTCTTCCCTCTCGCCAAAAAGTCTATCGAGAACCAAATGAGGATGAGACATTACGAGGGGGAGGTGGCTCTTATAAAAGAGAAGTATAAAAACAACAAACAGGAGCAGGCGGAAAAGATTATGGCTTTTTACAAAGAAAAAAGTCTTAACCCTTTGTCGGGGCTTCTTTTGGTTTTTGTTCAAATCCCCATAATTTTCGGTTTGTACTACGTTTTTATGAGAAGCGGTTTCCCGGAAGTTCATTTGGAATCTTTATATTCTTTTGTTAGGGACCCGGGGACCATAAATTTGGAATTTCTGGGGCTTCTTGATGTGAGCGCTAAAAGTTATTTGTTGGCCGCGCTGTGTTCAATCACCCAATATTTCCAAATTAAAATGTCTTTGCCCCCGCCGAAACCAAAAACATCGAACACGCCGTCTTTTAAAGATGATTTGGCCAGAAGTATGAATATGCAAATGCGTTATATTTTCCCGATAGTGGTTTTCTTCATCTCATATAATTTGGCGGGCATAATCGCTCTCTACTGGACGACGACCAATGTTTTTACTATATTTCAGGAATACTTTGTTAAGAAAAACATGAAATTGGACCGCAATGGCTAATAATATAGACACAAAACGAATAATCGAGGAGATTCTGGGCAAAATAGGAGTGGCCTTCGAGGAGATATCAGAGGTGGAAAGACCAGATGGCGGGAAAACCGCCTTTGTTGTAAAGACCGCGGAGTCGGGCCTCCTTATCGGCAATCGGGGGGAAAACCTCTCCGCCTTAAACCATGTTATAAAGAGAATTGTCGGTAAAAACAAAAAAGAGGAGGAGGGTGTTTTAGATTTTTATGTCGACGTAAATGATTACCACGAAAAGCTTTTACAGGATGTAAAAAACAAGGCCCAGATTTTGGCTGAAAGAGCCCGCTCTTTCAAAGTTAACGTGGAAATGGACCCGATGACCTCTTATGAAAGAATGATTATTCATACTTATTTTGAAAATACTCCGGACATAGAAACCGAGTCAAAGGGCGTCGGCAGAAACCGCCGAGTGATTTTGAAATATGTAGGAGAGTAGAAACAAACTTATAGCTTCAAGCCCTAAGCTCCAAGCTAAAAAATTTACTCTTCCAGCTCGTAGAGCCACAACGAGAGATCTTTCTTGTTTTGGAAAACCAAATATTTGTCTTTGGAATCAAGCCGCAGGTCTATCATATCCATCTGTGTTTGGACAAGCACTTCCGGGTCAAAAACAAGCGTTGATTCGCCGGTGTCCACATTTACTTTCCAAACTTTGTCATCGTAGGAAGTAACCCCCATATACCAATTGTCGGGCTCGCTCGCATAAATACCGTTATCGCTTGCCGTGCAGTAAATTGAATTATCATCAACTTTGCTCCAAACGCATTTTTCCGGCAGGGCTCTAAGGCTCCAATCGTACACCAAACTGTCCTTTGTGTAATAGACGCCGAAACGAGAGCCCTCTAGGGTGTTTCTAAAGGTGGCCAGAGCGGTTGTGTCGCTGTTTGGTAAAACTGTCAGGCCGGTTACGCTACCGATAATTCTTTTCCATTCCCCCGTTTTTACATTGAGGGAATAAGCGAAACCCAGCACGCTGGCCGAAGGTTTGGTGGCCAGAATGACGTAGTTGGGGTCATTCCAGAACGGCAGCCACTCCGTGATTGGCGACTCAAAAATCTGGGTTCTCCTTGAGCCATCCGGATTTGAAACAATGCCGTATGAATAGTCGGCCGATTTCAGAACATAGAATATTTTTTCAGTGGATGGCGAAACAGCGAAAGCGGTAATGCTTGGTGAGAGAAAAGTGCCTCCAGTAAGTTCGTATTCGTCGCCGGTTTTGCTGCCGATAGCGGTGTAGAAATTCTGGATTTCGTCGCTTCCCGATTTCAGATATCTCAAAATCACCGACTGGCCGTTGTCTGCCCAGTATGCTTCATAAATTTTTAGAATAGAGGTTCTAGCGATTCGATACGGCTCCTCGGCGGTAACGGCGCGGGTTTCGAAAAGGTCGCCGCTCCCTCTTTCAACATAGCGGATAAATGTCTCGGCATTTTTATCAAAGACGATGGTGCCGGCGACAGGCAAAGAAGAAATTCTTTTTAGGCGATTATAGGCGCTCGGATAATTTGTGTAGCGGTCAGGCGGTTCCGTTCCAGCCATAATAATTCCTCCACCAGCTCCGGCGCCGGGTGTAACCCCTCCTTCCCCGGGCAACCCGCCTTCGCCCGGCGGGAACTCGGGTCCGCCTTCTCCCGAAGGAGTTGGAAATTCAACTCCGAGGGGGCCTTGTTTTGAATAGAGAAGCCAGAAAATCAGCAGGGCAATTAAGACCAAGATGATGATTATCAATATTATTATTGTGGCGCGTCTTTTACTCATGTTTTTAACGTAAGCAATACGATCGTTGATAAGTGGGTGAAACCGCAAAAGAGGTGCTTACACTACCGACGCTTCCACA
>CAZRUK010000004.1:27207-27715 GCA_964603405.1 uncultured Candidatus Saccharibacteria bacterium
CGGCAAACCATTTGTGTCGCACAGGGTAGGCGCCACGGTATCCAAATCAGAATCTGCCGTTCCCATTCGAGATTTTAAACCTTCTTTTTGGGTACTGCTGATTTTTATTTCGTCGTCTGGTAGCGCTGGTGGGATGCTGTTTATAATCTGGAGTATTTTGTTATAGGTGGTATTTTTTATCGTATTTATAAGGTTTGTACTTTGAACACTTGTTAACCCTCCTTTAGCGAGCGCATCGGATATATCGAGTACCCCGTCAATTTCTTCGGTTACGATTTGTCCGTACACCTCTAAACAGTTTTTAACACTCACATTTAACTTTCTCCAGTTTGTCGGAAGCATATCCAACTTTGTCGCGTCACAACAAAGGGTTTGTAAGGGGGTTGAGCACTCAAGAATATCTTGTCGGTCTTGGGCTGGGCACTCTTCTGTCGGGTTTTCGAGCCACTTTATGTCTGCTAAAATTGCATTCATTTCCGAATATAACGCCGTTAAGGATGTGTCTATG
>CAZRUK010000005.1:0-6219 GCA_964603405.1 uncultured Candidatus Saccharibacteria bacterium
CGGCTGGGCTTGGGTGCCGACTTCGTTGCCGTTCTCATCAAGCACGATCCTGTCCTCAGTGGCAGTATAATAAGTATCAAGTTTGGCGCAAAAATCATCAAATTCTCTGTTTGTTATGTTGGCCGCGGGACCGCCGTTAAGAGCTCCTATAGTAGCTTGCATATCGGTATAGGCTTGGCTATTTCTGTCCAGAACTCTATCCTTTTGGTTTTCGGCTAGATTGGCTAAAAACGGCGCGGCATCCCCTGTTTCAAAAGTGTCTATGCTGTGCGTCTTATAATTAGCCAACATTTGGTTTAAAATGTCCGCGCGAGTCGGCCTACTGTGAGTTTCAAAATATAAATCAGCGAGTCCTTGAGTAGTTAGATCAACCGCCTCCATTGCAGGCGTCGAGAGTCCCACAAACTTCAACCAACTTATAAGAGCATTGCTGTTCGCTGATTCTCCTGGGTAAGACCTTAAATTTGTAACGAGAGTGTTCATAAAGACTATTTCTCGGTTAACTACGGAATTGTAAGCGCTGTAGCAATCTTTTAGAGCGGTGGAGGCGTTCGAGGCGAGTTTTTGATTTACGTTTGCCACCTCGGATTGTAAAAAGTTTAGAATATCAATTAGCGCCTGCTGAACTTCGCTTCCGGTTGTTTGTTGTGGTTCAACTTTATAATCAATGCCGGTAAGATTTAAGTTCATAGAAACCAAATCGGGGTTTATGGTGTTAAGAAGAATAAACGATGAGAGGGCGAGAATCAGGCCACCGATGGCATTCCTCATCATACCCACGGCCGCCGACTTGCTTGAGATAACCTCGCTTGTCATATAGCGGATTCCTCCGTAAGCGAGGACGATAACGGCCAGAGCGGCGGCAATACCGATGCCGAGGCGATAGAGGTTTGGCAGGTAGTTACTTATATTGGCTCCCGTTTCAGTCACGCCGGGTATAGGGGCAAGAGGGATATAGTCTTGTTGGGCTAAGACCACGGCTGGACTAATTAAAATCGTAAGGACGGCAAGAAAAAGCAAGGATTTTATTATGGGTGCGTTTTTTATTTTTCTTATTATCGGTGTCATTCCGCGATGAATTATTTGACGGCGTTAAAATAAATACTTATCCCCTCCCTAGCGCCCTCCAGAATTTTTCTGTCATTATAAAGTTCCAAACTCACATCCGTCCTTCCGGCCGTAGTGTTATCGTTCCTGAAGACAATTATCGGTTCCCCGTATTTTGTGTAGGTATCAAGATTGATTGTCCACTCATATCTCATCTGGCCGTCTCTTCTTGAGGGTGTGTCCATAAAATAAGGAGATGCCTCCAGAGAAAATTCTTTTTCTTTTAAAGCAAATTGACTACCCAAGGCCTTGTTATAAAGCGTGCCGAAAATAGGATTGTTCTCGTAAAAAAGTAAATCTTGCTGGCCGCCCCCGATTTCTATCTTTTTCTCGGCAAAATATTTGCCGTCGGCGTCGGAAACCACAAGCCTTATCTCAAAAGGCAGGCGGTATATTGAGTCATCCTCAGTAAAAGTGATTACGCGTCTTTGGTAGCCGGAGCGGTCTCCCACCACTCTGCCGTTTTTCCGCCAAGTGTAAACCATATTTTTCGGGTCAATAACATTTCCTTTATCGTCAACCATGTAAGGGAAAGCCACGATTCTTATCGTGCCGAGCATTGGATAAAGCGCTTTGCCTTTGTAAAAAGGGGGCACGGTTGACGGAGATTCCCACATAATATCAACGACAGCTGGCCTGATAGGAATATTTTCTTCGTGGACATAACCATCGGCGGCGCGGATAATGACCGTTACAATTTTGGAACTGCCGATGGGGCCGGCAATGGCGGTATATTCTCGGAGGCCAAGACCGGTTTTGACCAGCTCGCCGTTCTCAAGCCAAGAAATGGTCGCTTGGTTTAAATCCGTTGAGTAAGTTACAACTTTAATATTAACCCTGTCTCCCGGACCGGGGTTCGAAGGGTTAATATCAAGACTAACGATAAGAGGAGTGGGGCTTTGCATTTGAGGTTCCGAATTGGAATATAGTTGCTCGGCGCCGTAAACCGTGCCTCCGCCCGTGTCATAATTTCTAAAATCGATTCCTTCGGGGAAGGTTTGGGCAAGCGCTGTTGTGCCAATAACAACAGATAACAGAACAAGTGCGACTCCAATAGTGTTCGCTTTCATTTTGATATTACAAATTTTACCATAAAAACAGAGGTAAAATGGTCAATTGTTGATAGCCACCACCCCAGAGCCAAACGATTTATTTGTGGTTAATCGTTTGGCGAAGTAGGAAGTATGATTTATGAATTATGGGGAAAATTCTCTCCATAATTCCTAATTCTTAATTCATAACTCATTCCTGTTCTTCCCCCCGCACGTATCTTTGTCCCTCCCTTGCGCCGGCGCCGTATTCTTTGATTTCTTTCTCAATGTCTTCGCGGTATTTTTCCTCGTGTTGGCGTAGTTGCTCAGCTCTTTCCATTGCGGAGGTCCTAGCTCGGTTTTGGAAATCGGCCACATTTTGTCTTAAGTTCATCGCTCTGGCATTTACCGGTTCGCCATACCCGGCTTCATCGGGTCGTGGCGGTTGTCCCTGCTTTCTAAGCATTTCTTTAGTTAGAGGAGGCGGGCTTTTAGGCAATGGCGGGGGGCCTTTTGGTAGTGGTGGAGGTTTTTTCCCTTTGAGTGTGGCGCCCGCAGTTGCCAGAGAGCCAAGTTTACTATTCTCGGCTTTGACGGAAAAGAATATGTATACAGCATCAATTGACCAGAACGGAGCTACATCCAAAGCGGGTATCATTTCGCCGAAAAATACTGCCGCGATGCTTCCCAGTCTCGCCTTGTTTAGTTTTACTCCCCTGATTTTGAAGTAGAGAAGCATGGAAGCCGCCACGCCTATGTCTATGAAGCGATTGATTGCGACGCCGACAACGAACAAATCCAAAACAATCTGGGTTATGTCGGTTAAAACAATAAGACCGATTAATAAAGTCCACTCGGCATTGCTTATCCGGCTTCTTTCACCCTCCATTTTATTTTCCTAAAGCGGACTCGGCGTGCTCCTCTTTGGCTTTTTTGATGGCGAGAAGTTGCGACGGGTCGCTTGTAATAATTTGGTCTTCGGTGTAGGAGGCGATGACTTTTAGAGCTACGTGTTTCAACCCCACGAAAAAGATTCCCTCCCCCACGTCCGATTCAAGCAGAAGATATTTTTCTTCGTCGGTCAAATTGAAAACCTGTTGAAGTTTGTCTATAACCGTGGGCGATTGTTTCAGAAGAATTTGGATTGATGAGTTGGTGAGAATGGGCATACCATAAGGAGAGCCCAAAAAGTCGCCGACGTCCTGGGTGATGGTGGCCAGGCCGAGATAGTATTTTCGTCCCCTTTTAGCCAAGCTAAGCAAGAAAGAGGCGGTATCTTCCGAGCGCATCATCCACCAAGCTTCGTCTATGACCATCAGCCGTTTCTTTAAATTTTTCCTGATGGCGTTCCAGATGAAGTGAGTGACCAAGTACATAGCCACCGGTTTCAACTCATCCTCCATATCACGGATGGAGAAGACGATGAATTTTGATTCGATATTTACGCTGGAGGGTTGATTAATGAAGCCCGCCCAAGTCCCTTTGGTATATTTGGAAAGTTTTTGGACCAAGGTTTGGGTTCCTTGCATACCGGAAAGAACCATTTCGAAGTCCGACATAAGAGGCGGTTCAACTTCCGAGAAATCTGAATCGGGAGTTATATCTTTCAATGCATAAGTTTCGGTTATGGCTCGGTCGATAATGGCGTCTTCTTCCGGCGACAGGCCGCCGAGCATAATTCTGAAAAGACCAACTAGGTTTATGATGTTTGAACGAAGAACGTCGGCTGGCGATTCGTCCTCGCGCGGGGTTGGCAGGTCAAAGGGGTTAATATGGTGCTCGGAGTTAAGCGAAATATTAAAATATCTGCCGCCCACCACTTCAGCCATATGCTCGTATTCCCTCTCTGGGTCGATGACTATAACATCCGTATCAAACATAAGCGTTCGCAGAATTTCCAATTTGGTTGTGTATGATTTTCCGGAACCGGATTTGGCGAAAGTTATAGAATTGTAATTTTCCAAAGAAAAGCGATCGAAAATAACCAAAGATGAATTGTGCCTGTTTATTCCGTAAAGAATACCTTTGTCGTCGGTTAAGTCGAAGGAAACGAAAGGGAAAATGCTTGAGAGCGGAGCGGTGTTCAGTTTTGAGTGGACCAACAGTAAATCGTTACCCGCCGGCACCATACTTCTAAAACCCTGTTCTTGCTGAAAAAGAGCCGGTTTTACATAAATCAAACGCGACTCAAGAACGGTTTTTATTTCCGTTTCGATTTTTTCCAACTCGTCTTCCGAGTCGGCGTATATAGTTATATAAACTCCCACATCAAAGAGTCGCTCCTCCGCTTGCTGGAGTTTGTCGCGCAGATGCTCAAGGTCCTGGAAGGCCGTGTCCAGTTTCGGGTCGCGCACCAAACCCTTGTCTTCTCTCATAGAAATTTGACTTTGAACTTCGGCTACTTTTTTCTGGAAAGTTTTCAAGATTCTGGAAGTTTCCACCGGGTGGATAAATATGGAGATGTCAAAAATTTTGTCGAGATTTATAACCGGCGAAAACCAGTCTTCGGTCAGATAGCGCGGATAGGAAATGACGAAATAAGTTCTGGCGATTTTGTCGCCGAGCGAGAGCTGTTTGGGGGAAATTTTCAGGGCGCCCGGAGCGATAACATCCTGCAAATCCATAGCCCCAGCTTCCTGCAGTTCCTCGGGAAGATAGGAAGCCAGTTTGTCGCTTTCCTTATCACCCCCCCTTTTTATTTTGAAGATATCCAGTAAAGACATGATAACTACTAACTACCAGCTGTTAGCTTTTTAGTGATTTTTAATTTTATAATTTTCTTTTGCATTTTAAAGCTGTAAGCTAAAAGCTCTAAGCCCCAAGCTATCCTTTCGGTATCGTCGGTTTTTCTTGTTCGCCCGGATTGAAAATTTTGTAAAATAGCTCGACCAATTCATCGGAGCCGAGTTTGGCGGTGCGAATACCGACTCTCGCCAAACTTTGTTCAACCACGGCGAGTCTTTGCTGAAGTTGCATTTTCTTTTCCTCGAAGCTTTGCTCCAGAGCTTGTTCCTTGCTTACTTTTTCTTCTTTTGATCTGCCGGGAAGCAGATTGGAAAGAGATTTAGTCACATCTCTTTGAATATTGACTTTAGCCGAGCCGAAAGGCACCACCACGAAAAAGTTTTTGGTCATAATATTTACATTTGACGTGAAATCTTTCACGAAATCGACATATTCCCTGACCTGGATTTTCATTAAGTCGGTGGATTGTTTTTTGTAGCGTTCCTCAAGCAAAGAAAGATAAGGATTTATATTCAATTTTCGCGACTGGACGAGTATTTGGATTGAAAAATCGATGGCGTTGAGAAAGTTTTGGAATTGGGAAATTATGGCCACCTGATTTTCTTCGGATTTCAGAGCAAAGTTAATTGATGAGCACATAAGTATCGATCTGAGCGAACCGTCTTTCAGCACCAAAATCCCGTCTTTTATTTCTTTGACGTCGACGAAATCTTGAGTGGATTTTGAAACGGCCATAGGGATAGCTTAGGGCTTAGAGCTTTTAGCTTCTAGCTTAACGAGCATAGCTCGCAACATTCTAAATATTTCTGTTGTGTCTTGCTCCAAATCATTATACCTCGTAATGTCCCCGTAGGATAAGGATTTCGCAATTTCTAATTGAGTTTGTAACTCAGCGCAAGACCCGAGCGCTATACGAAGAAATTGCGAGAAGTCTTTTCGGGTTCCCCGAGATCTTCCTTCCGCGATGTTGGATGGGATAGAAACAGCGCACCTTCTCATTTGCGAAACTAAGCCAAAAATTTCTTCCCTCGGAAAAGGGTTTGTGAGTTTGTATATATTTTTAACCAAAGACATGGCTCGCTGCCAGACAATCAGTTCTTTATGGGAATTTATTTTTTTGCCATCTTCCACTTTAAAGCTCCAAGCTTCAAGCATTAAGCTAAAAGCTGTAAAAAATCCTATTTTTTACCCTCTTCGTTCCCTTTAATCTCCACATCCCGCGACAAATCTTTCAATTTCCCCGCTCCGATGTCGGGCACCTCCATTTGTTTGTAGTGGAAAATATCTTTTTGCCCTTTTGGTTTGGCGTTCGCGTCTTTTTTCCAGAGATAAAGTT
>CAZRUK010000005.1:6229-25040 GCA_964603405.1 uncultured Candidatus Saccharibacteria bacterium
AAAGTTTTGAGTGGATGCTGAATTGAAACATCGATTCAAGCAACCTGACAAAAGGTTGGTTGTTTACTTTGTAAAAAGCGAGCATAAGGCCTAGGGTGGCCACGACGACAATCAAGGGGATAGCCAATAGTTTGGGAAAAATTCTCAAAATCACAAAAATCATGCCGGCGGAGCCAGCCAAATAGAGGAATTGTTTGAAAGTAAAAGGCCCGAAAATCTTATCCTCGACATCTATAAATTGTGGGACTTGAAAACGCATTTTCTATAGAGCTTAGGGCTTAGAGCTTTTAGCTTAAAATCAATATTTACTAGCTAATTCTAACAGCTCCAAGCTTCAAGCGCTAAGCTACAAGCTAATTTGGTGACTCTCTATAAGGATCTTTTTCGTATTGGCTGGGCGGTGTTCCCATCGGCGCTTGGAGTGGCTTTTCCTGCTCGGCTGTCTGGCGGTCTGTCTCCATTGTTCTTATTGGTTTTAATTTGTCTTTGATGCCGGCGGTTAAATCGTGGCGGAGCTGGTCGGGGTTTTCTATGGCTTTCAAGATATCCTCTCTTATAAGATCGTTTTCATTTTCTTGGTGGCCGTCCGCGAATCCTTTACTGAAACTAAAACTTCCGGCGGGCGTTCCTGCCGATGGTTGTCTTGGTGGTTCGACTTCGCTCACCACGCGCGGTTCAGATGATTCAACGAAGGACGGTCCTTTGTTGAGTTCTTTGCCTTTGTGTTCGGCCTGCTCGCTTGGGGCTGGAGTTGGGGCCGGTATTTCTTCCCTCTCTTCTTTCCCGAATTCAACCCCCGCGCTTTCTTTTTCAACCAGATTTTCCTCAAGTTCTTTATCCAAAGGTGGCCTTGCGTGTACTGGTGGCGCGGGAGGCAGAGGTTTTTTTACGCCGACAGAAGCGAGAAGGTCCGCGTCAACGCTGTGCATTTTGGGAAGTTCAGGCGCGGGCGCCGCTTCTGTCATCCGGCTTGTGTCTATTGTTGAGTGCAGGGCGCTGACGGGGGGTTTTTGAGGGGTTGGGCTACCTTCGCTGAGCGTTTTAATATCGTCTCGAATGGGTTGGAAAACTTTGGCGTTTATTTCCTGGGCGATAGCCGTAGCTTTTTGATTATCAAGATCAAGACCGCTGGCGATTCTCCGAATGAAATCTTTTGGGTTGGTGACGCCAGCAATAACAGCAATCATTTCGTCATAAAGTTTACCGGTGTCTTTTGACCAAAGGTCGTATTTCGAAGTTAGCCCATCCACTACGGCTTCCAGATGATCTGAATCATCCAATGCTTGTTTAATACTCTCCGGCAAAGAGCTGTATTTCTCGTCTATTTGTTTGTATATATTTTGTTCAGACATTCTCAATCATACTAGTCAAGAAATTTTTACTTAAGTTTTATACCAAGTTTGGGGGCATTACTTTGTGGAGGAATTGGTGGTGGAGTGGGTCTACCTCCAGTACTTGGTAGAGGTGGTGGTGTTGGACTTGGAGGTTGGCTAGGAGGCAATGGTTGTCCTGTTGGTCCATACAATATTGGTCCTTGTCCTCCTCCGGTTGGTCCACCTCCGCCCCTCGGTGGGTTAGTTGGCCTCCCACCTCTTGGACTTCCTCCACCCCCTTGTGCACCAGGTCCTCCTCCCGCACCTTGTGATCCTCCCCCAGCCCCTCTAGGCACCCCTGGCAGAGTTTCCAAAAGGCTAACGGTATCAACCCCTTGGGCAAATTTAGTCGCGCCCGCGGCGCCTTCATTCGCCCAGTTTCTTAGATCGTTAATTTTAGAATCATTCTCTAGTCCCATTTCTTTAGCAAGCTCACGCCATTCGGAGTAAAAATCCTGACCATCTCTGTCGAATACGGTTTTCTTCAAGAAAGCCTTGCTGTCTTCAGTGAGAGTATTATTGGCGTAGCCTCTTAGCATGCCGGCCATAAGCACCTTGTGATGAATGCTGTCTTTACCCATCATTGGTTTAACAACGCTGGCACCATAAGTTCCATATTGGAAAGGTAAATTTCTGACTCGGCCCGGGCCATTTGCGAGCTCGTCCGGACTACGGCCTTTATGGTGTTCTTGCACCATATTCATAGCCACTTCTTTTTGGGCTTGAGATACATTTTTAATTCTAGTCCAAGTATTGCGTTCATCGTTACTGAAGACATTAGGATCATTAATTTTATCTTCACCCTTAAGCACAACTTTCTGCCACACCCGGTTGGTATCCTCCCTTTCTTTTGCTCTCTCTGCGATGGAACGAGGTTTGCCGTTTTGGTCAACCATGGGTATTCCAAACATAATATCCGCCGCATCGGCAATATCTGTTTCCTTGAAATCGCGCAAAGAATTTCCTTTGCCTTCCCGTTGACTGTAGCTATATGCGTCGTTTTTACGCATATCTTTTATTTGCCACCAGTTCAAATTCGGGGCTATTTTGTTTATAGAATCTGGATCAACTCGGTTAAGATAACCCAGCTCATTTGCCGATTTGCTGCGCACATCGTTATTAGCGACGTCAAAAGCCTTCTGATCTTCATCTGTCCAACCGACATCCATGTCTTTTAATCCAGCGCCGTTTCTGTACGTAGCTGCAAGGTGCGGATTTGCTTGTACTATTGCCTTGGCAAAGCCTTCCGCCTGACGGCGTTTATCAAATGCGTCAGTAATATGCTTGAATCTGAGTTTTGTCCATTCATTTTTATCTCCCTCGGATTTATCGGAACTCATTACCGCTTGATATTGTTTTTCATTTGCGAAGCGGGCGATTTCAGGCACATTTCTAATATCTTTCATGTCAAGTTTGGAAACTCCTGCGGGGGATAAACGAAGCATGGCGTTTTGTATTTTTTCCGTATCCGCAAGGGCCCCCTTCCTCGCTTCCTCTCTGACGATATTGATTTTTTCTGCTTCCTCGTGACCAGTTACTCGAGCCTTTGCTTCTTTCTTCATCTCAATAGCGGATGTTTTCCCGCCATATTTGGCGGAAGCGAGTTTTTGGGTAGTCAATTCTCTGACTTTTGTTCCAACAACACCGGTCCAAGCGGGTGAAGTTGCGGCCCTTTCTTCAAGATAGCGCGCAGCGCGGCCAATGGTGTGACGGCCAACCAAGCCACTTACCGTGCCTGACAAATTCTTCCCCACCTTAATCGCCGTGGTTGCTCCTATCGCGCCCAACTGTTTGGACATTACAAGAGCCATCAGGAGTATGATTATTATGAAGACGAAATTAAGAATCAATCCCAAACTGCTGACCATACCGGAAAAGGCGTAAAATAGAGATCCCCCCTCAACATTAAGAGTTTTTATGCCCACGAACCCCTGTCCAATCAATTTCACAATTATGTAAGACATAGCGAGATATGCCGGCGCAAAGATGGCGTTGTTTAGCAGAGCATGCCACCACTTATCCCAGCCGGATTTTGTTATAGGCAAAACGCGGGCTATAAAAGCCAAAGGAGAAACCATCATTAGAAACATCAACATAATGATTCTGAAAAAGAGCATTAAAGCGCCAGCCAAAAAGACAAAAGCGGCTGTTACCATGAGTATTGATCCCATAAGCGCTATCCCAAACGCCCTAAATGGACTACCCATAATATCGGGAACAGTGAGTTGATTCCCGGCCAAGTTATTGATGTTGGTAAGAGATTTATCCTTTCTGTCGTAACCGTATATGGTTGTAATTCTTAGTCCTTGCATAAAAGCGGCGGCGGGTCCGTCTTTTGCCCAGGGTAGCCATTCTTCGGGCCCTTGTTCTAGTTGTTGGGTTTGGACATTAATGGCATTATAAAATTGCAGAGCAATGATGTTTGACACGTCAACAACGGCTTTTGTAATAAAAAGACTGAAATTTATCAAAATAGCGGTAACTATGATGTTTACGATAAGTTGGCGCGGGTTGCCGATGCCGAGCACAATGGAAATTGAGGCATAGACCAGAATGAAAATGAAAACCATATTGGCAAGGTCGCGAAAAACCTCCCACCCCATATCAACTATTGGCACGCCGTTTAAGATGTCCGACATATGAGTGGTGAAATACATCGCAATGTCCAAAGTTTTGCCGGCAAGAAATAGGGTGAGAGATGCAATTGTTAGCAACCCTTCGTTAACTAGGTTGACTACAAACGTAAAAAGCCCAGCGGCGTCGAACATTTCCAAAATATTCTTCGGCACACTGTCTACATCAGCTGCTTTTTGGAATTCGCTTTCGACGGTTGTTTGGTTGGCGCTGGGGTTACTGCCGGATGTCGTTTCTACATAATTGCTTGGCCCGCTGCCAGGAACTATTGAGCCCGTTGTCGGATCCTCCCAGGTAACGGTTGACGGGATACCCGCTGTATTGTCGTCGTATTGAGCTATGGCAGTGTTGGGCAGTGAAAGAATTGAGGCTAAAACAAGAACAAAAAGACAAGGTCCAACCACCAACCTCATTGCGTAGGTATTCTTTTTTAGGAAATTATCCTGCATTTTTATTGCGGATAAGGCGGAACAGTGAAGCTTTTAACGGCAGGCTTGCTCCTAAAGATAAGCCCATCGTTGGCATTAGGAGTCTCGCCGGTTATAGAATTGCCGTCCGCGTCGGTTTTGGGACTGCCATCTCTGGGTTCAATTGCCACTAATTCTATCGAGAAAGAATTACCCGGTGTGAAACTGTATGTGGGTGTGTCATCTATCCTCGTGCACACTAAGGACCAAGGTGGATTGACAATACCCGTTGTGTCCTCATTCAAACAGAAATTTCCCCTAGAGTCTTTAGCGACAACCTCCATACAGCCGGTTGTTTTGGTGGCGGAGCAAGTAACAAGTTGTGTTGCGTTAAATTTTGGTGTCGGATCTATATCCCATCTCGGATAATAAGAAACCTCAAGCCATTCTTTATTGAGAGGGCTTACGGTGGCGGAAGAATACGGGTCTATAACCGTTGGGAAATTATCGGTTTTGATTATTGGAACGAGGTGTTGGTAAAAGGTTACTTCGCGGAGATTGACTCCGTAGTACCATGTACCATCATCCCACCTGTCTGATCCTTGGGAGAAAATTTTAGCACTCGTTACGTTTAGAGGAGGATCAAGAAGTACTTTCACATTTATGATTTCATGGCCCATAGACATAAGTTCAGCAGGGGTGGCCAAGTACTTTGTGCTGGTTGCTTTGTCGCCAGTTGCATTTAAATGAGTAAGAACCATTCTGGGGGCTATTACCTGCGTAGTGGCACCAGGTCTGGTGTAGGAAGGGGCTATATATGAATAAGTTGAATCTAGGTTCTCATTTCCACACCCCCCAGGATAAGCGACACAAGATATAGGCCTTAGTCCCGCTCCTGTGGACAAAGATTCAATGCGAATTTCATCTAGTATGGATGAGTTTGCGAAAATAACTTCCCACCAGTGTTCAGTATTTTGCGCACCATCAATACATCCGGTAGCAGAAAAAGATGATGAGGAACCGTCTATGGCCAGACTGGCGGCGCCATTGCTGTTGAATGAAGCGGTGCACGTTTGTTGAGTGAAGGCGTTTGTTGTCAAAACTTTCGCGTTTGGTTTAGCTTCTCCTTCTCCGTATGCGGCTTGGGCTTCCGCTTCGGCTTTGGCGAAGGCTTGATCAAAAGATTCCTGGCTTTCCGATTCATCTGCGCTGGACAGAGCTTTGTATTGCGAGCGTTCGTCGTCGGTTAATCGCCTAAATGGCGCGGCAGGGTCGCCGGTGCGGAGACGGGCGGAATAGGAATTAGCTTGGGTGGAAGATCTGGTTGAGAGAGAAACAAGACCGCTTTGCACTGTCTGTTGGAGAAGTTGACTCATAAGAGCGTTTAGAATTTCGTTGAGTTCATCGGCGAGGCCCAGCTTTTCCAGGTTTGAGCCGAAGGAATTGGACAGCTGGCTTTCAATAAATACGCCCGGCGTTTTGGCAAAACCTTCTTGGTCTCTTGTTGGGAAAAATCCCTGGCCCCAATTCAAAATTGTTGATTCGCCGGAGGTTTTGTTTGAAGTCAGTTTAACAGACTCGTTCATTGCTATATTAGTCGCTCCAAAAATATTATTGCCCCGAATTTGGGTAAGCGAATGCCAACCCGTCCAACCCCCTACTTGGAAGTCGCCGTTTATGAAAAGATTTGCTCTTTGAAAATTGCCGAAAACCTGTGATAGCCTACAAGACGATCTATAGCGGAAACTAGCGAAACGTGAAGTGGCTCCAACCGCGAGAATTCCTCGGATATCCATACCCATTCCAAGCGGGTCGCAGAGAAAACGCAGGTCTTCGTTTTTGAAAAGGAAGTCGCCGGCTACCTGATCCGCCAAATCAAGGAAAAAATATTCAGGTTGGTCGATAAAGGCCGGATTTCCCTCGAAGCCGGAGTTAATCCAGTCGACGAGGTCGGCGGTCAGTTGTTTCAAAACGGCGCTTGACAGTTGCCACACGATTGAGTCTAGGCCCCAATCCTTCAGTTTTTTCATAACGTTTGACAACGCGTTAAGAACTCTGGTGGGAATGGCTATTAAATCGTTCGTGAAAATGCTGCCGGCCTCCGCTTTTTCGGGCGACATAAAGAAAGAAGCGGGCATAACCAAAGCCAAAACCACAATGGCGCAAACTATTTTCCTAAATTTTGAGGAAGAGAAAAAAGCCATCTTTTTATGCATTTATATTATATCCTAGATTGAAATGATTAGGGCGTAAGCGGGGTCTTGGGGTGTGAATTGCTCGCCACTCGCTATTATTTTCTTTATGAGAGATTGATAGGAGTTGAGTGTCGCGCCGACCGTGTTTTCGTAAGCCGAAAGCGCGGGCAAGGCGGCTACGATGTCAACGTTTGATTGGCGGAAAGTTTGAGTTATGTCGCCAAGAAGATTTACGCTGTTCATGAGATCGACAAAGTCGCCGCTTAATGATTCCGGTACGGCTAAAGTTAAAGACTCGGAAACTATTTTTTTGTAGCCCTCAACAATCGGCTCCAATTCTTCGAGAATGGCATCCTCTTGTTTTTCTAACCAGTCGACAAAAATAATCAATTCATTTTCGGAGTCGGGCGCGTTGCTACTGAAAACAAAAGCGAATTCATTGGCGAAATTTCTAATATTTTCACCCGTAGAAGAAATTATTTTGAAATCCGTTTTGGTATATTTTGGGCCCGAATCCAGTTCCTTGTACCCACTTTTCACTAGGGAATTTACCAAAGAAGCGGCGCTTTCCTCGTTGTATTCACCGGCCTTTTTCAGATTTAGGTAATCTACAAGGAACTCCCGAGATAGTTTCTGGGTGGAATTTAAGCCGGCTGTCATTATTTCCTCCGGTGTTCCCAAGGTGTCATTCGGTTCTCCGCTGGCCGGATTCCTGTTATCTTTGACTTCATCACCGTCGATGGTGCCGTCCCCATCGGAGTCGGGGTTTTGCGGGTCGGTGTGCCAAAGCGCTTCCTCCCAATCGGCCAAGCCGTCATTGTCCGAATCTTTGGTGTTTATTTTATCCGAGGCTTGTTCGACTACGGATAAATTTTTCTCCTCCACGATGGAGACCTTGTCTTTTTTGTTTAAAACAAAAACGGCAGATACTGCAATGATTGCCAGCACAGCGGTGATTAAGACCCTGTTTTTTAGAATCGCCATATTCTTAGAAATTTTAGCATGAATACAGCTGTTTGTTTTGCGCTGTTCACAGTTTTGCGATAACTTTGGCTTGCCGTGATAAAATTGAGAAATGAAGAAGCTAGTATTTTTGCTAATAACTGTTCTCCTCGCGCTCCCGAATTTTTCAGTGGCCACTGATTTAACGCGGGATTTGAAATATGGCGACAGAGGTCCCGATGTTTTGCTTCTTCAAAAAATGCTTAATCAGTCGCCGGATACGCAAGTTGCTTCGAGCGGTCCCGGTTCTCCCGGACAAGAAACGGATTTTTTTGGCTCTCTCACTGTGCAGGCGGTCAAGAGGTTCCAAGTTAAATATAGGGCCGAAGTGCTTTACCCTGTTAACATTTTCGCCGCCACAGGTTATGTCGGCTCAATGACCCGGGCCAAATTTGCCGCTTTATCTCGGCCGGCGGAGGTTAAAGACGAACATATTTTACCGGCAAGCGCGGGAAGTAGAGGCCAAACTGCCGCTGTGGCCAGCAAAGTGAAAGTTTTTAGCGTTTCTCCGAATACGGCCAAGGCGGGAGAAGAAATAACAATTTACGGCGAAGGTTTTACACCCACAGGCAATACGGTTGTTTTGCAATATGGAACTATTGAACAAATTTTTAGCAGCTTAACTTCTGCCGACGGAAAAACAATCACTTTCAGATATTATCCTCCCCAGATTAAAAATATGACGGAAACGCAGGTCAGGGCTTTGCCTTATGAAATGGTTACCCAAATTGAAACGCCGGTAAATAAATCCGGTTCGACGCTGGGAGAAGTTCTAGATCCTTACAAAGATATGAGAAATGTTTCCGAGCTCGAAGATTTTTTGGCTAAGCAAGGCAAGAAAATGAGCGATCTTTACGATTTTTACTACATAACCGTTAGAAATAGTGAAGGGGTCGGCGCTTCCGAAATCGCCCTTTTATGGGGAGAAAGATATTTGCCGGTGGGGTCTTCTTTGACGGAAAAAGCGGGATCTTTGTTGGCGCGGATTAAAGAACTCATCGGCCCTATCGCTCCCGAGGCAGTTGCCCAATTAGGCGGAGGGGGTTATCACACGGGAATAATAATGTATTGCACCTGTGGCGGCGGGCACCTTATTTTTGCTATAAGTTTGGGAGCCGGTTACAGTGGCCTTATATGGATGCCTCCGGGTTTTGTGCCGTTTCCGGGAACAGGATTTGTCGCTTCCCAATGGCTTGGTTTCGTGACTCCCGGAGCCGGCATATGCAGTATCGTATCGGGCCCGACCTGCATCACTATAAACGGGGGTATGCCGGTGCCGGCTATGTGGGCTTCCCTCCTGTAGGTTTAAGGGAGTTTTTGAACGATATTTTTCCATTTGCCGAGAGGTATATCTTCGGCCCGGATATTCGAATTTAAGCCTAAATTTTTCAAAATCTCGGTGATTTTTTCTTTGCCGAAAAACGGCGCCAAGTTGTTCGCGACCTTTTTTCGTTTTTGAGAAAAGCCGGTCTTTACCACGTTAAAAAATTTTTCTTCCTCCAAATTTTTAAAAAAGTTTTTTGAGATATCGTCTATTAAAATAATTGCTGAGTCGACATGCGGAGCAGGCCGGAAAAGTTTCGCTTTTACTGTTTCTATGTATTTCGGCTGGCCGTAAGCTTTTATAGAGATAGACAAAATGCTTTCCTTACCGTTGTTTGAGGCGATTCTTTTCACTACCTCTTTCTGAAGCATTAAAACCATTTTGGAAGGCTGGCTCACTTCCGAAAGAAATCTTCTTAAAAATTCACCGGTGATGTAATAAGGAATGTTGGCGACAATTTTATATCCGCTGTCCCGAAGATTTTCCATAGCGGGGTCAAATTCCAGAATATCGGCATTCAAAATTTTCAGTCTCCCGTTTTTTATCTCTTCTCTGAATTTTAAAGTTAAATATGCCACCAGTTGGTCGTCTTTTTCCACGGCGATAACTTCGCGGGCGCACTTGAGAAGTTCGGCTGTCAAAATGCCTTTGCCCGGGCCTACTTCAAGAACAATATCGTTTGAGCCGATATTTGCTGTTTCGATGATGTCGTCAACAACCCTTCTTGCCGTAAGGAAATTTTGACCGAGTGATTTTTTTGGCCTTGGATGCGTATAAGTTTGCATATCCGTAGTTTACACATTTCCGCTTTTTAGGCGAGAGCCGGAAGTAATAGTCGGGTGTTTGTTTAAGTGTTAAAATGCCCTCATGTTTTCAGCGCGCAAGTCAGTTTATCTAATCTCTTCTTTTTTTGCCGGTTTTGCCCTCATGACTTTGGAGTTAGTTTCTTCAAGAATCGCCGCGCCTATCGTTGGTTCGTCTGTTTACACCTGGACTTCAGTCATCGGCGTTGCGATTTTGGGCCTTGCTGTCGGCAGTTTGCTTGGCGGATATTTTGCCGACAAGTTTCCCAAAGAAAAAACTTTGTCTATCGCTCTGGCTTTATCGGCTGTGTTAGTTTTCCTGGTTCCCCTTCTCGCTCGGCATGCCGATTTAATCACTTCTTCGTTTAATTCCGTTTTTACCATTACGCTTTTTCTTTCTTTGTTTTTGTTTTTGTTGCCCTCGATTGCCATCGGCTCGCTCAGTCCGATTATTTTGAAACTTTTCGCCAAGAATTTTTCTTCTATCGGCAAAGAATACGCTTTTGTTTCTGCCGCCTGGTCTTTTGGCAGTATCCTCGGAGTATTTCTTACTGGCTACCTTTTCGTGGCCAAAATAGGCAGTGCCGGAACGCTTAATATAATTGCCGCAACCCTTTTGGTATTGGCCTTTATTTTTGCCGTTTTTGACAGAAATTTTTGGAATTTGGCCGGTTTTAGCGTTTTGATTTTTGGAATTGCCGGCCTTTCTTTGTTTACCCCCGAACAAAAAAGTCCGAATCTTGTTTATGAAAAGGAAACTTCTTATTACCTCGCGCGTGTTGTTGAAATGAACACTCTGGGGAAGTTAAAAGTTTTTTTTCTTGATTACGACTCTTACAGCATAGAAGCTCAAGCCGACCCTAGCGGTCTTTACACGGATTTATATCCGATTTTTTCAATTTTCAAGCCGAGCATTAAAAAAGCCCACGCCATTGGCGGAGGCGCTTACGTTCTTCCCAAAAAATTAAAAGAGTATTACGGGGCGGAAGTGACTGTGACGGAAATTGACCCCGAGGTGAGAAAAATCAGCGAGGATTTTTTCGGTTTGGACAGCAACTCGATTAAAACCATAGAGAGCGATGCCAGAATTTATCTGGCCAACACGCAAGAAAAATACGATTTGATAATCGGTGACGCTTACAATTCTTTTATATCGGCGCCCTGGCATTTATTGACCAAAGAATTTGATTTCCTTGTGAAAGAAAGATTGAACGACGGGGGTATCTACGCTCTTGCTTTTATCGGCTCGTTTGAAGGAGCGGGAGCCCCAATATATGAAAGCGTTAGAAAAACCTTTAGCGAGGCATTTCCGAATCATTACGTTTTTGCTTTGGGCAAAGATGCGGCTGCTCCTCAAAATATAATTTTGGTTGGCGTGTCGAGCGATGAGAAAATTCCCCAGGAACTTTTGAAACGAAAAATTGCTTCCATTAGATACGGCTCGGTTCTTCAGAGTTATCTTATTGATGAAGATAAATACCCTTTCGAAGATGGTGTCGTTTTAACCGATAACTACGCGCCCGTGGAAGATTTGATGAGGCCGTTGGTTAGAGAATATTTCAATCAATTTGCCGATTTTTTGAAGCTTGCTTTGGGGAATTAAATCAGAGGTAAATTGTTTTTATTTCTTTATCTGGATGGGTTTCTTCCGTGTAGAGAAAATCATCTATATCTGAAAGAAATTCGGAAGGCAGGTTTATTTTTCTTGAGCCGAAGATTGTCCTTGCCGAAGCGTAAGACAAAATAATTTTTTTTCTGGCGCGGGTTAGGGCGACATAAAAAAGTCTCCTCTCCTCTTCCGCTTCTTCCTCCGTTATCCCGCTTTCATAAATTTTACTGTGAGGAAATAAATCCATTTCCATACCGGTGATAAAACAGTAATCAAATTCCAGACCTTTGGCGCTGTGAACGGTCATTAATCGAACGGCGCGCACCTTATCTTTTATTTCGTCTTGGTCGGAGGCTAGCGCCGCGTCCGTCAGAAACTTTTCCAAAGCTTTTTCTTGGGGCAGTGAATCGTATTTTGACGCCAAACTGGCGAGCTCCATAAGGTTCTCAAATCTTTCCTGGTCTTCCTCGCTTTTTTTCAGACTTCCTTCCATGCCTGTGTTTTTAATAATGTATTTAATCAGGGCGGAAGGCTTGGAATCGGCCGCTTCCTTTTTGATTTTCGCGAGAAGACTGTAAAATTCGGCAACTTTTTTCTTTTGGCCGGCGGGAAGCTCTTCCTTTTTTCCGGCTAAAATTTTGAGAAGAGTCAGTTTGCCTATGCCTCGCGGTGGCACGTTGATGATTCTTTTTAAGCTTGAGATATTTTTTTCATCCAAAGCCGCTTTGATAAAAGCCAAAGCGTCTTTTATTTCTTTTCTTTCAAAAAAACGGGTGCCGACCACTTGATATGGGATTTGTTTCTCCAGAAAAGCTTCTTCCAGCGCTCTAGATTGGAAATTGGCGCGATACAATACGGCGATTTCCTCCGGCCGGACGCCAGCGCCAATAAGTTTGTTTGCCGTTGCGGCCACAAAAGAAGCCTCGTCCGCTTCGTCGTAGGCGGGGTATATGCCGATCTTGTCCCCTTCCGGGTTCGATGTATAAAGATTTTTTTCGTATCTGATTTTGTTTTTTTGAATGACAGCGTTGGCCGCTTCAAGAATATTTTTCGTAGAGCGGTAATTTTCATCGAGAATAATCACTTTGGCGCCGGAAAAATCTTTTTCAAAATTCAGAAGATTTTTTATATGAGCTCCTCTCCATGTGTAAATTGTTTGGTCTATATCCCCGACTACGAAAATATTTTTCCGATCGCCCGCCAAAATTTTCAGGAGTTCGTATTGGGCGAGATTGGTGTCTTGGTATTCATCGACGTGGATATATTGGAAGCGGTTGTTATAATGCTCCGCCGTTTCCGGATTTTTCCGCAGAAGGAGAACGGTTTTCAAAAGCAAATCGTCAAAGTCCAAAGCGTTTTCCGAATTGAGAATTTTTTCATATCCCTGCCAGATTTTGCCGATAATCTTGCCTTGCCAATTTTTTTCCTCCATAAGTTCCTCGGGTTTTCCCATCCGGCCTTTCTGTTTGGATATGACAGCGAGAACTCTTGAGGGTTCCATAACCTTGGGGTCGAGGCCCTCCAGAAGCAGAGCTTCCTTAACCGCTTTTTTTGAATCGTCCTTGTCGAAAATCGTAAAGTGGCGTGGCAGGCCGGCTATTTTTGCATTTTCTCGGAGAATAACCACCCCTAAAGAATGAAAGGTTGAAATCAGGGGTTTTTCATCCATAGAAACGGGCCTGTTCAGGTTTTTTTCTTGGCCGAGAGCTTTAATGGTCCGCTCCGACATTTCTTCGGCGGCTTTGTTGGTGAAAGTTATGGCTAAAATATTTACCGGAGAAATTCCTTTTTTGACTAGGTTAATTATTCTTGAAACGATAGTTTTGGTCTTACCGGCTCCAGCTCCGGCAATAACCATTACTGGTCCGTCCAATGCTTCCACGGCTTCTTTTTGCGATTTATTTAAGTCTAGAGCCATATAAACGGTTATTATAACGCGGGATTGCTTATGATACTACAATTACCACCCCAAATGTTTTTAAGACAACTTTGAATACCTTGGTAAAACCCGGAACGATATCCACACAGGTGGATTGTCGAATTGACTTATGTCCTGCCGGATGTATATTAAATAGGACGGTTGAGTATCGGAAAGAAAAATGTGGCTTAACAAAGCCATTTGCTGTTTACGGTTTATCGCTTGGCAAGCGAGTGGAGAGAAAAGGGGTTTTCTTTTTCTGTCCCGAGCGAGTGACGGCAACAAAGGGTTCAATACCCTTTATTCACTAAAAAGAGGCTTATTTTAACTAAATCAAATAAATCTTCAGCCTATGACGAGTCATGTAAAAGGGGGCTGAAGACCACAAAAGTATTGTTTTTAATTTCCATTCCCGCCGGAATAGCTTTTGTTCTGGCGGTTTTTACCTTCCCGGGCGATGCCGAAGCTGGGATTCTTTCTACCATTTTGTCTTGGTTTAAAGGAGAGGAAACAACGGCCATAGTTTTGAATTCACAAACAATGGCTTTGCTTCAGGCCCCCGTAAACCCGGATCCGGTTTCAGCCAAAGGCGGCGGTGACATAACAATCGTAGCGGATACCGCCCTTATGTCAGAGACCGGACCAAGCGGAAGCTGGGCTGATTCGGGCAATTCAGACGGCCACATCAGCGTGTATGTGGTGAGAAAGGGAGACACAGTTTCACAAATTGCCCAGATGTTTGGAGTTTCTTCCAACACTGTTATTTGGGGGAATGATTTGAGGGGCGGGCTGATTCATGAAGGGCAAACACTTGTCATTCTACCTATTACCGGTGTTAGACACGAAGTAGTTAAAGGAGACACAGTTGCCAGTATTGCCAAGAAATACAAAGGCGATGTTGAAGAAATTCTGAGCTATAACGGCTTTACAGATAGTACAACGCTTAGCGCTGGAGATATTGTTATTGTGCCGAATGGCGTGATTGCTACCCCCTCTTATTCCAGCACTCCTACTGCGGTTTTGCGCGGGGTGGGCGGTCCGGATTATGGCGATTATTATCTTTTCCCCGTTGTGGGCGGAGCGAGAAAAACTCAAGGATTGCACGGTTACAACGGCGTTGACTGGGCTTCTTCACCCGGTACTCCAATTGTTGCGGCGGCTGGCGGACAAGTTATCGTGGCGAGACACGGCGGTTGGAACGGAGGTTACGGCACTTATGTTGTTATTGAGCATTCGAATGGAACTCAGACTCTTTATGCTCACTTAAGCGGTATTGCGGTAATTGGCGGCCAGCAAGTTGTTCGAGGCCAGGTAATCGGATATATGGGTTCTACGGGAAGATCGACAGGAACACACCTTCACTTTGAGGTTCGTGGAGCCCGTAATCCTTTTTAGATTCACCTGCGAATTTAAAGAGGATTCAGACTTACGAAGTATGAATTAGGAATTATTAACAACCGCCCCCGCTTTCTTCAAGAAAGTGGGGGCGGTTGTTTTCTATAAAACATGGGTTTGCTTCGGCCTGTAAGACAATGCTTCACTGACGTGTATTTCTTCGACACCGTCGCTTCCCTCAAGGTCGGCGATGGTGCGGGCCAGTTTCATTACTCTGTGATACGCGCGACCGGAAAACCCAAGACGGTTTGCGGCCGCGTTCAGGACGGCTAGGGGTTTTTTGTCCATCTTCACCAAGTTATTCAAATCCCGAACACCCATCTCGCTGTTCATTTTGTGTTTCAAGCCCACCTTTTTAAATCTCTCTTCCTGGGCCTTTCTCGCTCTTTCAATTTTCATTTTAATTTTTTCTGTAGTTTCTCCCGACGGCGCATTGCTTGAGAGTTTTTCTATTTCAATCGGCCCGACTTCAACCCACATATCAAGGCGGTCTATTATCGGTCCGGAAATTTTTCGTCTATATTTTTCCAGATTAGATGGCGAACAAATACAGGTTTTTCCGCGACTGCCGTAATTGCCGCAGGGGCAAGGATTCATGGCCGCTACCAAAATAAATTGCGCCGGGAAAATAGCGGAACCTTTTACTCGGGTAATACTTACCACTCTGTCCTCGAGCGGTTGGCGCAAGGCCTCGATAACTCTGTGCTCAAATTCCGGGAATTCATCCAGAAAAAGAACGCCACGGTGAGCCAGAGTAACTTCGCCCGGCTTGGGGTTTGTGCCACCGCCTACAATGCTTGTGTGTGAAGCGGTGTGGTGCGGGGATCGGAACGGCGGAACCGTTACAATATCTCCTTTCGTTGTCCCCGCCACCGAATGAATCGAAGTAACCTCGAGAATTTCATCGAATGAAAGCGGTGGCAGGAGACCGGCGAAAGCGCGGGCCAGCATGGTTTTCCCTGTGCCCGGAGGTCCCCACATGGCGATGTTGTGGCCTCCTGCCGCCGCGATTTCAAGGCCCCGTTTGGCGGTTTCCTGGCCTTTTATGTCCGCCATATCTATGGCGTTTTCTATTTTTTCATATGCAATTTCAGTTTTTGGTTGTAGAGCGAGATCGCGTTTTTCTATTCGCGGTATTCCTTTCTCTTCGTCTTTCTCAAGAGTTTTATCTATCAGGTGGGCGATAATTTCTTTCAGACTTCGGGCACCGTAGATGTTTATTCCATCAATGAGTGCGGCCTCGGTCGCGTTGCCCAAAGGTAAAAATACTTCTTTAAATCCTTTTCGTCGCGCTTCGCGGACGCACGGCAAAACGCCGTTAATCTCGCGAAGCTCGCCGTCGAGAGACAACTCTCCCAGAAAAATTTTTCCTCTCGGGTCAAAACGAATATGTTTGGCGGCGAGAAGGTAGCCGAGAGCCATCGCCAGATCAAAAGCCGGTCCTTCCTTTTTCAAATCGGCCGGCGCCAAAGAGATTACAACTTTTTCGTTTTTAGCTTTCGGTGATTTGAAGCCGGAATTTTTTATGGCGGCGCTGATTCTGTCGCGGGCTTCCTCCACTGCTTTATCAGGCAATCCGACGATAGTAAATGAATGCAGACCTCCGGAGAGGTCTGCTTCAACGTCAATAATGAAAGATTTGAGTAAAACTGTTTGGGCGCTTTGAACTTTCGCGAACCTCATCCCATTAGAAATTTACGAGTGAATAATTTTGCGCAGTGCGTGGCCGAATAGGCCTTTCCTCGACGGGCGAAGCGCTGTGCCCCGAAAGGGATGCGACTGTTCGCCACTCGCGCTTCGCGGGGTTATTGTTTTGTAAATTTCTAACGGGACGAATCATTCCATGTGTTCTTTGCAGGTGGTGGCGGCAGGGTTCGCTTCCAACCTTTTCTCATTGATGAGTTTGCCGCAAACGCTACATTTCCCGTAAGAGCCGTCCCCGACTCTCTTCAAAGCATCTTTAATTTCATTCAGACGAATTTCCAACTGTTTCAATATAGCCGAATTTTCCTCGTAAGATTCTATGGTGTCGGCTACCTCGTTTGCGTCTGCCGGCGCCTCATCTTGTTTGTCCGGCAACGGTTCCCAATCTTTAGGATTTGTCGGATTTATCCTGCCGACCGAAGAAAGCTCTCCTTCCACAACGGAAAGTTCTTTTTCTAAAAGCCCTTTAAATTTTTCTAGTTGTTTGTTGTCCATTTCTTTGGCGTTTTACATTATATCAAATTTCCTCAATTTTGAAGCAAGTTTTTCTAACGGATCAATTTGGCGTTTCTTAGCTTGGTTACCAGAGTCGAAAAAGCTTTTTCGTTAGTGGTTATTACCAGAGTATTTTTGTCAGGGAAAGAATATATGAGAATCGTTTTGCCGCCGGTGCTTGGAAGAACCCTGACATCCATATTGCTTATAACCGCGTGAGCAAAGTAGCTTCTTGACGTTGAACCTGGGCCGTAAGCTGGCGTTGTTGTCGCCCAACCTTCTCCTCTTTCGAAAACGGGTTTAAGTTCTATCGGGACCGAACGTTCCCACTCAAGCATGCCACTGTAAGCATTCTCAAATGAATCGGTTTTGAAAATGAGAAATGGCTGGCTGCCGTCGAAGCCTAGCAAGCCGAGGGCGTATTTGTTTTCAAGCGACCGGACTAATTTGTTGGGCGCGAACTTTGCCACCAATCGGAAAAATTCTTCGGTATCTATTTCCTCGATTTTTTCGGGGGAAGTCTTGACGATTTTGAAGGAAAGAATGGCGCCTACTCCGACAGTGCCGCTTCTTACCGTTGTGGAAATTTTTTCCAGAGCTTTGTCATCAGGCAGAGCGGCTAGATCAATGATTTTTTCTTGGTCGATGATAATTATCGGCTGGCCTTGAACGTAAGTCAGTTCCGGCGGACCGTCGGGTTTAAGCAACACGAACGCCAGAAAGATTATAGCTCCGGCCAAAACCAAGATGCCGCTTATCATCAATACAAATTTCGCTTTTTCCTTATCGAATTTTTTTTCTTCAAACCTAAATCGTTTTTGTTCATCCGTTTCCCTTTTCGATTCGGCCAAAGCGATAGAAGCTCGGCTTTGACCTGTTTTTTTGATGTATTCGGCGGCATCAGATTCGAAAGTTCTGACGGTTTGCACGTCATCGCCGTTCTCGTTTTTTTCTTTTTCTTCGGCCCCCACCTGCTGTTTATTATTTCCTACTAATTAAATCGTCCTCGGCCCCCACCTCTCGGCCCTCTGCCACGAGGGGTTCGGCCGGTAAACGGACGCGGTGGCATTGCGCCGGAAGAAGCCTTGTCTTTTTTATCGTTGAAGTAGTTCGGGTCCGCGGCCTTGATTGAAAGATTCAATCTGCCTTTTTCGTCGGTTTCTCTTACTTTTACGGGAACCTTATCGCCTTCTTTTACAAGATCTTCCACTCGATTCACTCGCCATGGCGCCATTTCGGAAACATGGACCAAGCCTTCTGCATTGTAACCTATTTTAACGAAAGCGCCGAAATCCATAAGACGAGTTACTTCGCCGTCGAATTGTTCGCCGGGAAGATATTCACGAGTCATACCTTTAATTATCTCAAGAGCTTTTTCGGCTGAGCCGTTTTTGCCGGTGACAAAAACTGATCCGTCGTCCTCAATGTCTATTTCGGCGCCGGTTTTCTCCATTATGTCGTTTATGGTTTTACCGCCCGAGCCGATGATAAGGCCGATTTGATCGACTTTAACTTTTGTCGAAAGAATTTTAGGAGCGTTCGGATTAATGTCGGCGCGAGGCGCGGAAATTTCTTTTTTAATAACTTCAAGAATCCGGAGGCGCGCGCTTCTCGCTTTTTCAAAAGCTTCGGCGAGGATTTTTATCGGGACGCCGGAAACTTTTACGTCCATCTGAACGGCGGTAACTCCCTCGCTTGTGCCGGCCACTTTGAAATCCATATCGCCGTGGTGGTCTTCCGGCCCCTGAATGTCAGTTAAAACTTTGTATTTATCCCCTGACATCATAAGTCCCGAAGCAATGCCCGCCACCGGTCGTGTTATCGGAACACCCGCGTCCATCAGAGCCAAAGTTGAGCCGCAGACTGAGCCCATTGAAGTAGAACCGTTTGAAGCGAATGCTTCGGAAACAATGCGAATGGTGTAAGGGAAATCTTCTTTGGAAGGCAGAATC
>CAZRUK010000006.1:0-20909 GCA_964603405.1 uncultured Candidatus Saccharibacteria bacterium
CGGCCCGATTACCGTAAAAATTGTTCGAGATGTCATAAATATTCCTATTATAAATACAGAAATGAAAAGGGTGACAGCGGATGGTCGTGTTGAAAAAGTAACAGGTTTGCGATCAGAAGGAGTTTTTGTCATCAGACTTTACAGTTTTACTTCAACTTCACCGAATCTTTTCAGGGGAGCCTTGCGGGATTTTGTCGTTTCCGGTTCGAATAAGTTGGTTGTCGATTTGCGGTCAAATCCGGGCGGCTACCTAGAAGCGGCAGTAGATATGGCTTCATGGTTTTTGCCTGCCGGTAAAATAGTGGTCACGGAAGAGTATGCAAACAATGAACAAAATCAAATTTACAGAAGTCGCGGTTACGATATTTTCAATGAAAGTTTGAAAATGGTTGTTTTGCTTGATGCCGGTTCAGCTTCGGCCTCGGAGATTTTTGCCGGCGCGATGCAGGAATATGGTTTGGCCAAAATCGTCGGCACCAAATCTTTCGGCAAGGGTTCAGTGCAAGAACTTGTGCCAATAACTGACGATACGGCTTTAAAAGTAACGGTGGCGAGATGGCTTACACCCAACGGCCGTTCTATTTCTGACAGCGGTTTGGAACCGGATTACGAGGTTAAGGTTACCGCAGAAGAAATTGCCGAAGGAAAAGACCCTCAAATGGATAAAGCGGTAGAAATTTTAAACCAATAAGCTAGACTTCCCGGTCTTTTTGAGCTAAAATCTCCCCCTGTTTAAAGACAATAAATAAAAAATGAAAGTTATATTATTACACGATGTGAGGGGTCTTGGGGTCAAGGCGGATATTAAGAAAGTTGCCGATGGCTACGCGGTAAATTTTCTGATTCCCAAAGGATTGGTAAAACAAGCCACAGAAGCGGCCGTAGCGGAACTTGAAGCCCTGAAAACTAAAGAAGCTGCTTTGGAAAAAGTCAGGGAAGATTTGTTGGTGAAAAATCTCAAAAAAATCAAAGATACGGTAATTGAAATCACGGAAAAAGCCAACGATAAAGGCCATCTTTTTGCCGCGATTCATGAAGGCGAAATTGCTCTTAAACTTAAGGAATCGAGTGGTATAGATGTGGGAGCTTCCTACATAAAAGTAAGCGAACCGATTAAAACGGTGGGGGAGCATGAGGTGAAAGTCGCGGTTAAAGACAAGGAAGTCTCTTTCAAAATTAAAGTTATCGCTGCCGTTGAAAAAGAGGGAGAGATTAAAAAAAGTAAAAAGAAATAGGATAAATAAAAACACCTCGCTGATGCGGGGTGTTTTTATTTTACGTTTACGACTTTTTTGACGTACACTTTATTATTGAAAGTTTTCTTCCTTTTGATGGAGAAATTTATTTTGCCTTCCTTTAAAGCGAAAAGCGTATGATCTTTACCCATGCCGACGTTTTTACCCGGTAAAATCCTCGTGCCTCTTTGACGGACCAAAACCGAACCAACTCCGGCTTTTTCTCCAGCATAAAGCTTTACGCCGAGATATTTCGGATTCGAATCTGTAAGGTTTTTGGCTGTTCCGCCGGCCTTTTTATGAGCCATATTTTTAAGTCTTTAGCTGCTAGCTTTTGGCTTAGAGCTTAATTAAAATAATAGGTAACGTGAAGAGTATAAAAGAATTTGTCGGTGAAATCAAGGGGGAGGGAACTTTGCCACATTTTTGGCCTGTAATCATCATTTTGGCCGCGTCGGCGGCCTCTTTCGGCCTCGGCCGTCTTTCTGCCATCGATGATGCCAGCAGTGAGGTTTTATATGTTCCCGCGGCCGCTCTCCAAGCAGAGGTCTTGAATAATGCGGTGAATGATGGTGTGAAAGAAACGGTAGCTGTTTCCCAGGAGGGCTCTTTTGTGGCTTCAAAAAACGGCACCAGGTATTATTTTCCGTGGTGTTCCGGTGTTAAGCAAATTAAAGAAGAGAATAAGGTTTGGTTTCAAACTAGAGAAGAAGCCGAAAAAGCCGGTTACACGCCGGCCCAAAACTGCAAGGGCTTATAAACTAAACTTTCGGATTTTCGGAAAAGGTTAAGTTTTCGTTTATCCTTCGAGCTTTATCAATAAGGATCTTGCGTTCAGCCGAATCCTTGGTTGTCTCGTATTTCTTAAGAAGACGATTTACCTTAGCCCGCCGTCTGTGGCGGAGCTCTATTTTACGCGATCTGCGTTTGCGGTTTATTTTGGACATGCTGAATAATATAGCTTATGGAAGGATTTTTAACAATGTTATAATTACGGGTGATCCCGTTAGAGATCACATGGTTATGTATTACACTTATATAATGAAAAGATGATTGTTGTAGACATGGAATCAAGCGGTTTGGATCCCAACAAACATTCGCTTCTTTCAATTGGCGCGGTGGAGTTTGAGAATTCTAAAAATCAGTTTTACGGCGAATGCCGGATTTTTCCAGATGCCCATGTCGATTCGGACGCTTTGGCGATAAACGGTTTTACGGAAGAACAAATCAAAAATCCTTCAAAAATGACCGACGAAGAATTGGTTCGGAAATTTATCGAGTGGGCGGATAGCTGTAAAGAACAGACTCTTGCCGGCCAAAACCCTTCTACGGACAGGGATTTTATTCGTGCAACCGCCGCAAGATATCATATGAATTGGACATTCGCTTTTAGAGTCATTGATTTGCACTCTGTTGCTTATCTGCATTTTATAAAAAAGGGAGTGAAAATTCCTTTAAAAAACAAGCACTCGGCTCTTGATTTGGACAATATCTCCAAATATTGTGGTATGCCGGAAGAGCCGACGCCACACAACGGCCTCACCGGCGCCAAACTTGAGGCGGAATGTTTTTCGCGTCTTTTTTACGATAAACAGCTTTTAGATGAATACAAGAAGTTTGATATTCCTTGGATAGGGGAGTAACATTGTTCGGTTGAAACAAACGGGATGTAGTATAGTAGTATACGCCCATGTAGGGCTCAAAAGCGAAAGTTTTCGCTTTTGAGGGGAATTCAAAAAATTGCCTGCAATTTTTTGGTCATTGTCGGGGTGTAGTATAGCGGTAGTATTTGCCCATGGGGTGGGTAAGGCCGGAGTCCGACTCTCCGCACCCCGACAATGTTAAATAATTCCCGTGCGGTCCGGGTTCGATTCCCGGCATCCCGAAAAAATTCGTCCTAGTCTGAGAACGGAAGAATAAAAAGCCTTATTTCCAGTCAGATTTGGCATAAAAAAGTAGTTAGATGGCATCATCCAACAGGTTCTCCTCCTCCGCTAAAGCTCCGGCGGACAAGTAACGTCTTCCACTACACTCCAGTATCTTAATTTTCAAGGATCAATATCTTTCTTTTGCCGTAGCGGTTCATTTTGATAGAATTAAGGAGTGAAAAAGGCTTTTTACATAACAGCTTTTGTTTTTTTAGGTTTTCTTTTGCAGTTTTTGATTCATGCTCTAGTCGAAAAATTCTATATAAAGTTGTTGGTGGATGATTTTTCGAAATATAGTTTTGGTTTTTCTTGGGAAAACTGGCTTTCTATTCATAGAATTGGGACTATGATTTTGATCTTAGCGGGTCTTAGTTTTGGTTTATGGCAAGGTTTTTATTGGTGGCCGCGCCTTTATACGCACGATGGCCGGCGTAAGATTTTGAGAAAATAACTATGAAAGATTGGTATAAGGAGGAAATAAACAATATATTCCAATTTTTGGGCACCGGTGACAAAGGTCTCTCTCTTGAAGAAGCCAAGAAAAGAATTTCCGAGCACGGTAAAAACACTTTGCCGGAATCTAAACCTGAATCTTACGTTCGGATTTTTTTCAGACAATTTCAAAGTCCTCTTATTTATCTTTTGATGGCTGCGGCTATAGCGGTTTTTTACATGGGTGAATATACCGATGGAATTGTTATCGTTTTCGTTTTATTGTTCAATTCTGTTATAGGCACTTTTCAAGAGGGTAGGGCCCAAAATACTCTTCTTGCCATAAAAAAATTCAGTAAAACCGAAGCTACTGTAATTAGAGATGGGAAAGAATACATCGTTTCTGGTGATGATATTACCGTCGGCGACATTCTTATTATTCAGGAAGGGGAGAAAGTGTCTGCTGACGCTCGGGTAATTGAATCTCGTGGCTTGGCTTTAAATGAATCGGCCCTTACTGGCGAATCGGAACCTGTTCATAAAACTCAAGAGATTGTTACCGGAGACGATCTGCAAATTCATGACCAACGGAACATGGTTTTTAAAGGAACCGATGTAACCTCGGGACATGGAAAAGTGGTAGTGATTGCTGTTGGAGCCGAAACTCATATCGGCAAAATCACCAAACAGCTTGCTACCATAGACACGGAAATTCCTCTCAAGGCGGATATAAGAAAACTAGCTAGAGTAATTATTTTTTCTGTTCTTTTTATCATCGTCGCTATTTTTCTTTATGGGGTTTCGGTTGGTATTGAAAAAGGCGATATGTTTCGGACGGTAATTTCTCTGGCGGTTTCCATAGTGCCGGAAGGCTTGCCGGCGGTTCTCACCGTTGTTTTGGCAGCCGGAGTTTGGCGTATGTCCAAGAAAAACGCGCTCGTAAAACGTCTTCAGGCAGTAGAAGCGTTGGGCCAGGCGAAAATTATAGCCGTGGATAAAACCGGTACGGTAACTCGCAATGAACTTTCCGTGGTCTCCGTTTATACAAGTTCGGGAGGTGTTTATGAAATTGCCGGTTTGGGTTATGAACCGAGTGGCGAAATAAAAGATGGCGTGGATATCATAGAGCCAATGAATCATGGGGACCTGCTTTTAATCGGCAGAGTGGCTGCACTTTCAAGTACCGCCAGACTTTCTTACGTTGAAGATGCCAAACAGTGGAAGGTAATGGGAGATCCCACCGAAGGGGCAATGCTCGTTCTCTCCAAAAAAATCGGTTTTGAAAGAGATAATTTGATTAACGAAAGTCCGTTGCTTTTTGAAATGCCATTTGATTATCACAACAAATATCACATTACCGCTTTCAAGGGTGATGAAAAAATTTTTGTGGCAGCAGCTGGAGCCCCGGAAGTTATTTTAAATAAGGCCAATAAATTTTGGGGAGGGAACGGCGTGGCAGAATTTCATGAGAGTGAAAGAAAACACATAACGGAGAAAGTTGTAAATTTGTCTGACAAAGGGTTGCGAGTTCTTGCTTTGGCTTATGCCGAAGAAAATTCGTCATTATCGGGAGAAGAAATTTCACAATCCAACTTGATTTATATCGGACTTATAGCCATGCAGGATACTTTGCGTCCCGAAGTAATGCAGGCGGTAGAAAAGGCGAGAGGCGCGGGTATGAAGCTTGTGATGATAACAGGAGATAATCCGAACACCGCAAAATCCATAGCAGGTCAAATAGGTATTTTTAGAGAGGGAGACGAAATAATGACCGGTTCCGAAATTGAAAATTTTGAACCGAAGATTATAGCCGAAAAACTGGAACACGTCACTGTTTTTGCCAGAGTGACGCCGGAACATAAACTAAAAATTATCCAGGCTTACAGATTGAGGAAAGAAATTGTGGCCATGACCGGCGACGGCGTGAATGATGCTCCGTCACTTCAGGCAGCCGATTTGGGTGTTGCCATGGGCAAGATAGGAACGGATGTCGCCAAAGAGGCTTCCGATATTATTCTTCTTGACGACAATTTTGGCAGTATTATTACAGCAATAGAAGAGGGGAGAAATATTTATAAGTCTATAAAAAGGGTTGTTTTGTATCTGATTTCTACAAGTGTTGGTGAGGTTTTGGCTATAAGCGGAGCTCTTTTGTTTGGTTGGCCTCTGCTTCTTTTACCAGCTCAAATTATTTGGTTAAATCTTGTCACAGACAGTTTTCTCGACATAGGCCTGGCTTTAGAGCCTAAAAGCGAGGGGTGGCTTAATCGCAGTTTTGTGAAAAAGGATAGACAGGTGGTTGACGGTAATCTTCTGTTAAGGACGATTTTTATGGCAATTCCTATGGCGGCAGTTTCTTTATTTATGTTTTATATATATCTAAATTCAGAACCGTTAAAGGCGTGGACCGTAGCTTTAACCGTTTTGGCTACTATGCAATGGTTTAATGCTTGGAACTGCCGATATGAAAGAAGATCAATGTTTAGTAAGGGTTTTTTCAGCAATAAATACCTCGTGGTGGCGGTTTTTATCACGATTTTTCTACAGATTGCAGCTGTATACACTCCGTTTTTGCAGCAATTCTTAAAAACAGTTGCTTTAAGTCCCATAGACTGGGTTGGAATTATAGCCGGCTCACTACTAATTGTTGTCTTTGAGGAACTCAGGAAGCTTGCAGCCAGAATCTTGAGGCCTATCTAAAAACGTGTTTTATTAAAATATGGCTTAAAATAAGGAGATTTTCTCTTGATTTAAAGTTGGGACCGTGGTCTAACCATTGCTTTATTTTTTAAACTGTGCTATAATCATACAAGTCAGGGGCAACTCTGATTTTTTGTTTTTATTCATTGGTAAGCGATAAAAACACGGATTTAACATCCTTTATTGATAATTAAAATGATTGGAAATCAAATTATTGGAACAGTTTTAATCCTGCAGTCGATTTTTGGCGGTTTTGGCATGATAGGGATTATACCGAGCGCCCAAAGCACTGTAGCGGTGGCAAATGAAGTTGGAAATGTTGTAAATGCACTTCCAACCACCAAAGAAGAAGTGGAGGAATATGTGAAGGACTTCTTCGCTGACGAGCCACTTTTGGTGGAAATTGCAAAATGTGAGTCCACTATGACCCACATTACACCGGCAGGAACCGTAGTAAGAGGCCGAGTCAACCAAAGCGATATAGGCCTTATGCAAATTAACGAGGCTTATCATTTACAAAGGGCGACTTCTTTAGGACTGGATATTCATACTCTGGAAGGTAATATGGCTTATGCCAGGTACCTTTTTGAAAAAGAAGGAGTAAGTCCTTGGCTTTCATCCTCGAAATGCTGGAGTAAAACCGATGCCTATAAAGAATTAGTTGTCAAAAATTAGAAAACAAAACACCCCAGTCGGGGTGTTTTGTTTTCTAAACAATTTAGTTTACAATTTGGTGTAGAAGGACATCTATGATAGATATAACCGACCATAGGGTGGAAGAATGTGCTGAAGGTTTGCGGGTTCTTCACGGCCAAGCTGTTTACCAAGCTTTTAAGAAAAAAGTGGATCGAGAAAGGCGGTATGGCCAAACCCAAATTGATTTGTGCAAAATTCGCGAAGACGCTAAGTCGACGATTTCTATCACACATCGCACCGGGGAAGAGTGCGAAGTCTGAAATAAATGAAGCGAAAAAATGGATCAAAAATCTGTCTGTCGTTAGACAGATTTTTTTTCGATTATGTAGATAGGGTAGAAGGGTTTTCCAAAGTGTGTAATGTCGCACAATATATCTTTTCTGACATAGCATTAGACCCAGACTCCCCTATACGGTAGACAAAAATCTTATAGGGTTATATCGTCAAAATTATCCAGTAAATCCGTTTTTTCACTGGTTTCTGTGTTGGTGGAGGATTTTTTATCAAACCAATTTGATAAAGGACCCGCAATATATTTTTCCCAGCCCGATTTTACCACTTCCCCGGTATATTTCAGATTTTTAGTAAAAAGAGGTTTGCTGGCCGCTTCCTCAAGGTCTATACCCATATAACTTACAATGATTAGAAGAATTATGAATATAAAGATTGTTTTGATGATTCCTTTTTGTCGATTTATTTTCATCCATTTATTATATTATTTTTAAGGCAAATCTGGCAGATATAGAAGTGGATTAAGATAGGCTCTTAAATCAGCCAGAGGCATTCTGTAGGTACCGAGACAAACCTTGCTTTTTCTGTCGGCAATCACAACTCCTTGTGTGGCGTAAACGGTAAAATGTAAATGAGGCCCCGTGGAATATCCCGTATTGCCGCTAAAACCGATGGTTTCGCCTGCGTTGACGGCATCGCCTTCGTTAACGTTTATAACGGAAAGATGCGCGTATAACGTCGATAGGCCGAAATTATGTTCAATCAAAATCCACTTTCCGTATGAAGCGTTGGGACAAACGACATCGGTATCTCCCGTGCCGACCACCGTGCCGGTTGCGGCGGCTTTAATATTGGTTCCTGTGGGCGCTCCAAAATCAACGCCGTTATGTCCTTGGCCGTTATAAACATAGCTGTGACTTTTGGCAAATTCGGTGTTGCCGAATAGTTGGGTTATTTTGACATTGGTTACCGGCCAACCCAGTAAACCGTGTTGGGGTTCGGGTATGGACGAAGGGTCGGTCAAAAGTTTTAACTGAGACTCATAGTCCAAGAGTTCCCTCTCGAAAGCGTCCCGTTTAGCTACGCGCTCATCCAAAAGTTTTTTGTAATTAGATTCGCTGTTTTTGGTTTCCGAAAGCAATTTATTGGTTTGACTTTTGTTGTATTCAACGACACGTTGCTGGCCAGCCAGCTGATTTTTAAGAGTAACCAGTTCTTTTCTGATTTGAATGGTATCCAGTCGATCGTCCTCCAGGACTTTTTTGGTTTCTTTAAGTTCATTAATATGATTTTGAACTCCGTTTTCAAAACCGGCCAGCTCATTAATTTTATCGGCGAATTGTCCTAACGAACCAGATGTCAGAAAAATTTCCGGCATAGATAATTGTTCTGTCTCGTTTATGATTCTTAATGATTCCGCCAAAGCCCGTCGGCTAACTTCCAAATTGTCCGTTTTAACACCTATTTCGGAAGTCAGTTGTTCCATCTTCAAGTTGGCTCTGGAAATTTTTGTTTCCGTAAGCGAAATATCGGCAATCAGTTTTTTTCTGGTAACATCTAGCTGTTTGATTTCATTTTGCAGACTTTCTTTTTGTCCGCCGATATTTTCAAGTTCTTTTTGATAAGCCTCTATCTCGGCCTCGATTTGTTTAATGGCTGTCGTTTTTTCTTCGATTTTGGACTTTAATTCGTTTTCATCAGAGCCATTTTGAACCCCGTCGTTATTTTGAGCCAGAGTTAAATTTGTCGAAACAAAAGCCCAAAATAATATCGATAGCGTTATAATCGCAATATTAAAAAAGCCAGGATTATGAGTTTTGGCCCTATTTTCCATGTTTCTTATTTTATCAAATCTATGGCTGTTTTTATCCGTTCCAAACTTTTGTCCCGTCCCAAAATCGATATGACGGTAAACGGATCCGGAGATTTTTCCATTCCCGTAAGAGCAAATCTTAGTGGCCACAAAACACTACCTCTCCCCTCTTTTTCAGCGTAAGGCATAATAATTTTGCTAGATTCATCGATTTCTGGATAATCGGAAAGTTTTTGAATTAGTCCCGAAACACCAGACAACATCTTCATAGATATTGTCAAATCCTTATCTTTCTTCCACTTGAGAGATTCTTTGTTTATCTCAGGATTTTTAGTGATGTAGGAAAATTCTCCTTCATCGAACAACTTCTCTATTTCTCCCAAGTAACTTATCCGCTGTGCCAAAAGCAGAGAGAGTCTGGATTTTTGTAGATCCGTAAGATTACTCAATCCCACCATTTTTCCCAGCCTTTCGTTAATGCTGAGCAAAAGTTGTTTGTGAGCAAGTTTAGAAAGGTAGGTTTTATTAAACCACTTCAGTTTTTCTATATCAAAAACAGCGTTGCTTTTTTGTACTCTATCCAAACTGAATTCTTTTACCAAATCTTCCAATGTAAATAACTCCCTATCGGTGCCGGGGTTCCAACCAAGAAGAGCAATATAATTTATAATTGCTTCGGGTAAAAAGCCGAGTTGCCTGTAGTATCTCAAAGACACTTGATCGCCGTGTTTTCTTTTTGAAAGTTTGCTTTTGTCCGTTGCCAAGAGAAGAGGTATATGACTGTAAAAAGGTCTGGAAGCTCCTATAGCTTCTCCTATTAAAATTTGGCGCGGGGTGTTCGAAATATGATCTTCGCCGCGTATCACATGAGTAATTCCCATTTCAAAATCATCCACTACAACCGCCAGATGGTATAAAGGTTCGTCCATGCTTTTGGCAATTACAAAATCTCCCAACTCCGTCGTGTCAAAAGAGATTTCCCCTTTTATCAAATCCTTAAAAATAATTTGGCTGTTTGGGTTTTTGAAACGGATAACCTCGTCTCTTTTGCCGTCCTCAGATTTTTCTTTGGATAAATAAGCTTTATTCGAATTGATAAGTTCTTTTAAGTATCTTTTATAGATTTCCAGCCGATTACTTTGGCGCACAGTTTCATCAAACGAAAGTCCCAGCCACCTGAAACCGTCGATAATGTCATTCTCAAATTCTATACTCGAACGCGCCATATCCGTGTCTTCTATTCTCAAAATAAGTTTGCCTTTGTTTTGTCTGGCGTAAAGATAATTGAAAAGGGCCGAGCGAACACCACCCATGTGAAGCGGTCCGGTTGGACTTGGCGCAAATCGACAAACTGTGTTTTTCTCAGACATTTTATTTCTCGTGACTCAAAGCGATTCTTATTATTTCTTCGGCTATAACGGCGGCAGCTTCCGGTTTAGCAAAAGTTTTTGCCGCCGCGGACATATTGTTTAACAGATTACCGTCAGAAAGCAATTTATCTACTTGAAAATTAAAAACTTGAGGTGAAAGATTGGTTTCTTCAATAACCACACAAGCTCCCGATCTCGCGTAATAATAAGCATTCATTCTCTGGTGGTCTCCATTGGAATCCGTTATTGGAATAATAATTGACGGTTTGCCCCATTGCGCAATTTCAAAAATCGTGGAGCCGGCGCGAGACACAATCAAAGATGCTGCTCCCGCGGCCATACGCAAAGAAGCCGTATCAAGATAATCGTAGGCTTTGTATCTTTCGGAATAACCGCTTTTTTCAAGAGCCAGCCTGCTTAGCTTCACCACTTCGTTATAATTATTCGGACCGGTTTGATGTAAAATCTGATACTTTTCAACTAAACTTGGCAAGGTTCTCAGAATAAAGCTGTTTATTGTCTCTGAACCTTGAGAACCCCCGATTATAAAAATAATCGGAATATCGGATGAAAAACCGAGCAGTTCTTTTGCGCCCTCCGTGACAGGATTCTTTACTTCTTTTCTAATAGGGTTGCCGGTAAAAGCCACTTTCCCTTTTGGGAAAAATTCGGCCGCGTTTGGGAAAGAAATTGCTATTCTTGCGGCAAACTTTCCGGCCCAAGCGTTCATCCTGCCAGGTACGCTATCTGATTCATGTATAAAAACGGGGATTTTAAGGATTTTTGCGGCGAAAACCGCCGGAAAACTGGCATAACCGCCTTTGCTGAAAACCACATCCGGATAAATGTCATACATTTTGACAAATCCCTGAAATAGCCCTTTTATCGTCTTTACGGTATCGGAAACATTTTTTAAGGAGAAATAACGCCTTAATTTACCAGCCGATACTTTTTTAAAAGTAATATTGTTATCGAGAAGAAGTTTTTGGTCGTAAGGCGATTCCGATATGAAAAACAGTTCCGGATCAATAAGTTTGTTTGAAGCGGCTTGCTTGTTTAATTCTTCGGCAACGGCGATAAGGGGGTAAAAGTGTCCTCCCGAACCTCCTCCTGTTAAAACAATTCTCATTTTTTTATTTTGAAATTCTTAATTTGGCCCGCAATCTTATTTTATCACAATCAATCTTTAAGCTTATATCTCGATAAATTAAGCAAGATGCCGGCTTCTATAAGGGCGAAAAACAGAGCGGAACCGCCGTGGCTTACGAACGGTAAGGTTATTCCCGACACCGGAACAATTTTTATCATTGCACTGATATTTATAAAAGCTTGAACCATAATCATGGTGACTATGCCAACGCCAAGGGCGCGACCAAAGTTGTCAGGTATTTTTGAAGATATTTGCAAGGCGCGAGCGGCAAAAAACATAAATACCATAATTAAAGTGAAAGCGCCCACGAAACCGAATTCTTCCGAATAAACCGCGAAAACGGAATCCCCTATGGGTTCAGGCAAATATCCGAATTTTTGCGAGCTTTGGCCGAAACCCTTGCCCAAAAACCCTCCCGTGCCGATGGCAATAAGAGATTGTCTAATTTGGTAGCCCGAACCGGTGCTGTCTGCGTCAGGATTCAAAAAAATAAAAACTCTGTCTTTTATATAAGGCAGAAAAGAGATGGCTGCCGCCAAAGTCAAAACGCTTATCAAAGCTGTTACGGCAATATGTTTAAGGTTTCCGCCCGAAACAAAATAAACTGCGAATAGTCCGGTTAGAATGACAACTAAAGTGTCAACGTCCGGTTCTGACAGAAGGATTCCGCTGACAATGGCGGCAAGAACAATAAAAGTTGCGAAGCCATATTTAACGGATTGAATTTTATCTTTGAAAGCGGTAAAAAGCGCTGCAGCATATATAACAGTTCCGAGCTTTAAAAATTCCGACGGTTGAAAGGTAAAAGAAAAAACATTTATCCATCTTTTGGCGCCACCATGTTCAAAGCCGATACCGGGAATGAAAACCGTAAGTGATAAAAAAATAGAAAACAAAAAAATGTAGAAAGAGTATTTTCGCCAATTTTTATAATTAATCATCGAAAAAATCATCAGGAAAATCAATCCTGGCAAAAGACCGTGAAAGGTTTGGTTGAATGCGACGGAAGAAAAAGAAGCTCCCGCCTCTCTTACTAAAAGTCCCGATGAAGCGGATAAAAATATAAAATAACCACCAAGAGATAAGATTAATATAAGAAGAAGAAGGGTTTTGTCGATGACATGAGCGGTTTTCATACTACCCTATTACGCCAAAGATAAGGCCTATGATGGCAAACATTGTTCCAATCACCCAGTATCTCATTGTTACCTTGTATGGAGGCCAGCCGCGGGCTTCGAAATGATGATGTAGAGGGGCAACGAGAAATATTTTTCTGCCGAAAAATCTTTTGGAAAAAATCTGAATAATATTGGACAAGGTTGTAGCAACTAAAGGAAAAGCAATTATCGGCAGAATTACAAGACCATGACCTCCTCCGAGCGAATCGGTTAAAAAAGCGATTACCGCAAGAGACATAGTGAGAGCCATGCTGCCGGTTTCCGACATATAAAATCTCGCCGGAGGAATATTGAACCAGAGAAAAGCCAAAATACCGCCGACAATCATAGCCGAAAAAGCGGCCAGATCTATTTGCTGTTGATAAAAAGCGATTCCGGCATATGAAGCGAATATGGCGGCAAAAATTCCGCCAGCTAAACCGTCTATGCCGTCAATAATGCCTCCGGAATAAATGCCTAATGAAACCAACATGAATAAGGGAATTATTAGCCAACCGATATAAAAATCACCGATAAAAGGCAAGCCGATTGAATCAACATCAAGCTTTACATAAAACCAGACCGATATGAGAAGACTTATTAAGGCTACCACCACTAGACGTTTTTTCAGAGATAAACCTCCGGCTAGATTATCCTTAATACCCCCAACATCAAGATAGTCGTCTACAAGACCGACAATCCCGCCAATTAGGAGGGCGGCTAAGGGTATCCAAGTTTGACTGCGACTCAAAAACATTAATTTCTGAGTTATTTCCGTCGGAAAAAGAATCATCAGAAGATACAAAACGATTACCGTAGCGAAAGAACTTAGCCAAATAACGACGCCACCCATTTTAGGAACGCTCGTTTCTCTATCCTTGTGCATACTGTTAAAAATTGGTGTATCAGCGCCCTCAAAAGTTTTTTTACCGGCTACTTTTTTCCACATTTCGTGGCGATATAAATAACCGCTTATGGGCACAGTCAAAAAAATGCCAATTATAAAGCATAAAGTTGAAGGGATAAAGATTTTTACGATATCAATAATCATTATTTATTTGCCGTTATCCACCAAAAATTCTCTTGTGGCTTCAATCATTTGAGCGACGTCGTCAAACCGTTCTTCTTCCGTCGAGCCGAGAGTAACTATAACGTAAGGTTCATCAAAACCGGCGTCAAAAACAACCGTTAGATTACCCCCCGCAAAATCGGTAAATCCTGTTTTCGAACCTATTATACCCGGAATGGCTTCGACGGTTGGATTTGTATTATCAAATTCAATCTCGTAACCGTTTTTATTAACGGTCAGATATTTACTTTTTGTGGTGGGTTTTAAGATGTCCGGTTTGTAATCATACATATATGACATCAGTTTGGCCACATCGATAGCCGAACCGTATCCGCCACTTCCGCCAGAATCGCTATCTAAGCCGGTCGGATTTGTGAAATAAGTTTGCTCAAGCCCGATGTCCAGCGCTTTCTTATTCATCAGCGTTACAAAATCACACGTATTACTGTTAACACAAAAATCAGCGCTTACATTTCCCTCTTTGATAAGAGAATCCACAGCTGCGGCGATAGCTCCCGCGCCAGAATTGGAAGAAGTTACCAAAGTAAAAGATATTATATCGCCCAAATTCCACTTATCTTTGACGTCACTTGGGTTATCTATCGAAAAATAAGGAGGGAGAATGTCCGAAGCAACCAAAACCGTCATTAGTTTTGTTATAGAAGCCAGCGGTAATTGATCCGTGGCATTCTTAGCGAACAGTGCTTTTTTGTTTGATATATCCCAAACTATAGCGGATTTACCAGTAAGTTGAAGCTTTTCAAAAGCACTTGCGTCGATTGTCTCATTGGCAAGCTTGTTGTTACTGTTTATTTCAGCACCGACTTCACCTCGCATCCAATATGCAAAATAACTCCAGCTACCAGCGCACAAAACTGCCAAAATAAAAGAAGCTAAATTTACCGCATAAAGCGGGATTTTATTCTGTTGTAATTGTTTCTTGTCCTCCATTGTTTTCTGTTGGGCTCGTCGGACCTTCCTCGTTTCTTTCTTTCGAGTTCTCATTGTCTATCTCGGCTTGCACAGCATCTTTAAAAATTTTCAGCTCCTCACGGGTTTTTTCGTATTCTGGAAGATTTTCCACTTTTGGAATTCCCAAAAATCGTAAAAGATCCATTGCCGGCTTGTAAAGAAAAGAACGCATATCTTTTTTATCCTGGGTTCTCTCTATCAAACCGCGGATAAGAAGACTTTTGACAATAAAAGCCGAGTTTACTCCCCTGATATAATCCACATCTCTTCTTGAAATTGGTCCGTAATACAAAATGATAGATAAAGTTTCAAGACCGGCGCGGCCAATATCGCGAGCCATTTCTTCTTTTACAAAACTTTCTATAACATCAGACATTTCCGGTGCTGTGCCAAGTGACACTTCCTCATCTTTGCGGACGAGAACTAAACCGCGGCCTTTGAGTTTTTCTTCCAAAGAAGAAAGCGCTGCGTTGGTATCTTCCGCGGACACATTTAAAGATTTAGCGAGCTCCTTAACAGCTATTGGTTCACCTTTCCAAAAAAGCAGGGTTTCTATTTTTGATTCCAAATCAAACATAGTTTATTAATTTAAGAATAATCCGGTACGCTCACCTGCGTGTTTTCCATAGTAATTTCGTCAAATTGTCGATCTTGATGGGCGTGTATAGCCCCTTGTTTTACAAGTTCAAGCACGGCCAAGAAACTCACAATCACATGAATTTTCTCCTTTTCTCGGCCGCCGGAAAATTCCCTGAAAGAAAGCTTAAGACTTTTCTTTACTCTGCTTATCAAGCTTTCAACCATTTCTTCCAAGCTAATAACTTTTTGAACAATGGCTTTCGGCAATAATTCTTTGATTACCGGAGAATTTTTAAGTAGTTCTTTGATTACCAACACAATATTGTCCATTTTTATTTTTTTGTGGGGGGAAAATACTGGTGTGATAGCTCTAAAATTCGCGAAGTAAATAATATTTTTGCCGAACATTGAAGCAACGTGCTTGCTGAGTTCTCTTGCTTTCTTTAACATTTTCAACCGGCGTTCCAGTTCTTCTATGCTTGTTTTTTCTTCGTCGGTAAGATCCAACGTCGGTAAAAGCGATTTTGATTTTATTAATAGAAGCGTGGAAGCCACAAGAATAAAATGAGCACTCATCACCATGGGAAATTCTTTTGCTTCTTTAACATAAGCTATATAATCATCGGCCACTCGCGCAAGCGAAACCTCGTTTATCTGAAGTTTGTTCTTTTCTATCAACTCCAAAAGAAGGTCCAAAGGGCCCTCGAAGTTAGCCGTTTTAACACGGTAAATGTTTTCTTCAGAAACAAAAACCATCTTTATTTACTGATTTTAATGCCGAGCTCTTTAAGTTGTTTATCGCTGACTTCAGACGGCGCATTCATCATAAGATCCCTCCCTTCGCCCGTTTTGGCAAAAGCAATTGATTCCCTAATATTCGGTTCGCCGGTGAAAATGGCCATAACTCTATCAAACCCCCACGCAATACCGCCATGGGGTGGTGCACCATAACCAAGAGCTTCAAGCATGTGGCCAAAATCACTTTTAATCTGCTCTTCTTTATAACCAATAATTTCAAAAACTTTTTGCAAAGCTTCCGGTCGGTGGTTCCTTATACTGCCACCCCCGATTTCAAAACCATTAAGAGCAACATCATACTGAGTAGTTAAAATTTCACCCAAGTGTTCTTTATTCATAAGCCAACTATCATGTTCCGGTTTGGCGGCGGAGAATGGGTTGTGGGTAAAAGTCCAACCTCCCTCCTCGGTTTTTTCAAAGAAAGGAAAATCTAAAACCCAGCAAAAAGCCAGTAAGTTCGGATCGTTTTTATCTTTACGCAAATCAGGTTTATCACTTTTGTATTTTTTCATCGCTTCTTCATAAGACAGTCTCGGAAAAGGAACTTCCTGAATGCGTTTCTCCGGTAAAAGATTTTTAACAATTTCAATCAACAGTTTTTCGTTTAAATCGATCACGTCTTCTCTAGAGACAAAGCTCATTTCCAAATCAAGTTGGGTAAATTCCGGCTGTCTGTCTCCTCTAGTGTCTTCATCGCGCATACATCTGGCAAACTGAAAATACCTTTCAAAACCGGCAACCATCAAAAGTTGCTTATACTGTTGTGGAGATTGGGGCAGGGCGTAAAATTTGCCTTTATCTATTCGCGAAGGGACAAGATAGTCACGCGCCCCTTCCGGGGTGGATTTTGTAAGAATCGGAGTTTCGATTTCAGTAAAACCAAGTTTATCTAGATAATTTCTTATAAAAAGAATAATTTTATGGCGAAGCGCCATATTTTTCTGAAGTCGAGAGCGGCGAAGGTCGAGATAACGATATTTTAAACGGCTTTCTTCGCCAATTTCATAACCTTTCGACTGCAAATCAAACGGCGGTGTTTCCGATTTATTAAGAACGGATATCCCCGTAATTTCGAGTTCGATTTTGCCATTCGGTTCTTTGTCATTTACCATCTTGGGCGGACGCTCGTTTATTTTCCCTTCCACACCAAGAACCCATTCCGGCCGAATCGTTTCCGCCAATTTATGCACCTCTTTTTTGTCCGGCAAGGCCACCATCTGTACTTTGCCACTTTTGTCGCGTAAATCTATAAAAATCAGCTTGCCGTGGTCTCTTCTAATATCCACCCAGCCCTTAATAAGCACATTTTGGCCTATTTTCGCGCCTAATTCGCCTATATAAGTTCTTTCTTGCATATGCGAAATAATACCAAAAATAGAGCTTTCTGTCGCTATTTCAGCTGTCCCCAAGACAAGTTTTTTATTAAAAACTTAGTTAAACCAGGTTATTCAGAATATCCATAACTTGAATTGTTATAATTAATCCATGAGAAAGTTTCCAAAATCCGCCATAAAGGAATTCGAAATATTTAAACGCCTCAACTCGCCGGCTAGAATCCAAACCTATATAAACTCCCTGCCTTTTAATTTTGAGCGTGGTGGCGACACCTGCCACTCCCCGCTTTCGGTTATAAAAATGCATACCGCCCATTGCATGGAAGGAGCGATGCTCGCCGCCGCTATTTTATGGTTCCACGGAGAAAAACCTCTGCTTCTTGATTTGAGAACAAAACAGAACGATGACGACCATGTGGTGGCCTTGTTTAAAAGAAACGGAAAATGGGGAGCGATCAGTAAAACAAATCACAGTGTTCTGCGTTATAGAGATCCGGTTCATAAATCCCCTCGCGAGCTGGTTATGTCCTACTTTAACGAATACTTTTTAGATAACGGAGAAAAAACACTCAGAGATTATTCTTCTCCCTTTAGCATGCTTCGTTATGGAAAAAAATGGCTAACGCAAGAAACAAATTTGTGGAACATTTATAGAGACTTGGATAAATTTCGCCACTTCTCTATTTTAAATAAAAAGGACATTCGCAATTTGCGAAGGGCTGATAAAATCGAGATTAAATCAAACTCTTACGAAGAGTGGAAAAGCGGTAGTTGAAGGTGTCCCAAAGAGTTTATTCTTGCCGAACTTCGGCCGATTTTGAATATATTTCAAGCAAAGCAAAAAGAAGGCTCGCTGAGAGCGGACCGAGGAACAGACCCATCGGTCCAAAAAGGACCATACCACCCAAAACTGCGAGCAAAATTATAAGAGAGTGAATTTTAACGTGATGGCCGATAAGTTTAGGCCCGACGATATTATCAACCAAACCAACAGCTAAAATTCCCCAGACAAACAGACCTAGAGCCATAATGGGGCTACCGATAATAAGCAAATACGCAATAGCGGGAATAATTACAATTGAAGTGCCAACCCACGGAATAAGAGCGGAAATGGCCGCTACCATTCCCCAAAGTACTGCGTTAGGCACACCAAAAAGCAAAAAACCTCCAGTGGCCACAACGCCCTGAATAATCGCGATGGTTAAATTGCCCTTGATAACGGAATTTATAGCCACCTCCAGACGGGTGAACACGGCCTCATCATCGCTGTCGTTAAGAGGACTGATTTCAATAACGGTTTTTTTAATTTTTGGACCTTCGCGCAGAAAATAATAAAGAGAAACGAAAAACAAAAAGGTTTTAAGCATTAACGTGGCAATGCTTGAGAATATTGTTCCCCATCTTTCAATTAACCAAGAAAGACCCTGTTTTAAATAATTGCTTATATCTGAAGAAAGTTCGCCGGAAATTCCTTCGAACTGAGGAATAAACCTTGCCAGGGTGTGTTCAACTGTGTTTATGATTTTATCAATATAAAAAGGTCCTCTGGTTCCGGAAAGAGCGGTGTAAAGATTTTGGGCTTCACTTACGACTTGAACGCCGATTAAAACAAGAGGAATGACAACGCATATGGCGCCGATAAACATTGTTATAGAGGCCGCAAGCCCGGGCCATTTCACCGCCCGTAAAATTGTTCTATAGAAAGGATGGAGGACGACGGCAAAGACAATGGCGAGCGTAAGTACGCCGAGAAACGGCCGGAAAACAGAGACCACCAAAATCAGGGTCGCAATAAGCAATGCCAAAAGGAAATACGGTCTTACTCTTTCTTTTTGCATAAGTTTATTATATCAACAATCGATTTGTTTGACATGATAAGAGATTGGGTATAAAAACATTAATGGAAGGAGACTGTTTTGTGAAAACGAGGAAGGGAAAAAAGAAAGGGTGGCTGAAAAGATTGAAAAAGCTACTCAACAAAGCAGAGCGCAGTGCGCATAAACCAAGCTCTGGTTTAAAGGTCCACTTTAGTTTTTGTTGCGGAGCCCCGGTTATTACGACTAGAAGAGGCCCCGCTCACAAAATTTGCAGCAAATGTCGCAAGATCGTAAGCGAGCCGATATTCTGATGCTTTTCTTGTCTTGCACCGAACACAACGCACAGCGCGTGTCCTACCGGCACGCGCTTTTTTTTAAACCAACAAATTAATATTCCCGTTAATAACCACCGGCTTCATGCCTAGAATTTCCTCTCTGTAAGAAATTTCGGGGGTTGGATTTAAGAGATAAATTTTCTTTTTTAACCAAAAAGCCACGCCCATTTCCAAAAAAGTATTCCCGCCGATATAGTTTTCAATGTCATTCTTCGCATAATTCGCCACCAAAATCGCATCAGCCCAGGCAACTTTCTGATTATGGTCATCTATAACTTCCGTTCTTCTTTTCCAAACCCACTCATCGTTGTCAGGTGCGGTTTTTCTCATCTTATAATACTCTGCGACCGGTATTATTTTACCGTCTCTTCCCGGTACTTTCGCCGGTGGCAACTGAACTTTATGACCAGCTTTCTCCAGCTGATTTTTTAAATCAGTCATCTTATCGTAAAAAGCTATACTGCTTTGCTACTCAAATTTATTAAAAGTAAACCAATGCATATCGCTAACGGGGACGCTGTATCTCTTTTCAATTATTGTTCTAGCACAATCAAACACAGCAAGTGACCAATCGAAGCCAAGCTCTTTAGCAGCTTTTTTAATAACTTTTTCTGAAGGGCCTTCTAGCTCCACATAAGTTGGAATGCGGGGCCAAGTGTCTATATCGATAGTTACTTCTTCTAATTTGAAAGTGTGTCTTTTTTTCTCTTGATGACGATAAGCAACCAACCCCGCTTTTTCGAGCAACAAAACTACTTTTTCAAAAGAATTTGCCGAAAATTCAATTTCCTGTGAACCGTCAATTGACCTTTCTGCGTGATATTTATAAGTGACAATCACCTTACCGCCAGCCTCCCTTACTCGTATAAACTGTTTCTGATCGCGCCACCTTAATTTAGAATCGTAGAATATTACTTCTTTAAGCAAATTTCTGCCTAGATCTTTTGCGCTAAGTTTCTTAAGTTTCTCTATCAAATCCACCTCATTTACTTCCAAAAACTTAGCCTCGATTTCTTTGTTATCCATAGGTAATTTTATTTTAAGCAAAAGATGGCACTAATATCTGATACCCTAAAGTTAATTAACACCTATCTTTTCCCTCACCCCCTTCATTTTCGCTTGGGCTTTTACGCGTGCTTTTTCGGCGCCGTCAGCGAGGATTTTGGAAACAAGGTTTTTGTCCTTGGCCAATTCGGCGCGGCGCGAGCGCATGGGCGCGAGTGCCACTTTTATATCCTCAATCAAAGTTTCCTTCAGATCTTTATACTTTCCTTTATTTTCTTCATATAAATC
>CAZRUK010000006.1:20919-24943 GCA_964603405.1 uncultured Candidatus Saccharibacteria bacterium
CTTTACCACGAAAAAGTTTGTGAATTTCATAAACATTTGTCGGCACACTGGAATCGGAATCTGTCACAATACTCATTACTAATTTTTCAATTTCTTCATCCGTAGCAAAAAGCGGAATGGTGTTGTTGTAACTTTTAGACATTTTCTGGCCATCAACGCCAGGCACAGCTTTTACGGTATCCAAAATAAGCGGTTCGGGCAATTTGAAAACATTCGCATTAAACACGCGGTTAAATTTCTCCGCCGTGTCGCGCGCATACTCCACGTGCTGTTTTTGATCTGCGCCAACCGGCACAACATCGGCGTCATAAATCAAAATGTCCGCCGCCATAAGCATCGGGTAATCAAAAGTGCCAACCGAAACTTCTTTTCCTTTCGCATTCGCATCCTTGTAAGCGTGGGCGCGTTCAAGGTACGGCACCGTGGTAATGCAGTTAAATATCCAAGCTAGTTCGCAAACTTCCGGCGCATCCGATTGCTTGAAAAGCGTAACTTTTTTCGGATCCAAACCAATTGCAAGATAATCCAAAACTATATCTTTAATATTTTGCCGAAGTTCATCTGCGTTTTGCAAAGTGGTTAGAGCGTGATAATCAGCCACGAAAATATAAGCCTCATATTTATCCTGAAGTTCGACAAATTGACGCATCGCCCCGAAATAATTGCCTATATGCGGCCTACCTGTGGGCTTTACGCCACTAAGCAAAATTTTATTTTTCTCTGCCATATAAAGATAATAACACAAAGCCCCTGTGGGATAAAACCAAAGGGGCTTTTAGATAACGACCGTAAAAAAACCGGATTTCGTTGCGTCAGATGGACAAATAGACTCCGGCCAAAAAGTCGATTTCGTAGCCTTGTTTTTGGTTTGAGCAATATTGATCTCAATAACCAGCTCTTCCGTAAACTTGACCGGTAATCGATTTTTTTCTTTTCGTTTGTTTTGTTTTTTCATAATGATCGCATGCTCTAGCTGAAATATAACACAAATCTTCTCTTTTGTCTTGACCTTGTAAATCAACAATCTTTTCCATAATAATTTGAGCAGCGCCCAAAAAATTGTCTAGTAGGTCATCTATCTTCGGCTGGTTGTTACAAAAAACAAAAAGCTTGTTGGGGTATACCGCTTCGCCAAAAGTTATGTGGATTTTTCTTTTGCAAAGAAAAAAATCTCTCATTTTCATTTGTCTAATACCACTGATGAGAACGGGTACGACGGGTTTGCCTGTTTTCCAAGAAAGGTAAGACACCCCCCCTTTGGCGGTTTTTAACTGGCCGTCATGATTAATCTTGCCCTCCGGAAAAATACAAATACTACCGCCGGCGGACAAAATTTCCAGATGATAAACCAAAGAAGCCTCATAATTTTTAATGCCAAATATAGCCGGGTAAGCGCCCCAAGCTTTAAAAAATAGGCCACCGTAAAGGATTTGCCGCCAACCACTATTTTTATAAAGACCCTTCCCTCTGGAAACGTAAAACATCGGCAGATGCCGAGATAAAAAAGACATAGCGGCCGGCAAAACAATCGCGTCGAGCTCACTTGTGTGGCTTACGGCAAAAATTACTCCGCCAGGCAAATTGTTGATGTTTTGCCGGCCGGCAATTCTGAACCTTCCGAAGAATTTTAAGATGAGGCGGGTGGGAACCCAAATTAGATTCTGGAGCAAAAAGGGAGAAATTCCTCTGAGACCGCCTTTCATTTTTTTAAATTCCTTCCTTTTTTAACTCTTCGACCAGTCTCGTGGCGTCCTTGGATAATTTGTTCGGTAGTTGAATATTTAACTTAATCAGTAAATCCCCTCTCCTGTTTTTGTCATATGGAACACCTTTGTTGCGTAAGCGCAAAATTTCGCCGTGAGCCACGCCAGCCGGAATTTTAATAACTACCTCTCCGTCCAGGGTTGTCAACTTGTATTCACCCCCCAAAAGCGCTGTGGTTAATTTTATATTCAAATTAGTGACAAGATTGCGGCCGTCTTTCATAAACAACGGATGTTTGGTTACGTGAACTTTAATGTAAAGATCCCCAGCAACTCCACCAGACACGGCTTCGCCACCGCCGCTTACTTTTATGACTTCTCCATTTTCAATACCGGGCGGAATATTTATCGCGACTTCTTCTTCTTTTCTCAAGACCCCAAGACCGTGACAAGTCTTGCATTTTTCCTTCGGAACCTTGCCCTTTCCTCTGCAATTTGAACAAATAACCACCGAAGCAAAAGTGCCGAAAAGAATGCGCTTTGATTCTCTGACTTTGCCGTTACCGTTACATTTCGCGCAAGTAATCATTTCCGTTTTTTGGGCAGCGCCCGAACCTCCGCATTCCGAACAATTTGAGGATTTAGAGAGCAAAAACTTGCGTTCCGAACCAAAAATCGATTCGGCGAAAGAAACCTCCACGTCAACAGAAATGTCGCGACCTCGAACAGCGCCATATCCTCCCCCACCACCGAAAAATTCGCTGAAAATATCGTTTATATTAAATCCGGCAAAATCGCCGCCCGCCGCGAAATTTGAAAAATCGAAACCCTCGCTTGAGAAACCACTACCACCGGCATCGCTGAAAACGTGGCCGTATGAATCATACTCCGCTCGCTTTTTATCATCGGATAAAATGGTATAAGCCTCATTCACCTCCTTGAATTTATCGGCGTTACCTCCTTTTTTGTCAGGATGATACTTGTGGGCGAGCTGGCGAAAAGCTTTCTTGATGTCGTCTTTAGACGCTTTTTTGTCGACACCTAAAATTGAGTAATAATCTTTTGACATAATTCAAAAACCGGAAAATCAAAATTGTTCTTGTTAATTATACGTTATCGGCGGCGGGACAATACTTGACGAGTTTAATATGTTATACCACGATACTTTTTCCTTTGCCCGACAGTGACCTCGCGGTTTGAGATTCACTGTCGGGATATATTTTTCTAAGCCTTAAGCTAAAAGCGCCAAGCTTCAAGCTCATTTCGTCTCTGCGTCGCGAATCGGGCCCTGTTCTTCTCCTCCCGATTGCTTGCCATTTTCTTTTTTATCATCCGAAGACTTGGCGGACGAAGACATATACTGCCCGATTTTTGACACTTCGGCCGACAATGCTTCATAAGCGGTTTTGATAACCGCGCTGTCGCTTCCTTCTTTTGCTTTTTTAAGTTCAGCAATTTTGTCTTCAACGCCTTTCGCAATATCCGCCGGAATTTTGTCTTTGAAATCTTTCAGGGATTTCTCCGAAGCATATATGAGTTGGTCGGCGCTGTTTTTAATCTCGATTTCATCTTTTTTCTTTTGATCTTCATTAGCGTGCGATTCCGCATCTTTTTTCATTCTTTCGACATCTTCTTTCGATAATCCCGAACGCGCTTCAATCCTGATAGACTGCTCTTTGCCCGTCGATTTATCCTTGGCTTTAACGGAAAGAATTCCGTTCGCATCGATGTCGAAGGTTACTTCGATTTGTGGAAGTCCACGCGGTGCTGGTGGAATACCGTCCAAAATAAATCTTCCTAAACTTTTGTTGTCGTGCGCCAGGGCTCTTTCTCCTTGAACAATGTGAATTTCCACAGATGTTTGGTTGTCGGCCGCCGTCGAAAATACTTGAGATTTTGAAGCCGGAATGGTTGTATTTTTCTCGATAAGTTTTGTGGCAACGCCACCCAAGGTTTCTATTCCAAAAGATAGCGGAATAACATCGAGAAGCAAAATATCTTTAACGTCACCGGCGAGAATTCCGCCCTGAATAGCCGCGCCAACAGCCACAACCTCATCCGGATTAACACCCATATGCGGTTCTTTGCCGAAATAATTTTTAACAGCTTTCTGAATCGCCGGCATTCTGGTTTGACCGCCAACCATAATCACTTCGTTTATTTCTCCAAGTTTGATCGGTGAAGCATCGATGGCGCGCTTGGTTATGGTCATGGCACGGTCGATAAACTCGCTTGCCAAATCTTCCAGTTTGGCTCGCGTCATTTTCAGAAGTAAATGCTTCGGACCGCTTGAATCGGAAGTAACGAACGGAATATTAATT
>CAZRUK010000007.1:0-23033 GCA_964603405.1 uncultured Candidatus Saccharibacteria bacterium
GCCCAATACCGAGACTGATATTCCCGGTAGTCCCAAATCTTGCGACGCAACAATTGTTATAACTACCAGACCGCCCATTTGTGGGGATGGGACCTGCCAGAGTACTGAGAACCAAGCTACTTGTCCTCGAGATTGCGGTTGTCCGGAAGGTCAAATGGTGTCTGTTAACACTTGTTTAGGCCCAACGGAACCGCCCCCCCCTTATGTTCCGCCAGCGCCGGGTGTGTTGCCGAATCCGTTGGGAGACGTAACGGATGTTACGGGTTTTGCCGCCAAAATCGCCGATCTTTTGGTTAGATTTCTTACACCGCTTATCGTTGTCTTCTTCATCGTTTCCGGCCTGATGTTTATCACTGCGAGGGGTAATCCGGAGCAATTGAAGCTTGCCAAGCGGGCGCTTATGTATACGTTTGTCGGCGCGGGCGTGGTTCTTGGCGCTTGGGCATTCGCTAATTTAATAAAGACGACGCTAGGAGGATAGAATATAATTTTCAATTTTCAATTACCAATTTTCAATAAATTTTCAATGAAACAATTGCCAATTCTGAAAGTCGAAAAAAATAACTTTTTGGGAGTCGGACTCCCAAAAAGTTATGAAGAATGAATTATGAGTTATGAATTATGGAAATAGAAAAATGAAAATAGGAACCACCTTAGTCTTTTTTGTTTTGTTTTCATTCATAATTCTTACTTCATTATTCCTAATTCCTATGTCTGCTGAAGCTCTCATCAAAAATCCCGTCAACGTCACTTCCTTGAATCAATACGTGGAGACTGCCGCCGCCGCCTTAATCAGGGTATTGGTGCCCGTTATGGTCTTGTTTTTAGTGCTTTCCGGCGTAATGTTTGCCACAGCGCGGGGCAATCCGGAAAAGTTAAAGCAGGCGAAAAGTATGATTTTATACACGGCCATCGGGTCGGCTATAGTCCTCGGCGCATGGCTTCTCGCCGAGATGGTTACGGAGACGCTAAGTTTGGTGGTGGGAAGTTAGGTGAAATATGAGTTATGAGTTAGGAATTATGAATTATGAAGAAGTTTGTTACAAAATTTAATGTTCTAAAAGGGTTTTTCCTTTTTCCCATAATTCTTACTTCATTATTCCTAGTTCCTATTTCTGCTGATGCCGCCACTTTCAGCGCGGTGGTGGATAAAGCCGTGGGTTTATTAAACACGTTTATCAGTCTTTTCATCGGTTTTGCTGTTTTCTTTACCGCTTACGCTGTCTTCAAGTATTTCATTGCCGGCGCCGAGGGGGCTAATAAAGCCGACGCCGTAAAAATGATTACTTGGGGAATTGTCGGCATTATGATAATGGTTTCCATTTGGGGCGTGGTTTCTATTGTAGCCCACACGTTCTTTGAGGAGGGAGATCTAACCTCTCCCGGCGGAGCGGAGAATATAATTAATTCGGAATTAAGGGGAGGGTAATGATTCTGGGGATGTCTCTTTCGGCGGGTGGGCGAGATACTGGAAGTTCATTGTTTCCCTGCGAGGAATCTCTCGAGGAGAGAAATTAACTATTGAAAATTGAAAATTTGTAACTGAAAAATACGGCTCCAAAGCCGTATTTTTCAGTTAGGTCTTATCCACAACCCTCTTTTAAAGCTATATTTGTTGTAGTATCCTTATAAGGAAAGCTTAAAACAGTTTTCAAATGGTCGGTTAATTTTAACCAAAATCAATTATTATTAGTTATTATTAATAAATTATAAAAATGAAGAAAATTGCAATTGGAACGCTGGTTGGCTTATTGCCTATAGTGGCGTTCGCTCAACAGACAGTTGAAAGCCTTGATGATGTCGGTGCTTTTGTAACATATTTGATTAACCTTGCCTTCCCGATACTCATTGCTATCGCCGTATTTATCGTTGTGTGGGGTATTTTCAAGTTTGTCTTGAATGCTGGCGACGAGGAAGCAAGAAAGACCGGCCGAAGCCTCATTCTTTGGGGTGTTGTTGGAATCTTTCTTATGCTTTCAGTCTGGGGTTTGGTAAACATCGTCAGGAATACAGTTGCGCTCGATACAGCAGGTCTTGACACTGTTGACCCGTTGATCACCTTCTAGTCATTTTAGATTAGTTCATTTTTCTGGGACGTGTTGTCCCGATAGCCAATGATTGACAGAATTTCCCAGTATATAATCGATCCCCTTATCATTCTTCTGGTTGCGGTAGCGACGATAGTCTTCTTGTGGGGAGTTGTCGAGTTTATCGCTGCTTCGGATAATCCGGCCCAAAGAGAAACAGGTAAGCAGCATCTTATTTGGGGAATTGTTGGTTTAACAATCATCGTATCGGTTTTCGGGATAATCAGGTTGCTTCAAGCGACCGTGCTCCAGATTCTGGGCTAGATTAAAGATAGATTGAAAAAACGCCCTCTGTCTTCGACAGAGGGCGTTTTGGTATTACAAAGAACTAAACTATTACTGCAGGTTTCGCGAGGCGAGCTGGTCCAGCTCCCTCCGCGTTTTTGATCTAACGTAGCCCGGGAAAGCGTCTCCGGTTTCTTCGTGAGCGATTACCATTCGGAAATGGCCCATGTAGGGGTATCCGCGGTCCTTGAGTTCAAACCAGCCGAGTTTACCGCCTTTTTCATCGCGCCAGTATCCGCGCCAAATGTTGATGGCCCGCATACTGCCTTCAAAGAAGCTGCAGTCTCCAGTCGCCCTGTCCCTTATTACCAAGCGGCAATCTCTGTTGTCCAGCTTGATGAAGGACAAGTCGTTGGTGACTTTCTGGCTTAGGAAACGTCCATACTTGTCGAAACCCGCCGGGATTTCAACGTTGTATAGCCATCGGAGCTGGTCTGTTTCGTAAACGGCTACTTCTTTGGCGTGTTCGGCATGGCTCCTGCCGATGTCGGTGTTCAAGACCTTTATGGCTCGCACTTTGGGGTTTGAGCCAATCGCTCCCGGAATAATCCAGAAGATGATGACTAGAATCAAAGCAAGCATTGCCCGCTTCAGTCCTTTGTGAGATGGGTATTTGTAATACACCCAGACACATGCTGTAACCCCGATGACTAGCCAAAACTTGGCCGATCCCATCAGGTCGATCAGAGTCAGCCCGAGGCGGTCGTCGAAACCCTTGAGGATTCCTGCGATGATGAACAGGGAAGCGAGGATGACGATATACGTAATCCACCACTCCTTGCTCTCTCGGACTTTCTTGGCGGCAAACGTCGCCGCCATCACAACCATCGTCAGGCCGATAAACCACGTCATTGTTCCGAGTCCATCCGTGGCATGGTATGCCGTAGACAGAGCGGGGAACAGAGCGTTGAGGATCGGTTTCCAGAAGATTGCTACAACAGCAACTCCCGCCAAAACCCCGAGCCAGGTGAACAACTGCTTGTGATCCGATAATTTCCACCCGCTTGGAGCGGTTGATCCGGTTCTTCCTGGAAGGAATGAACTGATTATGGATGTTTTGCTAATTACCTTGGCAAACAGACAAATAGCCGCAATTGTGAGTATGGCTATTACAACAAAGAGAAACACGTTCATACGGTCTCCTGGTTCGGTTTTTCTGTTTTCTTGCCCCGAGCTTCTTTAATGATTGCTGAGGCTGTACCAACAACGCTAGCTATACCATCACCGTCAACAAAGAAGGTGTGGTCGGCTTTTTCGGCAACTCGCTTTCCGACTTCATAGCCCATAACGTCGCTACCTCCTACGCCAAGCGCCCAGCGTCTGGCATCAAGCGCAACGGTTTCCGCATCCATTTCAGCCTGTCTGGCAAAAGCCCTGCCAGAACCCTCCTCTTGGAGTCTAGTGCGTTCAGCATGAGCCATTGTTTCTACCGCTTTGGCTTCGCCACTGGCTTTGTTGAAGGCATATTTACCCTCGCCTTCACCCTTGATTTGGACTGCTTTAGCCAGGGCTTCTTCCTTCTGAATGTCGGTTTGAGCTTTTGCCGCATCGGACAAACCTTCGTTTACCCTTTTGGTAGGGTGGAAGACCGTTATACGAACACGATCCACTTCGAGTCCCCAATCCTTGACAAGAGTTACAACATCACTGAGAAGTTTTTCGTTTGTCTTCTCAAGTCTCTCTTGTGTTCCCCGGAATGTGTATTTGGGGAATTCTTCGAGGATTGCTGACACGACAAGGTCGTTGATTTGGCGTTCCGCCTCCAACCTGTCCCCGCCCATGGCAAGCAGAAATCTCATCGGATCAGTGACTCGATAACGGGCCATAGCTGAAGGTTCCGACGTGATTGATCTCTCAAGAGCGTCGTCTTGTCGTTCGTCATTGGCACCCCTTGAAGTTTTTGCCCCGACGTTTACACCCTTGTGATTAACCCTGATTGGAGGAATTTTCCCTTCCGGAGGACTACCTTCTCCTCTCCAAATTTGTTCGGGTTCCCCCGGTATTTCTTGTTCTCGCCAGTTCAAACTTTCTGTATAAAGCGAGCAGAACATCCAGGGAACATATTTGAGTCCAGATGTAACATTGAACAGAGGTTTGCCAAAAAACAGCATTACCCCTCTTTCAATCGGGCTGACGATCTCGAGTGATGTCCCGGCATAAAGCGCCTGAACTAACAGGAGCAAGCCACCGACTATCGCTGATTTTATTCCCAGCCAGATAGCCAGGAAGAAAAAGAGGATGGCAAGAATCAAAAGACCAGCGTTTACGCCGATTGCCCATCGCTTGAATTTCCTAAAACTAGCTTGTTCTTGTTCTGGTGTTGGGGGAGTTACCTTATTGTTATTTGTGTCCATACCGAATCCTTTCTGTTTTTGTTGAGTTTTTGCCGTTTTGGACGTTGACAATATTCACATACGTCAAAGTTCAAATCCGTTTCGGACACTATCATAAAAACTGGATTTAGTCAACTGGCACTATGGGTTTTGGATGTAAAAATTGAGCCCCGCCTTTCCGAAGGAAAGGCGGGGCAGTATTTTCTGACTCAGGTTTTCAGAGCCTCTTTCAATTCGGCCAGTGCGAATGGTTTGGGGAGGAAGGTTACACCGAGTTCGTCGGCCTTCGCCCTGTTGTCGAGGTTGCCGCTCATGAGAATACAAAGAACGTTGGGTTTTTCCTCTTGAGCCAATTTTATGAGCGTTGGCCCCTCCCAGCCAGTGGGCATTTCGGTGTCTGTGATGAGGACATCAAAACTTCCGTTAATGAGGGCGTTTCTTGCGTCTTCCAGATTTGATACAGCCCAGACATTATGTTCAAGCACTCGAGCCAGCACTCGTTCCAAAGCTTTTCTGAAAAGGTCGCTGTCGTCAACAAGTAGTATGTTCATCTATATCCTTTCTGTGTTCTGATAACAGAAGATAATTCATTGACTACAATTAGTCAAATGTTTGTGGGCGGGGGATCCGAATATTGTTTCGCTTAATCGGGCTTCAAGTCCTTTCTCCTTTTGCTTCGCAAAAAATGCGACCTGTCCTCGTCGCTTTGCTCCTGTGGGCGGGAGAGGACTTGGCTAGCCATAAATTTCCTGACGGAAATTTTGTCCAGCCCGCCCTCGCGGCGCCCGTCTTTGCTTCGCAAAACTCGCGCACCGCTCCGGGCTTCAAGTCCTCACGAAAACAAAGCAGTTTGTTTTCTCTCCGCCATCCAAGCAAAAACCCCTTTCGGGGTTTTGTGCTCTAGGATGGGCGGGAGAGGACTTGAACCTCCATGCCTTGCGGCACTACCTCCTAAGGGTAGCGTGTCTGCCAATTTCACCACCCGCCCGTTAATAAACAGCTTACAGCAACAATCGAAATTTAAAAAGCTTCTTTAGTTTTGTTGGAACATTTATAAACGAAGGCTGGCGGAATATTGAAAAGTTCAAAGGAAAGCGAGACGTTTGGAAAAAATTTTTTCACTTGGCCTAGGTTGGCAAGGAAATATTGAAACTGAAAATAAAGACCATTTTCCGACAAAATATTTTTGATTTCTCTCAGAACAGCCGCAGATTCTTCTTTAGCGAAGTTTCCGAGAGGTAAACCGGAAATTACGTAATCGGCTTTCTTGGTGCCGTTTTCCAGAAGGTATTTGCCAAGTGTTGTTGCGTTTCCCACAATTACTTTTAGCCGAGGATCGGGGATGTTTGTTTTGAGTTGTTCAGCTAATCTTTGGTTTATTTCTACAGCAATTAGTTGGCCGGTTAGTGGTAATTTTTCTAGAATGGCCCGTGTAAAAATTCCGGAGCCAGGACCAAGTTCTATCACAACCATTTGTTCCTTGGGAACAATTTCAGACGTCATTCGCCTTGCCAAACACTTTGAGCTCGGTGCTATAGCTCCGATTTCGTTGAAACGTGAGACAATTTCTTTAAAAAAATCAATAGGCATCTTGTTCTACGAAATCTTATCCGCCCAGTAGGACTCGAACCTACGACCAATCGCTTAAGAGGCGACTGCTCTACCAAACTGAGCTATGGGCGGTCAAATTTTTGTAACCGTAAACTATTTGTTCTTTCAACGATGGTGTCAATAATACTTAAATATTTAATATTTATCAATTTGTACGATATATCGTACAAATTGATAAATAAAATAAATGAATTGTTGTGAATTCTACTCATTAAATATCCGATAAGTTGATTTTTTACGAGCTTCAAACGGGATGGATATAAGTTCGAGTAGTGGCTTAATTATTTTTTGCTCAACTCTGGAGTTCTTTATCCATCTTGCGGTGTTTGAAAATTTATTTTGAGAATATCTTACTTCAAATTTCGCTACGGTCGAAGGACTCATTTTTAGCGCAGAGCTGATTTTGTGAGTACTCACTCCTTGTTTAATAAACAATACCAGAAGCATCCTTTTCGCCAGCATTATTTTTTCCGTATTTGTAAGTAATTCCTCCAACGCTGATTTCCTAAATTTCGACGGATAATCAGAAAAAGCTTCCTTTAAATAGAAAGTTAATTTTTCTTCGGTTTTTCCGTCAGGTTTCTTCTTTGAAACGTGGGGCATTTTGTACGATATATCGTACAAAATATTATCACTTTTAATTTACGAATACAAACGAGCCCTTAAGCTAGCTGTTTAGAAATTTTTTGCTGTGGCCTTGTCCCGCTCGGTTTTATTTTGCCCGGGGTGGGAATCTCCCTCGGCCTCGTCGGTTTCCACCTCCTCGGCCTGGGCACCGGCTCGCGGTTTTACTCGTCGATTACTCGCAAAACATCGCTACGCCGTTCGATTTCCAACGAAACTCGCGCAAGCGAGTTTCTCCCCGGCCAAAATCTCTCTCTGCTCGATTTTGCCCGGGGTGGGAATCGAACCCACATGCCTTACGGCCGCCGATTTTAAGTCGACTACGTATACCAGTTCCGTCACCCGGGCACCCCGAAAATTGCTCGCGCAATTTTCTTGAGGCCTGGGGGGGAATTGAACCCCCGTATAAAGGTTTTGCAGACCTTTGCCTTACCACTTGGCTACCAGGCCCTCTATATGTTTATTCAGATTGTATATTTTTATTAATGAGCTCGTCAATTTTCTGGCGATGTTTTTCTCCCAAATCCAGTTTGAATTCTATGCGCGGAATTTTTCCAAGACGAGATTTTTCTTTTATAAATTCGCGAAAATCGGAAGTGTGTCTTTGGGTAAAACCCAAAGCGCTTCGTTCTTTATTTTCGGGAAAAACTGTAAATAAGATATTAGCGCTCTCGTTGTTTTCAGAAAGATTTACTCCAGTCACAGTAATCATCGAGTCTTTAGCGGCTTCCTTGTTCAAAAATTGGGCTGCAAGATGCGCCAAAAGGGAAACAAGTCTGTCTTTTTTGTAAGACATTATTTATCTCTAGTTACGATATAACTTTCAATCAAGTCTTGAGGAACTGGTTCCGCGCTGGTTTCCACCATTGCTCCGAATTCTACTCCAGTTTTAACTTCTTCCACTCTGGCTTTTTGCTGTTGCAGATTTTTAATTTTACCCCGGCCGATTTCTTTCTCCCTTCTAAGAAGTTTTATTTGATCACCGGTTTTTAAAATTCCTTTTTCTACTCGTCCGCCGATAATATACTTGCCTTTATTTGAGTCGAATATCTTTAGAATTTTTGCCGAACCTTCCGTTTGCTCGGTTTCTTTAGCTGGTCGATGTTTTTCGGCTTCTTGCGATAAAAATTCGGTTAGTCTGTATATTATATCGAAGGTTTCGATAGGAATTTTGTTTCTAAGAGCGAAAGATTTTGCCCGGCTATCGGCTTTGACATTGAATCCTATAACTATCGGCAGGGTAGTGGTTCCCACCAGTTTAACATCGCCCTCGTTTATAGTGCCTATTCCCGAATCTATCACTTTTAAAACAATTCCTTCGGTTTTTATTTTTTTTATTTCGCTCAGTATGGCTTCTACAGAGCCGGCTGTATCGGCTTTTACAATCAAGTTTATTGCCTTTAGATTCTCATTTTTTTGTTCTGCGGGGCTTTGTTCTTGTTCCTTCATCGAAAAACCCGATACTTCTTTCTCGGCTTCTTTTTTTGATTTTACTATTTTAAAGAACGAACCGGCCACGGGCGTTTTTGACCAGCCGACTATGCCAACTGGCTGTCCGCAGATCGCCTCTTTAATTTTTTCTCCGGCGAAATTTTCTATGTTTCTAATCGGGCACCACGCGTCCCCGGCAACCATGAAATCCCCGATTTTTAACGTGCCATTTTTAATAACCGCTGTTGCCTCAACGCCTCTTTTGGAATCTACGAATGATTCTACGATAATACCCTCGGCGCTCTTTGCTTTGTCTCCTTTGATTTCATGCATTTCGGCCACTAAAATTATCATATCAAGCAGTTCTCCCATATTTTGTCCGGTTAGGGCGGAAATTGCCACACAAGGAATATCGCCTCCGTAGCCCTCAACGTAAATTTCGTTTTCAGCCAGATTTTGTTTGATTTTTTCCCCGCCATCTTTGGTTTTATCTATTTTATTTATGGCTATGATGTAGGAAATGCCGGATTTTTTTATGCAATTTAAAGCTTCGAGAGTTTGTGGTTTGACCCCGTCTTCCGCTGAAACGACCAGGATTGCGATATCAGCCGCCGCTACGCCGCGCTCGCGAATGCCGCAGAAAGCCGCATGGCCCGGAGTGTCGAGAAAAGTAATTTTGTGTTCTTTACCGACAGAATCTTTATGGACGACTTCGTAAGCGCTTATATGCTGAGTGATGCCCCCGGCTTCTTCCTCGGTAGTATTAGTTTTTCTAATGTAATCAAGAAGCGTTGATTTGCCATGATCAATGTGCCCCGCAACCACGACGATCGGCGCTCTTTCTTGCTCATTATTCTTTTCTTGCTTTTGCGATTTCATTTTTATTATCTGTCATCTGTTTACCGCCAATCATATTTCCCAAAGCTTTGTTTATCGCTTGCTTTTCTTCGTCCGATAAATCATGCTTTGATGTCCCTTTTTCTATGGGCTTGGCGTAAATGCCAACGAACCCTCTTGCGTGTATGCCCGATATTACAACTCCGTTTCTGTTTTCATCAAGGAATGCTGAGGCGAAACTTTGGTTCCCTCCTTGGGCCGCGCTGTCAAAAGCATTGAACCTGATTGTGCCAATTCCTTGAACGCTTGATTTGAGTCTTTTTTCCACTGTGACGAGGTAAGTCTCAATTTCCCCCCGGAAATTTTTTATTTCCCTTATGTCTTTATCAAGGGAGCGTATGCACTCATCGATGTTCCCAGATTTTCCTCGAAGAGCCCTTCTTAATTTCGTGTCTAAAAAAGCTATCCATATTGTTATGGCTACAATAATCGCCAAAAGAAAAACCAGCACAATATCTGTGTTAAACATATTTGACACGATTGGGAGATTATACAACGATTGGGTCTTTTTATCCAGAATTGCTTTTTGGATTCGAGAGTGCTACTTTTATTTTCAATGACAAAGCAGATTTCCATTATTGGCATCATTATTATTACGCTATCGGGCGGTGGAGATTTAGCTCGTGTTTAATTCTCGGATTTGAAGAAGTAAATACAAGCCAGCTCTCCATCGGAGAGCTGGCTTTCGTTTCGGTAGTCCGAAGTGCGAAAGACAACGGAAAAAGTTCTTTGTGAAATAACATATGAAGAATTCCCGAATAAAACTTTCCAACGGAAAGCCGGCTGTCTATGTCGGTTTTGATCGCCCTCCTCATAAAAGGGCAGTGAGTGTCATCGAGAGGTTTCTTCTTGAGTTTGAAGAGCGGTTGGCGGGAAGATTTGTGATAATTTTGCCTCCCGGCGCGGTTGCTGGAAATCTTTCTCAATCCGCAAATCTTTCCAATGATGTTTTAGCTATCCGCCGTTCGGTTCTAGCGGTTTTTATCGTGTGTCAAACCGGACATTACAGCGATGCGATTGCTCAGCTCGCGGCCGCCCGTGCTCTGGAAGTTCCGACTATGGGTTTTGTCGTAAGCGATGGTCCCATCTCTAATGGTGTGGATTCAATACTCATGACTTGGGGAGTGAGGCCAAGGGAAGTGTTTAGCCCTTCTGAAATTGTTAATGTTGTTATGGGGTTTTTATCCCGAAAGCGATGAAACGCTTATTCATTCGCGAACCCGGCGCTTTGTAAAACTCAGGCGCTGGGTTTTTTATTTATCGCTTACCACTTTCTGTTTTATATGGCATAGTATTGGCCATGAAGAACGTTTATTTAGACAATGTATCAACCACGCCCGTAGATCCGGCTGTTTTGAAAGAAGTTTTTTGGTGTATGAAAAATGTTTATGGCAACGCTGGTTCTCAGCATGCGGCCGGTGTTTTTGCCAAAAAAACTCTTGATAAGTCGCGGGAAACCATTGCAGGAGTTGTAAATTGCAAACCGGCAGAAATCATTTTTACTTCGGGCGGGACAGAATCCAACAACATTGCGATTTTGGGCGTGGCAGCCTCGTTGGCAAAGAAACTGTCTTATCCAGAAATGCACATGATAACTACTGCCATAGAACATTCGTCTGTTATTGAAAGTTTTAAACACCTCGAGAGCTTGGGAGTTTCTGTTGATTACGTTTTACCAAATGAGGAAGGAGAAGTGTTTGCGGAGAATGTTTTTAAAAAAATACGTCCCAACACGGTTTTAGTCTCGATTCATTATGCCAATAATGAAATCGGGGTTATTGAGCCAATTCATAAAATTTCCAAAATTTTGAAATTGGCGGGAAATAAAATAAGACCCATTTTCCATGTTGATGCGTGCCAAGCGCCTCTTTATCTCGATGTAAACAAAGAAACTCTCGGCGCGGATATCATTTCTTTTGACGGTCATAAAATTTACGGACCAAAGGGGGTTGGTTGTTTGTATATTTCTTCTCGGATCAACTTGGCGCCGATTATTTTTGGCGGCGGCCAAGAGAAATCGCTTCGATCTGGTACGGAGAATGTGCCACTTATCGCTGGTCTAGCCGAGTCGTTTATTCTGGCCGCCGCTCGTCGAAAAAAAGACAAAATTAAGGTTGGCAATTTGAAAAAACATTTTTTGGAACAGATAAGAAAAAATATTCCGGAGGCGATTATGAATTCATCGCTGGACAATGGTTTGCCGAATATCGCTAATATTTCTTTGCCGGGCATAAACGCCGATTTGGCCGTAATAAGACTTTCGGCAAAGGGTATTTATTGTTCATCAAAAAGCGCTTGTCGAGGGAGTCAAGAAGGTTCTTATGTAATTGCCGCTCTGGGCAAACAACTTTACGGAAAATCTTCGCTTCGTTTCTCTTTTGTCAGAAATACCAAAAAGACGGAACTTGATTATGCAATCCGCGTTCTGACTGAGTTATACAAATCCGGTTTTTTGAATTCGGCTTAGTTTGTCTTGCTTTTCGCGGCCAATATTTTAAAATAGCGGAATGGACAATCTTAACAAACAGCAGGTTATTTTGGTGGCGCTTCTGGCAAGTTTCGTAACTTCTATTGCCACCGGAATTATTACGGCCACGCTTCTGGAACAGGCGCCTCCCGCTGTGACCCAGACCATTAACCGTGTGGTTGAAAGAACGATAGAACAGGTTGTTCAAGTTCCGGAAAAAAACCAAACAGCGTCGACTGTTATAACGAAAGAAACCATTGTTGTTAAAGAAGATGATCAAATCGTAAAGGCCGTAGAAAAGAACGAGCCCGCTTTAGTTAAATTTATTTCACAGTCTTCAGTCGGCGAGTCCGAGCCGTGGGTTATCGCTATGGGCGTTGTTGTCGATAAAAACGGCTTAGTTGTTGTTTACAAACCGTTGCTGAATCAAGACGCGGCTTATGCCATAGAACTTTATGATGGTAGTACTTATCCAGTCAGACTTGTTTACGATGATGGTGTCCGAGGTCTTTTAGTTTATGAAATTGTTTCTGAAGAACCTATTTCTTTGCAATTTGTTCCGCTCGGGGATTCCGACGGTGTTAAACTCGGCCAGTCGGTAATACTGCTTGGAGGCAAAGAGGGAAGTGTTGTTGTTGAGGGAATGGTTTCCAGCTTGTCCGAGTCCAGATCGGGTGGTATTTCCACTACCACTCCTACTAAATCGATAAGTGAAATTTTTGTTAATTTTTCCGGCAAATCAAACTTCCCCGGATTGGTAATAAATCTGACTGGTCAGACTATTGGTTTCAAGGCCGAAGGTTATGAGGGAAGCAAAATTTTGCCTTCAAATAGTATAAGCGGGACCTTCTCGGCTTACACGAATTCTCTCAAGGGAGAATAATTTTAATTGACAGAAGCTCAATTATCTAGTAGAGTATTTTACACTCAAATATTAATATGCCGCCATTTCAAAATTTCACAACCAAAGCCAAAGAAGCCATAAGGCGTTCGCATGAGTTGGCTATAGAAAGGGGTCAAAACCACGTTAATCCCGTGCATCTTTTGGCTGCTTTGGTTCTCCAGGAGGAGAGCATGGTTACCGCTATTTTGGATAGATTGGAAGTGGACTCTGTCTTGTTGATGGACTCTCTTTTGGAGTCTATAGAAGGTCCGTCAGCGAACCCTGTTTTGGTTCCCTCATATCAAATTTATCTTACGCCGGAACTTGCCCAAACGATTGAAAATTCCGCCAGAGTGGCGAATAGTTTGAAAGATGAGTTTATTTCCACCGAACATCTTTTTATATCCTTGCTTGATGTTCACAGCCAAGCCGGAGAAATTTTATCGCGTTTTAAAATCAGCAAAGACGCGGTTTTGCGAGTTTTGGAAGAATTGAGGACTTCTAAAGTAACCGATGTTAATCAACCTAAAAAATTCAGGTCAATTTCCAAATACACCAGAAGCCTTACAAAACTTGCTCGTGAAAATAAACTTGATCCGGTCATCGGCCGCGATCAGGAAATTACCCGTATCATTCAGATTCTTTCCAGACGCACAAAAAATAATCCTATTTTGATAGGCGAGGCCGGTGTCGGCAAAACTGCTATCGTGGAGGGGTTGGCTCAAAGAATTGCTTCTGGTGATATACCCGAATCGCTTAAAAATAAAGATTTGGTGTCTCTTGATTTGGGACTTTTGATTGCCGGAACAAAATACCGAGGCGAGTTTGAAGAAAGACTCAAAAACATTATGAAAGAAATCGAGCGTTCCGAGGGCCAGTTCATACTTTTTATTGATGAAATTCACACCATCGTGGGTGCGGGCGCAGCTGAGGGTTCCATGGATGCTTCCAATATGTTGAAGCCGGCTCTGGCGCGCGGCGAACTTCGGGCTATTGGCGCTACCACATTGAAGGAATACCAAAAACACATAGAAAAAGATCCGGCCCTGACAAGAAGGTTCCAACCGGTTTATGTATCCGAACCGTCTACTGAAGACGCCGTTACCATAATGCGAGGCCTCAAAGAAAAATATGAACTTTTCCACGGTGTTCGCATCACCGATGATGCCATAGTTGCCTCGGTTAATTTGAGTTCCCGTTATATCACTGACAGGTTTTTGCCGGACAAGGCGGTAGATCTTATTGACGAGGCCGCTTCCTCGCTCAAAATTTCTCTGCAGAGCAAGCCCCCCATTCTTGAAGATGCCCACAATAAAATTATGAAGTTGGAGATTGAAAGAGAAGCTCTTAAGAAGGAAAAAGGGGAAAACAAGAAAGTTAAAAGCAGAATAAAACAGATAGAAAAAGAAGTGGCCGATCTCAAGGAAGAAATCGAGGAAATAGAACTTAAGTGGAAAAACGAGAAAGAAACCTTAGTTGAGATAAAAGATATAAAGAAAAAGCTTGAGAATGTTCGCCTGGAAGCTGAAGCCGCTGTTACCAGAGCGGATTTGTCTCGGGCGGCGGAAATTCGCTATGGAGATATTCCGACTTTGGAAAAAGAACTAGATGCCAAACTTCGCAGATTAAAACGTCTCCAAGGTTCGCGCCGTTTGCTTAAGGAAGATATTACGGAAAATGATGTTGCTAACGTGGTTTCCCGTTGGACGGGCATTCCGGTTAATAGAATGCTTGAGGCGGAAGCGGCTAAACTCAATCGTATGGAAGACGATTTGAAAAGGAGAATTGTTGGTCAGGACGAAGCGGTCAAAAGAATAGCCGACGCCGTTAAGCGTTCGCGAGCAGGCATTTCCGACCCGAACAAACCAGTCGGCTCCTTCATGTTTCTTGGCCCTACCGGTGTCGGCAAAACGGAACTTACCAAAGCTTTGGCAGAGTTTATGTTTAACGACGAAAAAGCTCTTATTCGCGTAGATATGTCGGAGTTTATGGAAAAGCACGCCATCTCAAAACTTATTGGAGCGCCGCCGGGCTACGTTGGATATGATGAGGGTGGAACTTTTACCGAAACGATTCGCCACAGACCTTACTCGGTGATTCTTTTCGATGAAATAGAAAAAGCCCACCCTGAAGTTTTCAACATTCTTTTGCAAATTCTTGATAATGGCAGACTGACGGACGCCAAAGGCAGAGTGGTTAATTTCAAGAACTCGATTATCATTCTGACTTCCAATATCGGTGCGCAGTATATAGACAAGATGGAGCGAATCGGTTTCGTGGCCAATGCCGGCGCGCGGGCAAATTATGAAGAAGTTAAAGGAAAGGTTAATGATGCTCTGAAAGAATTTTTCAGGCCGGAATTTTTGAATCGTCTGGATGAAATAATAATTTTTGACATTCTGGGTCCGGAAGCAATCAGGCAGATTGTTGATATTCAGATCGGCCAGGTCCGCGACAGGTTGGCAACAAAAGAAATTCAATTAGTTATGGATGTTTCGGTTATGGATTACTTTGCTCGCGAGGGATACAATCCGCAATACGGCGCGCGACCTCTGAAACGGCTTATTCAGTCCAAACTTCTTACGCCAATTGCCTCGATGATGATTTCCAGAGGGGTGCTTCGCGGTGGTGTGATTACTGTTGGTATAAAAAACAACGAACTGATTTTTGATGTGAAAAAAGGGAGAAAGGGGGCGATTATTGAAGAGGCAGAAGTGACGGAGAATCTAGTAAGTAGTAAGTAGAGATTCGTAATTAAAAAAAGCCCGGCCGTTTTGCAAAACGGCCGGGTGGTGGCGCGAGTTTACCTAAAAACGCGTTTCGCGAACTTCGCGAGGTCTTGTGGTCCAGGTTTTTTGGCATTCTTCGCAAACAGCGAAGTATTCTTTGGCCCACTCATCTCCCTCGGGAGAGTCGAAAGTCTGATGATATTTGACTATCTCGATTTGCAGGCGGCCGCAGTGCGGGCATGCAACCGTTCTTGCGTCGGCCAGTTTGATGAGGGAATCTTTCCTGTTTAGAAAAGGGTGATTTTCACCCACGCACTCTTCCGGTAAGACTTGTCTTCCGGTTGAATCGAAAATGTAGAAGGCTGGCCCGTATTTACCCGGATCTTGGTAATGACCTCCGTCGGCTATTTTCTCCAAAACATCTATCGTAAGTTCCAGAGAAAGCGCCGCTTCTTTCGCTTCATCTAACATTTCGCTTATGTGCAGGACTTCCTGTTTGGCCTGATGGAATTTGGTTCGCAAGTCTATCAGGAATTTATCTAGGTTGTCGGTGTACATCGTTTTCCTTTCTGGCATTAGATTAGTCTAACAAGGTTTTTTGTCAATTTAAGGTTCATGCCAACGCATTTTAGTCAGAGTTAAATGTTTTGTGTGTTTTTCACTTTGATGTCAACAATTTTGGCAATATAATTTAGTTATGGGTAAGGTATCGGATGACAAACTACAGTTGGTGAAGAAGCTGTATTATAAAGATGGTTATAGCATGCGTCGTATTGCCGAGTTTCTCCATATATCTGCTGATGCTGTTGTTTATTTTATGCGTCACCATGAACTCAAGCGACGCAGTTTCCAAGAAGAACAAGAGTTGCGATTTAAGAACAAAAAACCATCTTTTAAGCGAATTGTGCTTACGCATAGATTGAGAGAGCTGTATGCAATGGGAACAATGCTTTATTGGGCTGAAGGCTATAAAGGAGGGAAAAATGGCAAGAATTACACCATTGATTTTGCTAACAGTGACCCAAAAATGATATCGGTTTTTTTGAATTTTTTGCGGGAGGTGTATAGGGTTGATGAAAAAAAGTTAAGGGTTTATTTATATTGTTATAAAGATCAAAAAACAAGTTATTTGATAAAGTATTGGAGTCGAATTACTAAAGTGCCAATAAAGAATTTTCCTAAACCGTATGTTAGAGATGACTTTAGTCGACATGGACGAAAGATGCGGTATGGTTTAGTGCATATTAGGTACGGTGATAAGAAGTTACTGCTTGAAATCTTAAAGTCTATAGAATATTATTGTCGGAAGCACGCGCCGGTCGTATAGTAGCAATTACACTGCGCTGTAAACGCAGCGGCCATTGGCCTTCGGGGGTGCGAGTCCCTCCCGGCGCACAGTTTTAAATTTCTAGACTTTCCCTATGGTTTATTGTAGCCTTCAGCCCAAAGAGCTGGACACTCAAGTTTGGCTCATTTGTTCCCTGAAAACCAAAAACCGAAGGAAGGCAAACTATGTTATCAAAAGATAGGATTATTGTAGCTCTGGACGTAGACAGTCCGGAGAAGGCCACCGAATTAGTCTTGGCGCTGAAAGACGTTGTTGGTTGTTTCAAGATCGGTTTGGAGCTCATCACATCGATGCTTGCTTCCATCATTATCCCTGATTTACAAACAGCTCGCGCAAATGCTGGATGTATCTGGGAATTGTTCCAGTACCTTGGCAAGCAGGTCTTTTGGGACGGGAAGTTCAACGACATCCCAAATACCGTTGGCGCAGCCTCTAAAGCTGTTGCCGGCCTGGGTATCAAAATGTTCAATCTTCACACCTCATCCGGTATCGAAGCAATGGCATCTGCGATACAGAACAGAGGAGAGTCCCAGGTGCTTGCCGTTACAGTTCTGACCTCTCTCGAGGAAAACAATGCCCATCTTATTTTTGGCAGTCCGAGCAAGGCCAAAGTGGTTCAATTCGCGCGTGACGCCAAACTTGCCGGTTGTGATGGTGTCATCTGTTCTCCTCAGGAACTCCAAATTCTCGGGAAACAGAGAGAACTTATCGGATTGGGAAGGGTTACGCCCGGTATCAGATCATCTGGTGACCCGGTTGATGACCAGAAGAGGACGATGACTCCATCTGAAGCAATCAGAGCCGGGGCCGACATGCTTGTCATTGGACGGCCGATTACCAAAGCAGAGTCGCCCGTGGAAGCGGCAAAACGGATTGCCGCGGAAATCTCTGAAGGCCTCAAAGAACGGTTCAGCGCGGGTTTGTTTGACCTCGCCAAAATCAAGCTTGGTGCTTTCCGGTTGAAACTCCATGAGAAAAACCCTGATGCACCACTGTCTCCCATCTACCTCAACATCAGAGATTTGCCGGATTGGGCGTATGTTCTGGCTGGTGACATTCTGCATGATCTCGTCGTCAGGGAAGGTATTTTCGACTTTGATTACGTCGTTGGTATTCCCAAAGCCGGCGAGCCCATCGGCAAAGCCTTCGCCAAAGCTGTTCGCAAGCCACACTTGCGTATCCAGAAGGTTGAGGATGAGGGTGGTCGCAGGATTACTTCTAATATCCTTGATTCATTTGAGAAGGGTAGAAAGGTTGTCTTGGTTGACGACCTTATCACCAAAGCCGATACCAAGCGAGAGGCGATTCGTTCGATTGAAGCGAATGGGCTTCAAGTGGTTGCAACTCTTGTTCTCTACGACCGCGAACAAGGTGGAATTGATGAGCTGAACCGCGAAGGCAAAAAAGTCTTGGCTGTATCGGGACTCAGCGAAACTCTGAGTTTCTTTGTTCGCGAGAAGAAGATTCTCCCTGCGAAGAGAGACGAGGTGATGGCCTACATCGCGGCCAACTGAAGATCGGTTTTGTTTTGGTTCACAACGGCGTTTCTTACGGGAGACGCCGTTTTTCCTATTTTTAGACTGCACATTTTACATCTTCGCAATTTTGTGATTTGATTGAAGAGAAAGGAGAATATTATGGAACAGTTCTTTTCTAGTGGTGACCGTGTTGGAACGGTCTTCAAGAGTTTTATTGAGGATTCTCTTCTCAGTCATCCTATGCCTTGGGGATTCTCCGGGAATCAAGTGATTGCTCTGGATGGAACAGTTATCTGTTCAACCGAGGATTCTTGCCAAGCTGAAGCGGTGCTTCATTTGGCTCAAGATATTTCGGCCGGGCAAACCGAACTCGAACCGATAGACAAGGTGCGGGAAGATAGCCGACAACTTGTGTTGTCGCTCTCAACAGTAGAGGAACTGTTGGCTTCTCTGAGCGAGGAAGTCCCAGTTCTCGCAGAATGTTGAGAATTTTCTCATGCGCGGGGCGACCACTTAAGTGGCCGCCTCTTTTTTAAAACAAACTTTCCTGCGGCGGCGTGGTTTTTTTCTTAGCATTGAAAGCCGGAATGGATTCTGCTGTTTCATCGGATATTCCCTTGGAGATTATTTCCGGCAGGCGATTAAAACTTTCTTTCAGAGCTTTGAGGGTTTCCGTAGAGCGCAGAGCGGCCTCCGGATGAAAGAGCGGATATATAGTTCGGTTGTTAACGTTAAAAATTTTCCCTTGGTCGCGGGTGATTTTCGCCAACGGCAAAAAATAATTCATTGAGAATCTTCCCAAAGTGGCGATGATTTTCGGATTTATAATTTCAATTTGGCGCGTTAAGTATGGTTTGTAGGCCTCTATTTCTTCGGGCAGAGGGTCGCGATTATCGGGCGGGCGGCGTTTAACAATATTGGTAATATAAACATCCGCGCGTTTCCAACCAACGTTTTCTATAAGCGAATCTAGAAGTTTCCCCGCCCGCCCGACAAAAGGTCTTTTCAGTCGATCTTCATTAAAGCCAGGAGCTTCGCCTATAAACAAAACTTTGCAGTCCGGACTGCCTTCACCAAAAACCAAGTTTGCTTCCATGAGCGGCAAATCTGCCGCGGTCATTTCTTCTTCCAACTTTTTTAATTCATCGGTTTTCGCCATTCACAAATTTTATCATATTGCGGACGTATACCGGTGAGGGAATTTGTTTATTTTCTCAAACCGTTGACAGGGGTTGATTTTTGCATTATTTTATTTACTTAGAAAGGTTCTCCAAATGACGAAGCAATTACAGATGACGGTAACCAGCTACGATGAAGCAAAAAAAGAAATTGAAAAACTGCCCGCAGGATCGGGCCGTCTGAAACTCAGGTGGACAGATGAAGACCCGCTGTCCAAGAATTCACTCGATGAGATGGTAACTTTTGCCAGTTCTGAAGATGCGTTAACAACTTTGGCTCTGCTCGAAAGACTGGCCAACTGGCCTAAAGGTTCAACTATGACCATCTCCGCAGATACTCCGTAGGCGGTTTTTTCCCGCCATCACCCCTGTTTGCTTGATGCAAGCAGGGTTTTTATATTTGCCTACAATCTCTTTATAATTTAGGATAATCTCATGACTTCGGAAAACAGAAAAGGTTTGCGCACGTGGATTGAAATAGACAGAAAGGCGCTGTCGAATAATTATAAAATCTTGCGTTCTCTCGCTGACAAAAAAGTTAAATTTATGGCGGTGGTAAAGTCGAACGCTTACGGTCACGGCCTTGTCGATTTCTCGCTTGAGATGGAGAAGCTCGGCGCGGATTTTTTGGGAGTTGATTCCATTGTTGAAGCGCTGGCTCTTCGTAGCGCCGGTATAAAATCTAAAATATTGGTTTTGGGTTATACTTTACCGGAAAATATCGGTTCGGCAAAAGAAGCTGGTATAAGCATTACAATTTCTAGTCTTTCTCAACTCGATAATCTTTTGGCTGATAAATCGGCGGGGGAAGTGAAGGTTCATATCAAAGTCGATACCGGCATGCATCGCCAAGGATTTTTACTTTCTGAACTTCCTGTTGTTTTTAAAAAGCTCCAGACTTTAAGTCCCAAATCTCAAACTAGCGTGGAAGGATTATATACGCATTTTGCGGCGGCCAAGAATCCTTCTTTTCCTCAAGATACAAGAAGGCAGTTGGATGAATTTGAAAAATGGATAAACGCTTTCAAGAAAGAAGGTTTTAAACCGATTGTTCATGCGGCGGCCACAGCTGGTCTTATGGTTTTTCCTGAATCGCATTTTGATATGGTGCGTGTGGGTATTGGTTTATACGGTTTCTGGCCGGCCCGGACAGTTGAGGAATTTATTAAAGATAAGATAAAATTGGAACCCGCGCTTTCCTGGAAAACAATTATCTCGGAAGTTAAGGAGGTTCCGGCCGGGGAAAGAATCGGATACGATTTGACGGAAAAATTTGAGAAAAATACAAAAATAGCGGTTTGTCCCATTGGTTATTGGCACGGTTTTGACAGACATTTGTCGGGTGTTGGAAGGGTAATCGTTAATGGGAAAAAGGCTCGAGTTTTGGGGCGAGTTTCAATGGACATGGTTGTTGTTGACGTGACGAATATACCCGAGGTTAAAGAAGGGGAAGAGGTTATCGTTATAGGGAAAAACGGTAAAGAAGAGGTAAACATAATGGACCATGCGGATATTTGCGAAACTTCCCATTACGAAACGGTTACTCGCATTAATCCTCTGATAAAGCGCATTTATATTTAGCTATTGCGAGAAGCCCCTTTTTCTGTTAGTATCTGTTTTACATTTTAAATCTTTATGTAGTCGTTTTTTATTTTGATTTTTATATTTTCAATTAATTTATGAGTCAGGACAGATTGATTAAACTTGCTTGCACCAAATGCAAAAGGATTAACTATTGGAGCAGCAAAAATAAAAAGAAAGTGGAACGCAAAATAGAAGTTGCGAAGTATTGCAAATATTGCCGTAAGAGAGTTCCGCACAAGGAAGCTAAAAAATAATCCGCCCTCTGGCGGATTATTTTTTTCTTTAGCCGTATTTTAATGGCGGGTCCACCAGGAATCGAACCTGGAACTTCGGTTTTGGAGACCGACGTTTTACCTTTGAAACTATAGACCCTTTGCAGAGATAATATCATACAACACGTTTTTTTAAAGCTTTAAGCCTTAAGCTAAAAGCTGTAAGCTATTGTCATGGAACCGCTGGCTTCAAAAATTCGCCCCAAGAACCTCAAAGAATTTGTCGGTCAGGAACATTTGGCCGGCAAAGGCAAACCTATTAGGACCGCCATAGAAGGCAAGCATCTTTTTTCTTTCATCCTTTGGGGTCCGCCGGGAGTAGGAAAGACAACTCTCGCCAAAATTTACTCTAAGGCGCTGAATGCCAGACTTTATGAATTGTCTGCTGTTTCCGCCGGGAAAGACGATATTAAAAAGATTATAGAGGAATCCGACACGGTTTTTGACCAACGGCCAAAGGTTTTATTTTTGGATGAAATTCACAGGTTTAACAAAGCCCAGCAAGATTACCTTCTTCCTCATGTGGAAAGTGGCAAGCTGACCCTTATCGGCGCCACCACGGAAAATCCAAGTTTTGAAGTTATTTCGCCACTTTTGTCGCGTTGCCGAGTCTTTGTACTGCACTCGCTTTCCGATAAAGATATCAGAACGATAGTCAAGCGGACAAAGATAAAACTCGACAAAAAGTCGGTAGACTGGCTCGTGGAAATGGCTCACGGCGACGCGCGTATTGCCGTTACCGTTTTGGAAAACACCCGAGATTTTTACGGAAAAGTAAATGTGAAAACTTTAGCCGAAACTCTTCAGCACGCTTTTTTGCGTTTTGATAAAAAAGGCGATGAGCACTACGATACCGTAAGCGCTTTCATAAAAAGCATGCGCGCAAGCGATGCTGATGCGGCGATTTATTATCTGGCCCGAATGATTCTTGGTGGGGAAGACCCGAAATTCATTGCTCGCCGAATGGTTGTCTTTGCCTCTGAAGATATCGGCCTTGCTCAGCCCACGGCTTTAGTTGTTGCTAATGAGATTTTTGAGGCGGTGGAAAAAATCGGTTTGCCGGAGTGCGCTATAAATTTGGCGCATGGCGTGGCTTATCTTGCTTCCGCTAAGAAAGACCGCTCGGCGTATGATGCTCTACGGGCCGCAGAGGAGGATGTCAGGAAATTTGGCAATCTACCGATTCCTATGAAAATTCGTAATGCTCCCACAAAGTTAATGAAAGAATTAGGTTATGGAAAAGATTATGAAAAATATTCCAAAGAGAGTTGCTTGCCGGATAAATTAAAGGGCAAAAATTATTTTAGGCGGCGAAATCCTTCGACTTCGTTCAGGACAAGAAGCGAGGGCGGGAATTTATAAAAATGAACTGATTTTTAGGGGGTCCCTTTCAGGATGTTATTCAGGTGCTGACTGATAGGGATTATATACAAAGTGTAGTTGAAAGATTGGGTTTTATCTCGCAGATATCTAATTCAGCATAACTTCGGGACCATTTCCATAGAAAGTATAATTACCACCCTCAACCAAAATACCTTGCCCATCGCGCAAGAACCTCACGGGATATTTTAAGGTCTTCAGCTTTTGTTTGTATTCGATTTCCTTCTCGTCTTTATAGTGACACTTAATGAGAAAAGGCGACAGACCAAGCCCTTGCAATTCCGATTTCTGAGCATTCTTCGGTGCATGTGAAGTGAATTCAATAGTCGGACCCATAATTGAGGCACCCGCGCTTGTTCCAACATAAACTTTATCCTTGAGCAGTTCCCCCAACAATTTATCAAAACCAGTCTTTCTAACCGCTTTGAGTAAGTAGAATGTGTCAC
>CAZRUK010000008.1:0-14868 GCA_964603405.1 uncultured Candidatus Saccharibacteria bacterium
CAAGCCAATCTTTAAATGTTTGTCTGTGGTTTTTGCCGGTTTTGATATTATAGAAGATGAAGCGGAGAAATTGTGGCTTCTTGAAATTAACAGCCGGCCCGGTTTTGCTATTTTTGTCCGCGATAACGGCGAAGAACCGCTTATTAAAATGTATGAGAAAATTTTAAAATCGCTATAACAATGAGAAAACCGAAATATATTGATATTCACGGCCATTTGAATTTTGCGGCTTACGACGTAGATAGGGAGGAGACGATTAAACGAACGCTTGAAAGTGATACTTGGGCGGTAAGTGTTGGCACACAAAAGGATACTTCCAAAAAAGCGGTGGAGATTGCGGAGAAACATGATGGAATTTTTGCCATTATTGGTTTGCACCCGATTCATACCGGTAAATCCTTTCACGACGAGAAGGAGTTGGGAGAGCCTCTCGACCCCGCTCGAAGTAAAGAGGGGTTTACTTCCCGCGGTGAAGTTTTTGACACTACGATATATCGTAGTATGGCGAAAAATCCGAAAGTATTAGCAATAGGAGAGTGCGGGCTCGATTACTATCATCTTGAGGGCGATTCAAAAAAGAAACAAGAGGAAGCTTTTATCTCCCAAATTGAGCTGGCTAATTTTTTAAACAAACCGCTAATGCTTCACATTAGAAATGCTTACCATGATGCGTTGTCGATATTGAAGGAACACTCAAAGGTGTGTGGCAACTCACATTTTTTTGCCGGCTCTTGGGAAGAGGCGAAGGAATTTTTAGACATGGGTTACTTCCTATCTTTTACCGGTGTTATTACTTTTGCTGGGAGTTATGATGAAATCATAAAAAACGCGCCTCTAGACAGAATAATGTCGGAAACCGACTGTCCTTTCGTCGCCCCCGTGCCTTATCGGGGCAAAAGAAATGAACCGGTTTATGTTTCCGAAGTGGTTAAGAGAATTGCCGAAATCAAAAGGGAGGATTTTGAGAAAGTCAGAGCTCAACTGGTGGAAAATGCTCTTAAATTCTTCAATATTTCCCATTAGCGAGCTCTTCTTGCTACCAGCTTCGTGATATGATAACCTCATCTCCAATGACGGAAAAAAGCGACCAAAGTATTAAGGCCGATTCAAAGATTTACGAGGTTGGTTACCTTGTGGCTGTTGTTGTGCCTGAGGAAAAAATTGCCGAAGAAGTTGCCTCCGTGAGGTCTGTTTTGGAAAAAAACGGGGCAAAAGTTCTTTTTGAGGAACTGCCTCGAATTAAGCAATTGGCCTATGTAATAGAAAAATCCGTGGGCGGTAAGAGGGAAAAACATCAAACCGCTTATTTTGGTTATACCAAGTTTGAAGTTTCGGGTGATTCGCTTGCGGACATAAAAAAAGGCTTGGAGACCATAAAAAATATCGTAAGATTTATTTTGGTTATTGTCCCTAAGGAAATTCCCGTTACGCCTAAGTCGTTGTTTAAAACTAGGGTTGAAAGACCAAAGATTGATCTTCCTAAGGAAAAAGACAAAGAAGCTGTGGCGCAAAGGGCGACGATGACGGAAGCGGAACTGGATAAAACTATAGAAGAGTTGGTGGTGGAATAAAATTTTGATTTTTTAATTTTAAATTTTCTACTGTGTATTTAAACAAAGCAATGGTGATAGGCAACTTGACACGGGATCCGGAACTCAGATCTCTTCCTTCTGGTATACAAGTTGCTTCTTTTTCTTTAGCCACCAACCGCATTTGGAAAAACAAAGAGGGCGCCAAACAAGAATCAACGGACTTTCATAATATCGTGGTTTTTGGCAGGCAAGCCGAATTGGTAGCTCAATACCTCAAGAAAGGTAGCAATGCTTTTGTTGAGGGCAGGATGCAGACCAGAAGTTGGGATGCGGCCGACGGTCAGAAAAAATATAGGACCGAAATTGTCGCCGACAGGGTTCAATTTGGCCCGCGAGCTGGCCAGGGTGGCGGAGGCGGTGGTGGCGGGGGAGAAAGGCCTGCAAAAAGCAAACCGGTTGGTAAAGATGGGGGTAATTCCGGTTCGGGAATAGATTATCCGACCGAGGAAATTAACGCCGACGACATTCCTTTCTAAGCTAATAAAATTAAAATGCCTTTTCAAATAAATCAAAACTTTTTCGATTATAAAGACACGGAGACTCTCAAAAATTATCTCAACCCGCACGGCAAGCTTTTATCAAGGAAGCGAACAGGCCTTTCCGTGGCTTCTCAAAAAAAAGTTTCTCAAGCCGTAAAACGCGCCCGGTTTATGGGTTTGTTGCCTTACGTAATGCGCTAATTTCTAAAGAATTAACAAAACATCCCTCCGTCGTTTGGCGGAGGGATGTTTTGTTTAAAGTTATTAGTTAGCCCTCTCGACGTACTCTCCGGTGGCGGTGTTTATGCGTATAGTTTCGCCTTCGTTGATGAAAAGGGGGGCATTTACCGTGGCACCCGTTTCGAGCTTGATTTGCTTGGTTCCGCCTTTGGCTGTGTCTCCTTTAACAGCTGGTGGGGCCTCGATTACTTTAAGTTCAACTTTTATCGGTAGTTTTACCCCGATTATTTGTTCATTGAATAGAACAGCATCAATCAACGAATTGGTTTTAACGAATTTAATGCCCGACCCGAGCAGATTTTCATCCAGTTTAAATCTTTTTGATGGATCGCTGGCTTCACAGAACCAGTGTTCACCCTTGTTGCTGTAAAGATATTTGATTTGTTTTGCATCAAGCTCGGCTTCCTCCACTTTGTCGGATCCTTGAAAAGAATGCTGAACTATTCTGCCGTTAATGACGTTTCTTAACTTGGTTGCGTTAACAGGTTTTCTCTGTTGCATGCGGAAGACGCGCGATTCCAGCACTTCGTATGGTTCGCCGTCTAAAATAATGAATTTGTGAATTGTGGCCTCGTTGTATTGCAGTATAGACATGGACAAAAAGCTTAGTGTTTAAAGCTAAGATTTAGAGCTTAGTAAAAAGTATGAAGGGTATTGTAACGGAATTTGCTTATTTAAGCAATAATCTGTAAAATAAATTTTTAGAATGGTTAAATCATTAACACTGTCCGTAGAGGCTGAAAGAAGCCTCGAAGAAATCGCATCGTACTATTCTTCGAATGAAAAAGTGAGTTCGAGGCAAGTGCGAGAGCTAATAGCAAAGGAGGCAGCTATAAGAGGAATAGCGCTTGAGACGGCGATTCAAAGCCGCCTTGAGGCGGAGAGGGTAGAAACCCTAAGATAGTGTTGGAAACAAGGCCGTATCGACAAAGTCGGTGCGGCTCTTTCTATTGTGTTTTGAACTTCTCTTTTATTCCTCTTAGTATTTCCCCAGATACTTTTTTATCTTGTGTTAGAAATTGACGGGTGGCATCGTAGCCCCTGCCAAGTTTTATTTCCTCTCCTTTTTCTGGTTTGTAAGCGTAACTGCCACCGGTAGATTTTGTGATGATACCGAATTTTTCGCCAAGAGCGATAAGCTCGCCTTCACGCGATATGCCCTCGTTATACATTAAGTCAAATTCGGTTTGTTTGAATGGCGCGGCCACCTTATTTTTGACCACTTTCACTCGGACACGGCCGCCCATAACCTCGTCACCTTTTTTGATTTGAGCGATTCGTCTTACATCTATGCGCACCGAAGTGTAAAATTTCAGGGCTTTTCCTCCCGGTGTTGTTTCCGGATTGCCGAACATTACGCCGATTTGCATACGAATTTGGTTTATAAAAATCACTATAGTTTTTGATTTGGCGACAATGGCTGTAAGCTTGCGCAAAGCCTGCGACATCAATCTGGCCTGTTTGCCCATATGTTGTTGACCCATATCTCCTTCGATTTCGTCTTTTGGCGTCAGGGCGGCCACAGAATCAATTACCACCACATCGATTTTTCCAGAACGAACAAGTGATTCTACAATTTCAAGGGCTTGTTCGCCGGTGTCCGGTTGAGAGATTAAAAGCTCGTCTATTTTTACTCCAAGTTTTTTTGAGTATTCCGGATCCATAGCGTGTTCTGCGTCAACGTAAGCGCATATGCCACCTTTCTTTTGCGCTTCGGCTACCACGTGAAGGGCAAGCGTTGTTTTGCCGCTTGATTCCGGGCCGAAAATTTCCACAATCCGGCCGCGAGGCAGACCGCCGACGCCCAAAGCATGATCAAGACCCAAAGAACCCGTTGGAATAGCATCAATATCAACTTTTGGCTTTTCGCCGAGTTTCATAATGGCATCTTCGCCAAATTTCGTTTTAATTTGGCGGACAGTGCTTTCTATGTCCGCGCCGAATGTCTTGATTTCTTCGTCAGGTTTTGTTTTTTTTGTTTTCATCCCGTTAGAAATTTACGTTATTTATAAATCAATTGAATTGATTTGCTAATGCTTCGGCCGAATTTATCCTTGGCCGATACTGTAACCGTATTATACCCCTTGAGAAGAAGAATGTTCATTGAAAAATTCCCACTTTCGTCGGTGAATATCTGCCGGCCATTTAGGGTTACGTAAGAAATGTTTTGAGTTTTCCCCGTTACAAGCGCGGTGGAACTGGCCATAACAGCGCCATTTACAGGGCTTTCTATTTCGAGTTTTGGCCCGGCCATTAAGTTTCTGGATTGGTAATAGGAATAACCAGTTATTACACAAAATATAATTATGAAGGCCGCGATTTTTAGAAGTCTTTTTAAATTAAGGCTTGGCATTAAACGGTTTTGGTTTCATCTTCCGGTTTTTGTTCCACGAGAATTTCTCTCGGTTTGGCTCCTTGAGCGGGTCCAACCACACCTCGTTCTTCGAGAATATCCATAAGTCTTGCCGCTCTGGCGTAACCGACAGATAATTTCCTTTGCAGGTAAGAAGTGGACGCTTTTCGTGAGTTGATTATTTCTTCTCTGGCGGCCTCATAAAGGTCATCTTCCTCGGTGTCATCAGACAAACTTTTTTCGTCCATTGATTCGAGAATTGATGAAGGGCCGTTTTCTTGGGTTAGACTGATTTGATCCATAAGTTCATCGGCGTAAGCGTCTTTGATGAATTTTGTAACTTTTTTAACTTCTCCTTCGGATATAAAGGGTGATTGCAGACGTTCGGGTTTTGACATTTCCGCTGACAAATAAAGCATGTCGCCGGCGCCCAAAAGCTTTTCCGCTCCGCCAGAATCAAGAATGGTTCGGGAGTCTACCTGAGAAGCCACTTGCAGAGCCACTCGCGCTGGTATGTTGGCCTTAATCAAACCGGTTATAACGTTTACCGACGGTCTTTGGGTGGACAATATGAGATGAATTCCCACGGCGCGACTCATTTGGGCGAGTCTTACCACTGCCGCCTCGAGTTCTCGCGGATAAGTCGACATAATATCCGCCAACTCATCAATAATTATCACTATATAAGGCATTGGTTCCGGAACCTCGGCCGCTTCTTCATCCGTTTTTTCTTTTTTCTTTTCCAAATTTTTGATTGCCGGTTCCAAAATATTTTTGTGATATGAATCTATATCCCTGACTTTTTCCGCTTCCAAAATATCATATCTTCTATCCATTTCTTTTGCTGCCCATTTTAAAGCAAGAATAGCTTTTTTGGCCTCTGTTATCACGGGTGCGTAAAGGTGGGGGATACCGTTATATAAAGTTAGTTCAACTCGTTTGGGGTCTATCATAATAAATTTCAAATTTTCGGGAGAATTTCTGTATAGTAAAGAAGTAATGATGGCATGAATTGACACTGATTTTCCGGAACCGGTAGCTCCAGCAATCAAAAGATGGGGCATTTTGCCCAGATTCCCAAAAACAGATTTGCCGGCAATTGATTTTCCCATGGATATAAAGAGCGGTTTGTCGGATTTTTGAAAGTCTTCTGAAGCGACCATTGAACCGAGACCAACAGTGGTTTTTGTTTTGTTCGGTATCTCAACACCCACAAGAGATTTACCCGGTATAGGTGCCTCTATTCTTATTGGATGAGCCGCCAAAGACATTGCTAGGTCGTTTTGTAAACCGACAATTCTGGATAGTTTTACTCCTTCCGCCGGTTTCAGAGCGTATCTTGTTACGGAGGGGCCAATAGTAACTTCGTCCATCTCTACGTCTATGCCGAAGTTCTGCAAAGTGCGTTTTATAATATTTACATTGGCTTTTATATCGCCGACTCCAGGTTTGCCTCGGTCCTGTTCAATCAGACTTACGGGTATAGGCACGTATTTCATACCAAGATTTTTAAAGGGTGCTCTGTCTATAAATTCTCCTTCATCAATTTGGTTTTTATCTCCGTTTTCTATTTTTAAACCTGTTTTTTTGACGTTGACCCCGTCTTTGTCTGAATTTTTCTCAGCAAGGGTTCCTTCACCGCCAGCGATAATGGCCTCGACTTCTTCTATCGGTTTTTTCTTGCTTGCTTCAAGGTCGGTTTTTTTGCGGGTAGCTATTTTTTTAATAAGTTCAGTCACCTTTCCCAGATTAATGCCCGTATCGAACAATACAAGAATTGAGATAACCGCGATGGCTGTTAAAAAGACGAGGCTGGTAGTTGTTCCAAAAAATTTTGAAAAAGGCCAGGCTACCAATTTACCCACCAGACCGCCTTTACCTATAGCCACTAAGTTGATTATTCCGAGCAGAGAAAGAAACATTAAGGCCGACGCTCCCAGCCGAAAATAGTTGAGTTCGTTGTGTCGATTTTTCAGGAAAGCGGCCGCTAGTGTTATTAGGGCAAGCGGCAGGACAAAATAACCTAGCCCAAGAATGTTTTTGAGGCCATTATAAGTAATTTCTCCAATTCCGGCGGCTAAGTTAAACGCTGACAGAATGAAAAATATAGCCAACGTAAAAGACAAAACAGCAAGAATGCTATGGATGGTTTCGTTTTTTAGACGTTTTTTGTCTTTTTTAAACTTTTTCACGGACACTTAACAAACATAATATCATTTTTTGCTTGCTCGCCAAAATTTTTGTGGGGCAAGAATTTTGGCTTGAGCGGATGGTATTAATGTGATTTTTACTTTACAACACATAATTTAGTTAATTTCTATATGTTTTGTAAAAATATTAATTCGTTCTTTTTACGGCTAATCTATGTTGTGTTGATTCCGGGTCTAGCGCCATCTTAGGTGGACAGTGCCAGTTTAAATTATCGAGGTGTAGATCATCTATTGTTTTTTGTTTGAAGCATAATATAATGCCAGTGACCGTTATCCGATTTGCAAGTCTGTTAAAGAGCGTAATGTGCATTTAAGACATCCAAAAGACATTTTAAGGACAAAATATAGTATGCAAGTATTTCTATGAAACATGCTAACAATAAGGCCATAATGGCTTTTGAGAAAACAAGAAATATTGCGTCAGCTGTTTATTTGATAACAGACTTGATGCCGGACAAGGATCCCTTAAGGACAAAATTAAGGGAGGTGGCGATAGAAACGGTAACAATTGCTGTGTCTGGTAAAGGCGCTGTCGCACTGGATTCTCGTGTTGTTAGCAGAGTTTTAAGCCCCAAATTAGCCAGTATGATTTATCTTATGGATGTAGCTCTTGCGTCAGGTTTATTGTCTGATAGGAACCACAGGTTAATTTCGGTGGAGTTAAGCAAGTTGGTTGAACACGTAAATCTAAGTCACAAAGTAAAAAGTGTCAGTCAGGTTTTAGAAGAAGGGTTCTCTGGGTTTTCCAGAACAAAGAATCCCCAATCAAGGGAGTTTCTACGTCCCTTAGAGGGAAGAGAGTCTGGTGGATATCCTCATAAAGGACATAACGGACAGTCAGGGACACAAGATTTGTCTTTTACAGAGCAGGGGAGTAACCCTTTCAATAATGGGGATGAAAGAAAAAAAATGATACTTAAGACCTTGGAAGGAGGGAAGATTATGTCTGTGCGTGATCTAATGTCTGTTATAAAAAATGTTAGTGAGAAAACTATTCAAAGGGACTTGGTTTCTATGGTAAAAGACAAGACTGTCAAAAAAACCGGTGAAAAGAGGTGGAGCAAGTATTCTCTTGTTTAAATTGTTTAAGTGGCCCGCTTTGGGGGTATTTTAGGTCGTTCAATCATTTTTATGATTATAAACAAAGGCCTCGTTCTCCTGGGAATGAGTGAGCAATCTTACATTAAATGGTATGCGACCTATAATATACCCGATATTTCGAGGTTATATTTACCCATTGACAAGTATAAAAATTAAGTGTGTTTAGGGGGTGAAAATCATCAAACTTTTGATGGGAAAACGAGGTTGTTGAAAAAAGCTTTAAAATACAGCTTATCGTGTTGTTTGGTTATCCACATTACCCAATTTTACAGCCATTTTTCTCTGGACTATAATTTCAGCCAGGAAGTAGCGCCGTTTTTTCTTTTATGTTATCATCCTTAACCGTAAGGCAAGATGGCTTCTACTTAGGTTTTGTCACGTTTTTCTTGCTTGAACGTTGACAAATGAATAGGTCAAACAAGTAAAAAGTTTCAGAGATTCTTTCTCCCGTTTTTTTGTTGTAAGGCGGAAACTCGGTCCAAATTTAGTTAACTAAACTTGTTGTTCTATCGTCGATAAATAGGACAGTGAGATTGGTTAAAACATCTTGAACGTTTATCGTTCGGGAAATTATAAAAAGTTATTAGCGGGTGAAGAACTAGGTTTAGTCGAAACCGAAGACTTCATCAAAAAATTAAAAAGAAACAAAATTTTCTCCAAGAAAAAATAAACGGAGAAAAAATTGTTTCGTGAATTATCAAAAAATTATCAAAATGCAATCAAAAAAATCTAAAGTTAGGAAAGTAGTTGCAGGAGCTGTTGGTGTTGCTATGGCTTTCAGCCTCGTGGTTGGTGGAGCGATTGCTCCAGCCAGCGCCGCGACAGTTGAAGAGCTCACAGCGCAAATCAGCAGTTTGCTCGCGACCATCGCCTCACTGCAAGCACAGCTTTCATCCATGACGGGTGGCACAAGCGGCTCAACAGTGTCATATACCTTCACTAGAAATTTGACGGTGGGTGATACAGGCGAAGACGTTAAAAATCTTCAAAAAGTTTTGAACTCAAGCGCCGATACTCAAGTAGCGGCGAGTGGAGTGGGTTCAGCGGGAAATGAATCAACTTACTTTGGTTCTTTGACCAAAGCCGCTGTTGTCAAATTCCAGAACAAATATGCTTCTGAAGTTTTGACTCCGGTTGGTTTGTCGTCAGGAACAGGTTATGTTGGTCCTTCGACACGCGCAAAATTGAATGCTATGGGAGGCACGACTGGTGGAACAACGGGTGGTACCACAGGTGGCACAGTAGTTGTCCCGGCTGGTTCAACAGTTAGCGTGAACGCGGCTACACAGCCGGCTCCGCAACTTGCTCCGCCTTTGGCTTCACGCGTTCCGTTTACACGATTCACACTTACAGCCGGCAGCGCCGCTGTAACGGTTGATTCTGTAACGGTGACAAGAGTTGGTCCGGCATCCGATGTCGTTTTCGCAGGAGTAGTTCTCTTGGATGAAAATGGCGTTCAAATTGGAACGGCAAAAACCTTGAATTCAAATCACCAAGCTAATCTTGGCGAACCGTTTACAATTCCCGCTGGCACAACAAGAACATTGACGGTTGCTGGTAATATGAAAACCAACACTGGTAGCATTATGACCAGCCATGCCGGCGAAGTTCCAGCTTTCACAGTTGACGCGATTAACACAGCGACTCCGGTTGTCGGCTCACTTCCAATTACAGGAACAGGCCAGACAATCAACGCGACTTTGTCGCTTGGAACGGCTTCGCTTTACGTTTCTTCATTTGACCCGAACGTTGCTTCCAGTCAGAACATCGGTACGACAGGATTCCGCTTTGCGGGCATCCGCGTTCTTGCCGGTTCTAACGAGGACATCAGAATTCGTTCTGTCAGGTGGAATCAGTCAGGTTCCGCTTCGGCGAGCGATTTGGCGAACATCATGACCGTTGTTGACGGTGTTAAGTATCCGGCCACCCTTTCGGCGGACGGCAAATACTACACCACTCACTTCGGTTCAGGTATCGTTATTGCCAAAGGATTCTCAAAGGATATCTATGTAGAAGGAGACTTAATTGGTTCCGGTTCATCGAACCGAACGGTGCAGTTTGACATCTACAAAGATACTGATGTTTATGTGTCTGGTGAAACCTACGGATACGGCATTACGCCGACTCCGGGAGGCAATACCGCTTCTTCAGCAACCACCGCTTCACAATTCATCACAAGCGATGGTACGACATCAGGAACGGCTTCAACCCCATGGTTTAGCGGTTCAACAATCACCATTTCTGCCGGTTCGGTAACCACAGTGACAAATGCCACTTCGGTTCCGGCCCAGAATGTTGCTGTGAACGTTCCAAACCAAGCGCTCGGTGGATTCACCACTGACATCAAGGGTGAGCCGATCTCGGTTCAGCAAACAGTTTTTCACTTCAACTATAATTCCGATGATGCTACAACTCGTCTTCTCACAAGCGTAACGCTTGTTGACGAGAACGGCGCAGTAGTAGCGGGTCCGGTTGATGCAGTAGATGTTACTGGCACTCATCAAACAGTAACTTTTACCGACACAATCACAATTCCTGTTGCTAAAAGGACTTACACCTTGAAAGGTAAAGTTGATGTGGATGTAACAAATGGTCAGACCCTTACCGCTTCTACGACCCCGTCATCCGACTGGACGACAATCACAGGTCAAACAACGGGCAACGCAATCAGCTTGTCTGGAGTTGGTCTTGTGACAATGAATCCGATGACCATCAGAACAGCTTCTCTTGCTGTCAGCGCTTCGGCAAATCCTGCCGCACAGACGGTAATTGCTGGAACCGTTGGTTATCTATTCACAAATCTTCAGTTTGACGCTTCGCAATCAGGCGAGGATGTTCGTTTCTCCACGGTGCCAATGACATTGACAGCGGGAGCAGGAACTTATACCACAGTTAGCGGTTGTCAGCTTTATGATGGCTCAACACCATTGAACACCGGTTCAAACGTAGTTAACCCGACGGCGGCAAATGCCGGCGCGGAGACATTCACACTCGACACAGCCTTGGTTGTTCCTAAAGGAACAGTTAAGACTGTTGCTGTTAAGTGTAATATCTCGTCAGCGGCTACAGGCGCCTTCACGTGGTCAATGTCTACTGCAGACGTTGGTACAGACTGGGCAACTTCAGTCACGGGCGTAACTTCGTCACAGACAGTTACTCCGACCGGCAGCGCTACAGGCGGTGCTATGACGGTTGGCAGCGCTTCACTTGCAGTCTCAACCGACGCATCGTCTCCGGGTTACGCTGTAGTATCGGCTGGTTCAACTGGTGTTACTAATGGCGTGTTCAAGTTCCGAGCAACCAATGACGATGTCAATCTTCAAAGAGTTGTCTTGAAGCTTACAAATACAGCTTCGTCTTCATCCTCTGACATAACGCAGGTAACGCTGTGGGATGGCGCGACGCAGGTTGGAACGGCAATATTTACCGGCTCCAATACATTTGCCACGTCAACACTCACAACCCCTGTTCTTCTTCCGAAGGATACAGACAAAGCAATCACAGTTAAAGTTGACCTCGGTTCTATCGGCACTTCTCAGCCGGTGGCATTAAGCGGTCACTTGGTTGCCGTTGATTTCCAGAGCAATGACACCACAGGCACTTATGGTACTGGTGTTGGTTCTGGCGGCACGGTAAACGCTTCTGGCAGCACAGCTGTTGCAGGCGTTCGTGTTGTGAAATCATACCCGACCCTTGCAACAGGCTCAGGCCTTGCTTCAAGTGGTGTGGCTGACGGCAGGCTCTTGCGCTTTACTGTTACAGCTGGCAATTCTGGACCAGTTGGTATTGCTAAGTTCAGTGTCTCTCTCGCAACTTCTTCGGCTTCAGTAACCAACATTAATATGTTTGGTTTCACCGATAGTTCTTACTCACAGCCGATCTCCGGAATCAATTCCGGCGGTCAGTTAATGACAAGCAACTACTCAACCGCAGAAAGCGCGCCGACCTTGGCGTTCTATCCGCAAACAACCGCTGGAGCAACGACAACTATCCAAGTCCCAGCAGGTCAGACAAGATACTTCGAAGTTCGCGGCACAGTAACTGCGGCTTCAGGCGCTACCAACTACTCAATCACCACAACTTTGAAGGGTGATACGGCATATCCTCTTGTTAACAACACCTACTTTATGACAACCTTGACCAGCACCACTTCAACGGCTGGTATCGGTGGTCCGACGGCGGGTGATGCTGGTAGCAACGCTTCTTACAACAAGTTCATCTGGTCACCGAACTCCACGACAACCTCTGCTTCAGGGGATGTTGACTGGACGAACGGTTATGGCCTGTCGGGTTTGCCAAGCTCTGGCATTATCCAAACTCGTACGAACTAAAATTAGCCATCTTGTGCCGAGCTCTCATAATATGAGGGCTCGGGGCTAAGCAATCCCGCCCTTTCGAAAGAAAGGGCGGGATTTGCTATATAGGGCGGATTTCATATAATGTTTCTCATGAATGAAGACCAGCCAAAATCATCAATTAAGAGGGTTATTTTTTATCTTGTTGCGATTATTTTAATTATTGTTATTGCCACTTACATTTTTCTCAGGGAAAGAGAAATAATAAATCCTAGTCAGGAAACCGCGGGAGCGACCACTACGATTAATATTGGAGGTGTAACGTTGGAATTGCCTCCGGGTACTAACGCCACGGTTTTGCCTGTAGAGAATAAACCCTCAGTGCCAGCCCCTGATACGAATCGGCCGATGGTTTTCCCCGAGAGTTTTTCGTCACCCGAAGCCAAAGCTAATGTAACCATGAAGATTGCCGAAGAACGTAAAAATATTGCCGAAAATCCTTACGATTACGATTCTTGGATTGGTTTGGGGATTTACTGGAAAATGATTGAAGATTATGAGGGTGCCCGTCTGGCTTGGGAATATGCCGCGCTTATTTTTCCGGAAAATCCAATGGCTTATTCCAATCTCGGTTTTCTGTACGGTTATCACATTAAGAACCAAATTAAGGCAGTGGAAAATTTTGAAAAAGCTCTATCCTTCGCGGGTTCCCAGTCTTTTTATTATGGACAGGCTTTCGAATACTATCGAGATGTTTTGAAGGATAAAGAAACCGCTCGGGTGGTGGCGGAGAAAGGAAAAGTGGCTACCGGCGACACAGAATCTTTTAACAAACTAATTGAAACATTAAAATGATAAAACTTCTTGATGCCACTTTTTTAAAACAGTTTTCTCTTTTCGTTCTGATTCTTGCCGCGGCCTTTTTCATACTTGTTGGTATTGCTTACTTTAACGGTTCGGAAGATTCCGAAAAACAGGCGGATGGGCCGGCTACACTTACCGTGGTGGAACCAGTTGGCGCCGTTATTTATTCCGAAACTCGAGGCAGGTAGTTTGACATTCTTAATGAGTCGGTTATAATCTTTCCCGAGGCTTCGGAGACTGCAGACAGTAAATACTTAATTGGGTATTTAAAGTAAGTTCTGCACAGAGGTCGAAAGCGTTTTTCGCTTTAGTCTTCGATGGCCCCGTAAAGGGGCTTTAATCGTTTAAGGAAAGGTTTTATGGCACTAACAAAAAAGCAAAAACAGGAAGCGATAGATAGGATTTCTGATGCTATAGGAAAGTCTAAGTCGATTGCTCTTGCCAGTTTTGACAAAGTCACGGTAGCCGAATCGGAAGCGATGCGTAAAGATTTTCGCGGCCGAAAAATCAGTTATATGGTCATCAAGAAAACACTTGGCAAGTTAGCTTTTGGCAAACAGAAATTCGTGGGCGATATGCCCGAACTTGGGGGTCAGGTTGCAATATGTTACGGGGAAGATCTGATAGAGCCAGCTAGGGGTATTTATGAGTTTCAGAAGAAATTTGACAACCGTTTGTCTTTAATCGGCGGAGTATTTGAGAATAAATACATGAACCGTGAAGAAATGACGGAGATTGCCCAGATTCCTCCTCTGAAAACTTTGTATGCCCAGTTCGTTAATATTATTAATTCTCCGATTCAAGGTTTTGTAATGGCTTTGGATCAGATTGCGAAATCGAAGGGTTAGACTTTCTAACTTTTAAACTTTATAAACTTTAAAACTTAATTTATGTCTGAAGAAACAAAAAAAGAAGAGGTAAAAGAAGAGTCGGTTGAGATTCCTGCTAAGTTCAAATCGCTCGTTGACTCCGTTGAAAAGATGTCTGTTTTGGAACTGAACGAGTTGGTTAAGCTTCTGGAAAAGAAATTCGGAGTTTCTGCCGCCGCTGTCGTAGCGGCTCCGGTCGCGGGCGTTGCCGCAGGAGGCGAAGAGAAATCAACCTTCACTGTTGAATTGAAAGATGGGGGAGCGCAAAAAATAGCGGTTATCAAGATAGTCAAAGAAGTCTTAGCTCTTGGTCTTAAAGAAGCCAAAGATTTGGTTGACGGTGCTCCGAAAGTTTTGAAAGAAGGAATGAAAAAGGCGGAGGCCGAAGAACTGAAGAAGAGAATCGAAGAGGCCGGAGGCAAGGTTGAATTGAAATAATCGGTCTAACTATATTAGCAGGGCCGGAGTCCCGCACTAATCCAGTTGAGTGCGCGTGCCGAATAGGCACATCCCTTATGGGCGAAGCGCGAAACTATTCAGGGATTGGTGCTGGGGTGGAGGCCGAAGAATTGAAAAAGAGAATTGAGGAGGCGGGAGGTAAAGTGGAATTAAAATAAAGAAAATGCCGACAGTAAGTCGGCATTTTCTTTTAATATAGCGATGAAAAACTTTAAGGGGGTCAATTCTATACTTTTTAGTTTTGATTGCTAAAATGCGAGTTACGAACGAAATGGATCCCGTTAGAAATTTACAAAATATATACCACGCGAAGCGCGAGAGACGAACAGCCTCACCCCTTTTAAGGGTGCAGCGCTTCGCCTATAACGGGAACTACCTGTTCGGCAGACGCACTGCGCAAAATTAT
>CAZRUK010000008.1:14878-20787 GCA_964603405.1 uncultured Candidatus Saccharibacteria bacterium
AATTATTTACTCGTAAATTTCTAACGGGATGGAAACTTTAAGCAGAATTTTTGGGAGCAAGACAAGGATAAAAATGATGCGAATGTTTTTGCTTAACCCGGATAAAATGTATCAGAAGAAAGATGCCGCTTTAATGTTAGCTATTAGTCCCCGTGAAGCCGAAAAAGAAATGAAATTGCTGAAAAGGGCTGGTTTCATAAGAAATAAAAATACTTTCAAAGATCTGATAAAAAGAGGCCGTATCGCTAAACTTAAAGTTAACGGTTTCGTGCTTGATCGAAGTTTTATCTATCTAAAGCCACTAGAAAACCTCCTTGTAAATACTTTGCTTATTAGAAATCACGATTTGTTAAAGAGGTTGTTGAATGTTGGCAATATGAGATTGATTGTTGTGGCCGGTGTTTTTATCCAAAATATAGATAGCAGGGTTGATTTATTGCTTGTGGGGGACAAAATAAGAAGAGGGGCTCTCCAAAGGGTAATTCGTTCTTTGGAAAGCAACATAGGTAGAGAGCTTCAATATGCGGTTTTTGACACTGCCGACTTTGAATACCGCCGGAGTGTCGGTGACAGGCTCCTTAGGGACGTTTTTGACTACAAACACCAGGTTTTATTGGATAAATTGGGGATTACCCCGGAAGCCGAATCTTAAACGGAGGTTTTATCCCCAATACCATCTTTCTAGGCCTTTTAGAGTGTTATCATTATATAGAAGCCTTAATAAGGGAAAGGTCGTCGTTTAGTTTATTAAAACTTACTAATTTATTAATAAAATAAGAAAATGTTACAAACTTGGAGCAGCGTTTTCCAGGAGTCTTTGAAGGACATCTGGATAGGCACCGCGGCTTTTGTGCCTAAGCTAATTGTGGCGCTAGTCATTGTTATAATCGGCTGGGTTTTTGGCAATATAGTGGATAAAGTCATCGCTCAAATTGCCGGAGCGTTGAAGATAGACAGCATTCTTAAGGGCGCCAAAATAGACACTCTTATCAGCCGAGCGGGTTTCAATCTTGATTCTGGAAAATTTATAGGAGGTTTGGTTAAGTGGTTTATAGTAATCGTTTTCCTGGTTGCTTCGTTCGACGTTTTGGGTCTGAGCGAAGTTAACGTGTTCTTACAACAGGTAGTTTTGGTTTATTTGCCCAAAGTCATCGTAGCTTCCTTGATTATTTTAGCGGCGGCGGTTATTGCTGAGGTCTCGGAGAGATTGGTTGTTGGGGCGGCCAGGGCGGCTGAACTGAAGTCAGCCAACTTGTCGGGCAGGATCGCAAGATGGGCGATTTGGATTTTTGCTCTTCTGGCAGTGTTGTTTGAACTTGGCGTGGCATCAGCGTTTGTCCAAACGCTCTTTACTGGAGTGGTGGTAGCTCTCTCGTTAGCTTTTGGTTTGTCATTCGGTCTTGGTGGTCAAGATGCGGCGGCGAAGGTTATAGAGAAAGTGAGAGGAGAAATTGGGCACCACCATGGCTAAGTGAGCTTAGGGCTTGAAGCTTAACGCTTAGAGCTTTAGGAAAATAGAAAAGAAAAACCGGCCCCGACGCGCGTGCGCGTCGGGGCCGAGTGTGTTTGGTAAGGGTGTTTTCAGTAACTTCTTTTCTTTGTTGAGATGGTTACACAAACACTTGGTCCATACTCTGGCCAATCTGGAAAGTACCTCCTAACTAATTCAATTAGGTTCAGGTGAGTCGCTTCGGTAGGGTCCATTTCGGTTTCAGAGGCTTGCCCCGGCCCCCTGAAAGCTCCTCCCTCCAGTCTAAGGGTTAATGTTGTCATAACCAATTTTGTGTCTTTGTCTCTTTTTCTCTCCTGACGGAATCTTAATGCATGCGGTTAGAGTAAGTCAACATTTAAGTCGTTAAAGCTAAAAGCCCCAAGCTTCAAGCTATTAAGCCCCAAAAGAAGTCTCTTTCTTCTTGACTTCTTTTGGGGCTCGGCTATACTATCTCCCATACCGAATATGCATACAAAAACCAATTTCAAGCGGAAAAGATAGGCCAGCACTTTTGCTGTTGTTTATCCGAACCGCTTCAAAAGCGGTTTTTTGTTTATCCGACCGAGCGTAAGCGAGGTTTAGGATGTCCCGACCGATCATTCTTTGACAAAAGAATGCCATCGCACTTCTCCGTCACATCACACTGCGTGTGATGGACGGAATTCTCAATTATCAATTCCCAATTTTCATTGAATTTTCAATGTTTCAATTTCCATCTGCCAGCCGGCGGAGAAAATTGATTCATTGTGTCATTTTTTGAAAATTGCAAAATTGTAAATTGAAAATTTCGGAACATTGCGCCTAGCGTGATGTGACGTGGGTCTTTGTGTAGATGGATTGAGAAAGTAAAATCATTTCCTTTTCAAGAAGAGGGAATGATTATAGCGGGTAAAAATAACCGTGCTTCGCACGCAGTTTAGAAAGTAAAAAAGTACGCAAGTTAGAAAGTTTAGACTTTTGACTTGCGCCTTGCGCACTTTCTGACTTGCGCGCGGAGCGCGGTAGTGGTTTATAAATTTCCTAGTAGGAAATAAGAGCGTATGGTGGATGCCTTGGCTCCAATAAGGCGATGAAGGACGCGGCATGTCTGCGATAAGCTTCGGGGAGGTGCCTAACAACCTTTGATCCGGAGATGTCCGAATGGGGAAACCCCACGACGCAAACCGTCGTGACCGGAGCATCACATTGCATGTGATGCGAATTAGGAATTAAGAATTATGAATTAGGGTTCAGACAGAGATTAGTGTCTTCCATAATTCCTACTTCATTATTCATACTTCTGCATCGCGTGTAGCGCGATGCTTCGGAGCGCACCCAGGGAAGTAAAACATTTCAGTACCTGGAGGAAGAGAAAACAAGCGTGCTTCGCACGCAGTTTAGAAAGTAAAAAAGTACGCAAGTTAGAAAGTTTAGACTTTTGACTTGCGCCTTGCGCACTTTCTGACTTGCGCGCGGAGCGCGCACCATTCCGTTAATAGCGGCGAGCGAAAGCGGAGAAGCCTAAACCGAGCTTCTCACTGTCGTGAGATGTAGAATCATGAATTACGATTTATGAATTATGGGGTTGTGGAAAAAAACGGAGCGATTTTTAACAAAAATATACCCGATTCATAAATATTAAATAATAAATAAGCAACCCACGAGAGTGTGGTGGGAGGGGTTGCAAGGTATCGGCGTCGAATTTATTCGAGAGAAGTTACAAAATTTTGTGTTAATTGAAGTAGCTGGAAAGCTACGCCCTAGAGGGTAATGGCCCCGTAAATGAAAATACAAAATCTTCTTTGCCGGTATTCTTAAGTACTTCGAGACACGAATGGCTCGGAGGAATCTGCCAGAACTAACTGGTAAGGCTAAATACTTTTGGAGACCGATAGTGAACTAGTACCGTGAGGGAAAGGTGAAAAGCAGCCCGGTAAGGGCGGTGAAATAGACCTGAAACCATATGCTTACAAGGAGTAGGAGCCGCCGCACTACACTGCGTTTCGTGCGGAATTATCAATGTTCAATTATCAATTTTCAATCAATAATTTAATGTTTCAATTTTTAAACATTGGATAATTGAAAATTGTAAATTGAAAATTGTAAATTCCGTCGCACGGAGCATAGTGTAGTGCGACGGTGACTGCGTGCCTATTGAAGAATGAGCCAACGAGTTTATGCATGCTGCAAGCTTAAGCGCATAAGCGCATAGGCGTAGGGAAACCGAGTGTTAATAGCGCGCAAGTAGTACGCATCAGACCCGAAGCCAGAGCGAGCTTACCATGAACAGGGTGAACGTCTCCGAAAGGAGGCGGGAAGCCCGAACGGTTTAGCCGTGCAATACTATCCGATGATTTGTGGTAAGAAGTGAAAAGCTAATCGAGCCTGGTAATAGCTGGTTCTCTCCGAAATAGCTTTTGGGCTAGCGTCGAGTGTTCCCTTTGGGGGTAGAGCACTGGATGGTCGGGACAGGGCGAAAGCCCGCCCAACCAATCAAACTCCGAATACCAGAGGTTAAAACTCGGCAGTAAGTCTGTGGGGGCTAAGCTCCATTGGACAAAAAGGGAAGAGCCTATGATCTCCAGTTAAGGTCCCTAAATCCACGCTAAGTGCATCTCAAGGTGGTGAAATTTCTTTTACAATGAGGATGTAGGCTCAGAGGCAGCCATCATTCAAAGATAGCGTAACAGCTCACTCATCAAGAAATTTTGCGCCGAAGATGATCGGGGCTAAGCGTGGTACCGAAACTGAGGGTTCGTGTACTTTATTGAGGAATTAATTTGTTCTTTACCCCAGCACTAACTTTGCCATTGTGTTCCCAAGTTGTTTATTCAAATGAGTAAATAAATTTGGTAGTTCAATGGATATTATGTTGGCCAGCTTTTAGTTGGCACAAAAACAACGATGGCAAAGTTAGTGCAGGGGTTTGCAATTTGGACGGATTTGTCTTATTGACTGCGGTGTGAGTGAGACAGTGATCCAACCATCGTCACCGGGGGTTCCGGTGGTCCGTCCACTATTTTGGTCGGGAGGTAGCGCAATGGTAGCGCACCCTATAATATGCCGGCGTCCCGGCATAACTAAAAGAGGGATGTTGCAGGTTCAAATCCTGCCCTCCCGATCTAAACATCTGGGTGAGGATTAGTTGTCATACATCTCGTCGAGGCCCTATCGGCCGACGATGAAGACGAGGAATGTGAATCTGATCCTCACCTCCTCAATTAAGTACACGAGCGGTAGGAGAGTATTCCACTCGTTTCGCCCGAGAGGGCGAGACAAAGCGATGAAGCCGGACTCGTAAGAGCCGGTGGAGCGTGTGGAAGTAAGAATGTTGGCACAAGTAACCACAATGCGGGTGAGAACCCCGCACGCCGAAAGACCAAGGTTTCCTTGGCAATGACAATCAACCAAGGGTTAGTCGATCCTAAGGGAATGGCGAGAGCCGCACCCGATGGACACACGGTTAATATTCCGTGACCTCGATATTTTTCGATGGAGTGACGGAGGAAATGAGCGAGAGCGCTTTATTGGATTAGACGCTGCTATCGCGAGAGAAGTTTTCCAGGAAAATCCGGAAGACTTGCTTCAATGCAAATTCTCGTACGACGGCAAAATGTTTCCACTTCGGTGGAGATAAATTTTCGCGAAGAGCCTTCCAAGAAAATCTTCTAATCCGCCAATTGGCGGAAAAAATATCGAGACCGTACCGCAAAACCGACACAGGTGGTCAGCTCGAGTAGAGCAAGGCGAACGAGTGAGAGGTCTCCAAGGAACTCGGCAAAAAAGCAGCCGTAACTTCGGAATAAGGCTTACCATGCATCTCACTGTCGTGAGATGCAGCTTATGGCTTTTAGCTTAGGGCTTATTGCTTTTGAATAAAAAGCTTCAAGCTCCAAGCGCTAAGCTCCAAGCTGCACCGAGCGAGAGTGAGGTGCGTGGTTGCAACAAAAGTATGCTTGGCAACTGTTTATCAAAAACACAGCTCCCTGCGAACTCGCAAGAGGATGTATAGGGGGTGACACTTGACCAATGCCAGAAGGTCAAACGCCGCCGGTTGTTTCGCATCCGCTTCACAACCGTCGGAATTCTCAATTATCGATTTCCAATTTTCAGTCAATGATTCATTGTTTCAATTAAGAAACTTGGGTAATTGAAAATTAAATGAAAATTAAAAATTGCAAAATTGAAAATTCCACGAAGCTTGCGCAGCGAATGCGGAGCAGCTGAGTGGTGTAAGCCCTGGTGAATGTCGGCAATAACTATAATTGTCCTAAGGTTTTCGGCTTATCCTGAGTCTATCGAAGGATGAACCGAAAAGGACTGGGACAATTATGAATTTTGTCTTGATAAATAAATTACACGAAAAAACTGCCTCGTTATGTAGTAATGCATGACAGGTCCTAGGTCGAGCAATTTGCGAAGCTAATGTGCTTTAGTC
>CAZRUK010000009.1:0-12848 GCA_964603405.1 uncultured Candidatus Saccharibacteria bacterium
GTTTGATATGGGACAACCTCTGCACGCTTTTGATGCCGATAAAATCAAGGGAGATATTTTTGTTCGTCGGGCCAAGAAAGGCGAAAAAGTTGTTACCCTGGACAATCAGGAACTCGAACTTGATGAAGGAATTCTTGTAATAGCGGACGACGAAAAGGTACTGGCTGTGGCGGGTATAAAAGGCGGTAAATCGGCCGAAGTTAGCCCCGAAACAAAAAACCTCATTCTTGAGGCGGCAAATTTCGATCCCGTTCTTATCCGCAAAGCTTCCGAAAAATTGAGTGTGCGCACCGATGCTTCAAAGCGTTTTGAGAACGGGCCAAGCGCGGAGATTGCCGGTGTTGCTATGAATGAGTTTTCTAATTTGATTTATGAAGTTGCCCATGGTGCCGAATTTGGTGAAATCGTTGATGAATATCCCCGAAAGCAAGAGCCGAAGACTTTTAGTGTTTCAGTTGATTCGATTTCCAGAGCGCTTGGTATTAAGATATCGGCCGATGTAGTAAGAGAAATTCTTGAAAGACTCGGAATTAAAAGTCGGGACAAAAATGGAGATATAAGTTTGTCCATTCCCGCCGAAAGAATGGATTTGTCCATTCCCGAAGATATAGTCGAAGAAATAGGACGACTTTACGGTTATGAAAAGATAAAAGAAAAATTGCCACCTAAGCCCGAGCTTGTTGTTTCTCAAGGTAAAGAATTTTACTGGACGAATAAAATCCGCTCGATTCTTGCGGCCTCGGGTTTTTCGGAAATTATGACTTCCTCTTTTTCTTCGAAAGGGAAAACGGCTATCTTAAGGCCTTTGGCTTCCGACAAATCTTTTTTCCGGGAAAATTTGCGGGAAAATATGCGGGAAAAGATAGCTCTCAATTCTTCCCTCGCGAGGCCTTTGGGATTGGATGTGAAGGGTGTAAAACTTTTTGAAATCGGCAAGGTGTCGCCGGAAAATAATTTTGAGAAACTTCTGCTTTGTATTGGAACGTTAAATAAAAAAGAGTTAGATACGATTCTTGATTCGTTGTCGAAAGCGTTGAGTGTTCATATTAAGGCAGATATAAAAAATGATGTGACAGAAATCGATCTGGATGCCGTTTTGGATAAGTTGCCGGAACCGAAAACGGATGATTTAAACCTGCCGAAAACAGATATCAAAAAATTCAACCCTTTTTCACCGTATCCGTTTATTTCAAGAGATGTAGCGGTTTTCGTTCCCGGTGACACAAAAGCGAACGAGGTTTGGGAAATTATTGAGAATTCTATCGGTAAAACAGGAGAATCGCTTTTGGTTAATCATTATCTTTTTGACGAGTTTAGGAAAGATGAAAAAGTTTCTTACGCTTTCCGGCTTGTTTTCCAGTCTTTCGAGAGAACTCTTACCGACGACGAGGTGAATAAAATTATGGAGAATGTTTACAGAGTTTTATCTGAAAAAGATGATTGGCAAATCAGATAATTATAATGACGCCTTAAAAACACTATCAATATAAAACTGTTTTATGAAAAATAGAAAAGAAGCAACATTAATTTTGGCTATTGTATTTTTGTTCTTATCTTTGTTTGGCGGGAAAGCAGAGGCTCAATTAATGTCCACGGACCAGTTGGCGAGTGTTATAAATGGCCTAAAAACTATTGTTGAAAGTCTTGGTGAAACTATCGCTCAGATGCAAGGAACCTCCCAGTTAGCTCAAGTATCTGGAGTCAATTCTGGCCTTGTTGCTCACTATTCTCTTGACGAAGGTAGCGGTGTTTTAGCTAACGACTTTTCTGGAAATGGGTATACCGGTAGTCTTTTAGGTAGCAATGGTTTGCCCGCGTGGACTAGCGGTAAGGTAGGAACAGGAGCTTTGTCTTTGGACAATGTTGATGATCATGTGCGTATTCAAACAGACGTTGTTGGTGCTGAAGGAGGCGTTGTTACGGTAAGTGCGTGGGTTAAACCGTCAACTATTGCGAGTGGTGGTTCAATTGTTGCAAAAGATCGTTCGGGTTTTCTTCAGTGGAATCTGAAAATGGATGGTCAAACTGGTAATAATCTTAGAAATAATCTTTTGTTTGGTGTAGGTGCGGAGGGGACTACAGCTTATGCTATGGCTGACCTCAATTGGCATCATGTTGCGGGTGTTTATGACGGAGCGAATGTTTATGTGTATATTGATGGAGTAAGTGTTGATTCCACTCCCCCAGTTTTAACTGGAACTATAAACAATTTCGCGCATTCCGTGTGTATAGGGACTTCGGGTTCGCAATGTACGGAAAATAATTTCTTCGGCGGTTTAGTTGACGATGTAAGAATATATAATCGAGCGCTATCTTCATCGGAAATTCAAGATTTATATAATTACAATGATTCTGGAAGTCAGGTTTCTTCTATACCGTTAACTAGTGATTCTGTCGCTCCATCAATTCCAACGAATTTGAACATTCAAGTGGTTTCTGATTCGAGATTGGATCTTTCGTGGAGTGCAGCGACAGATAATGTCGGAGTAGTCGGATATCGTATATATCGAAATGGTTCGCTGATTAATTCAATCTCAAACACAACATATTCCGACGCAGGTCTTTCAAGTAACATCTCTTATCTTTACACCGTTAGTTCTTATGATGCAGCTGGAAATGATTCAGGCCAGTCTTCTTCAGTCTCAGGAATCACGCAAACAGCTATTCCTTCGGACTCTGTATTGCCTGTTGTTTCTATAACTTATCCAACAGAAAATCAGATTGTGTCCGGCACGATTTCCGTTACAGCTAATGCTTCTGATAATACGGGGATTACTGGAGTTCAATTTAAGTTGAATAATACGAATCTTGGTTCAGAATATGTGGCCTCACCGTACTCTTATTCTTGGAATACTACTCAATTATCGGACGGCAATTATGTTTTAACAGCGGTTGCTAGAGATTTGGCCGGAAACAGCGCAGTTTCTCAAACAGTTAATGTTGTTATTTCTAATACAATCGCAGATGGTCGTGTTCCTATTAATCTGAACGTTACCAACTTGTTTCCCGTGAATTTAAGATTAAATTACTCAGCGCCCCTGAACACTTCCGGTTTATCAGGCTACAGGATTTATCGTGACGGGGTATTTTATCAAACGAGAGCCGCCAATATTTTATATTCAGATATTTATGATTTATCTTCTAACACCACCTACAATTTCACTGTAAGTGCCACTTATTCTGATGGAAGTGAGTCTCCTCAATCTTTACCCCTTTCAATTACTACACCGGCTTCTATATCACCATTGTTGCCGGTATCTCAAACATCTTGGTCGTTTGTGGGAGTGTCTGATTCTTATGGTGGACTAGAAGGGGGGCTTGCTGCAAATGTTTCCGGAGCACTCAGAAATTATTCTGATGTAAGGTTTGTTATATCAAGTGGAGATTTGAATACTATAGATGTTGTTGATAGAAATCTTCAAAACCTTAGAAACACTTATTTCCCGAATCAGCAATACGTTCCCTTTTTCTCTGTTTTAGGAAATCACAACGCTGAGGGGGGAGGATTAGATTTTATATCGAATGTTTTGGGCCCTCGTTTGGCGACACAATTGCCCGGGATGACTAATTTCAGAGAAGGTCCCTACAATTCATCAAATAATTGGTCGGGAAAATATACAACGTATTCATTTGATTATCAAAACGCCCACTTCATTTTACTTAATCAATATTACGGCATTAGTAGTAACTCGAACCCGTTAGCGTGTATGTCGGATTTAGCCGGCAATCCATATTTGCCGATATGGCAGTGGTTAGAACAAGATTTGGCTCAGAATACTAAGCCGATAATTTTCGTTATAGGGCACGAACCAGCTTTTGTCTGGGAGGCCGGTATAAACCATTGCGGGGACTCTTTGGATGACAGGAGATGCCCGGGTAATGCCGATGCTGTCATGAGGGATAAGTTTTGGAAATTGCTTCGTGATTACAACGTTACGGCCCACATTGACGGACATATCCATGAATTTTCAGCTCGTGTTTTAAAAGGGATTGGCGATTTTCCAGTAGGTAATTATTGCAGTGTTGAAAGGCAGGTTCCTTGGGCAACCGACAGGGCCACGTACAGTTCGTCCGATGGTATCGTTGAGTACAATAATGGTATCAGCCATTCTCAGGGTCCGGTAAACATCTTTAGAGTGGACGGAAACGTTGTTAATTTTTCAACCTATCAGAGAAACAGAATGACCGGGGAATTGGGACTGATTAGGTCTTTTAGTTACAATGTTTCCTCGAGTTCTTCGAATGTTTTGATCCAGGACACGACATCGCCGTTTCGTTCAGGAGGTTTTCCTTCAGGTTCGTTTCCTTCCGGTACGACGTCCACAACGTTGTCGCTGTCCACTAACGAAATCGCCTTTTGTAGATATAGCACTTTTTCGACAGCAGTATGGGCAACGATGATTCCTTTTGTTAATTCCGGGGGAATGTCGCATAGCACAACCGTTACAGATTTACAGAGTGGTTCAAGTTATACCTATTACGTAAAATGTTCGGATGGGTCAGGAAACGTGAACGGAGACAATTTTACGATCTCCTTCAGTATCGCAAACACTCCGTCTGTTACCTCCACTTCGTTAGGAAATGCCATTTTTGTAGATAATTCATTACCGGTCGCGTTGTGTACAAATTACAACGTTAATTTGCGTGCATGCGGGTCTGGTGTTTCGACGGCTTATCGGGATCTAAACGCCGCATCTGCTGTTGTTGAACCTGGAGATATCGTCAACGTTAGGAGTGGAACCTATGGAAGATTTATACCCGCACGATCAGGTGATACAAATGGTTATATAACTTTTAGGGCTTATCCTGGAGAAACGGTTACCATAACTCAAACAGGAACTATCGCCGGACTTGATCTGAATAATCGTCATTATCTGATAATTGAAGGTTTTACTATAGATAATATTTTCATGTGGGGCCAGGTTCTTAATTCTACTCACAATATCTTCAGGAATAATAAATTTACAAACGTTTTAGACCATGGCTCGCGAGGGTCTTTGCGTTTTGTTAACAGTGATTACAACAAAATTCTTAACAATTCCTTCACCAACGGCAACGATAGTTTGTTTTTTGAGAATTCAAATCGTAATTTGGCTGAGGGGAACACTTTTACCCGTGCCAGGCATACGGAGTTGGTGATAGCGTGCAGTTCTTATAATGTGATAAGGAGAAATGTCTTTCACAACGACCTCGAAAAGAACGGCGAGACATTTGATTGCGAGGGAACAATTCATTCACTATATGATGATACCAGGCAAGTTCGAAGACTTGATTCTACAAAGCACAATATTTGGGAAGATAACATCTTCCAATATACTCCGCCTGACGATGGAGGGGGGCCGTATAATGGAATTCAATATGCGGGACAGGATGGGATAATCAGAAGGAATATTTTTTACGGCTCTAACGGGACTGGTCTTGGGATGGCCATGTATTCAGACGAAGCTCTTAACAATCGAGGCAACAGAATTTACCACAATGTTTTTCACGACAATATTGGCGGTGGCATAGAAACTGGAGTTTCTACCAACTCTGCAAATTTCTCAAATAACATTTTTAAAAACAATATTTTATACGGTAATCGTTCCGGGGTGTTGAAGTGGGCCGACAATAGACTTGGGGGGTCGCAGATAAACAGCCGATCCGCGACGAATTATCTGTTTATAAATAACAACATAATAAATCAAAATTCAGGCGAAGATGTTATCTATACAGCCGGATCTATTAGAAGTTTGTCAGCAGTTCAATCAAGATACCCTGATTTGTTTTCTGGAAACACAGAATTATCTCCAGGGTTTGAAAATATAACCCAACACAATTACCATCTGGTTTCTAATTCTCAAATGATTGATCGCGGGGCTTTTCTTGCAACAACATCGTCAGCGGGGAGCGGAAGAACAATACAAGTTTCTGACGCTAGATATTTCTATAACGGATTCGGTATCGCTGGCGAGGTGGGTGACACTATACAGTTGCAGGGACAGACTCAAACGGCGGTGATTACCGATGTGAATTATTCTACAAATGTAATCACTCTCGACCGCTCTCTTTCGTGGTCAAACGGGCAGGGCGTCGCACTCGCGTACAGTGGCTCGGCTCCCGACATAGGTGCACACGAATACGGACTGATTACCGCGACAGACAATCTACTAGTTTCCACAAATTTTTCAATCGGAGAAAAAGTAGAAGCCACCTCTAATTTAAATGTTCGTACTACGGCAAAAGTTGCCAGTACACTTTTAGGCGTTCAAAATATTGGAGGTAGAGGTGAAGTTATTGATGGTCCAGTTTATGCGGACGGGTTTCATTGGTGGAACATTAATTACGATTCTGGTCCTGATGGCTGGTCGGTGGAAAATTATTTGCGCAAATACAATATTCAAACTACTTCGCCGGCCAACTCGACTTCTTCAACGATGCCGGTTTTTCAAAACCAAGGAGCAACAACAGGTAATCAAAGTTCTGGCGGCGTTGATCAATCAGGAGATTCTTCAACTCCAACATATTCTGGGTCTTCGCAAGGAAATTCAGCCGGTCAGATTCCATCGATTTCAACCGCCTCACCCGGGATTTCTCAACCACCCTTGGTAATTCCCGATACTGTGAATCGGGCGGGAATTAAAATCGCATTGTTTACACAGCCCCTTTATCCAGGTCTTTATCATCCTGAGGTAAAAGAGCTTCAAGTTTTTATGATTAAGCAAGGATATCTTCAGTCGGGGAATGATACTGGTTATTATGGTAAATTGACCAGAAAAGCCGTAGAAGATTTTCAGGTCAGGAATGGTATTGTCAGTGGAGGAAGCGCTGAAACAACCGGTTTCGGACTTGTTGGTGCGAAGACGAGAAAAGTCATTAATTCTTTACTGACCGAAAATGGAGAGTTTTCATTAAATGATGATGTGATAAAACAAGCGATGATAGATTCGATCCAAAAACAGATTCAAGAATTAACAATTCTTGTTCAGGCGCTTCTCATTGAGTTAGCTGAACTTGCGGCAAATCAAGGTGTTTGATTGGGGAATTAACGACATATTTTTTATCATTTTGGAAAAGATATTTGACAAAGCAGGGGAATCGCTTTTGGTTAATCATTATCTTTTTGACGAGTTTAGGAAAGATGAAAAAGTTTCTTACGCTTTCCGGCTTGTTTTCCAGTCTTTCGAGAGAACTCTTATCGACGACGAGGTGAATAAAATTATGGAGAATGTTTACAATGCCTTAGGTAAATATTCTGGTTGGCAGATACGATAATTTTTATTTCCCTAATTTAAAACACCCAGTGCTCCCGCGCGGGGTGTTTTTAATGAATCAAAACACGCGATTTATCGATATCAGTATGGCCACGACAACCAAAAGCGTGCCCACTATGGCAAAGACGAAACTGATTTGTTTGAGAGTTTTGATTTTGTTTTTTGTGGTGTTCGTTCTGGGAGAAGGCAAACTTAATTCAAAGAATGTTATTGCTCCGATTATCAAAGCGAGCGTTCCGGCCACGAGCATCCAAGAGCACATTTGCATAGGGTTATTACCTTTTATGGTTCCATGAAGAATAATGCCATATTCATATAGTTATAGTCAATGTTTAGGCCATAAAATCAATGATAGAAATCAACAAAATCCCCTTGTTTTTAGTGGTATTTTTGCTAAAATAGAGTGGTCGGGAAACTGACGAAATTTTGTTTATGGGAAAAGGAAAGGAGGAAAAAGAAAAGGCTTTTGGCCATCACTATACGGCGGAATCTATTACGGTTCTCGAGGGTCTTGAGCCGGTCAGGCGCAGGCCCGGAATGTATATAGGGACGACAGGCCCCGATGGTTTGCATCATTTAATAGTGGAAATTTTTGACAATGCTCGCGATGAAGCGATGGGCGGTTTTGCCGATGATATTGAAATTGCTCTTTTGCCCGGCAATAGAGTGCGAGTGGCGGATAACGGCCGAGGTATTCCGGTTGACAAACATAAACAAACCAAAGTTTCAGCTCTTGAGACTATTATGACCACGCTTCATGCCGGTGGAAAATTCGGCGGTGAAAGCTACAAAGTTTCCGGCGGTTTGCATGGCGTGGGCGCGTCTGTCGTGAACGCGCTTTCTATTTATTGCGAGGCTGTTGTACACAAAGACGGCGGAGTTTATTACCAAGAATACAAACAAGGTAAGGCCAAGGCGCGCGTTAAAAATATCGGCAAGACAAAATTGCACGGATCGATAATTACTTTTGAGCCGGATTCGGCGATTTTTCCGGATATTAGTTTCGATTTCAATCGGGTGGTCAATCATATGCGTCAGCAAGCGTATTTGGTCCGTGGCATGCGAATAACGGTTATAGACGCAAGAAATTTTGACCGCGAGCTGGATTTGGCCGATGTTTTTTATGTTCGCGAGCTTAATCTTGATTTGCCGTCAGCCACCTTCTATTTTGAGGGCGGACTGGTTTCTTTGGTTGCCCATTTAAACAGAATAGCGAAACCGCTTCATAAAAACATTTTTTACGTCGAGAGAAAAGCGGAAGGAGTCGAGTCAGTGGAGATCGCTTTGCAGTATGTCGATGATATTTCCGCGAGAATTTTGCCTTTTGCCAACAATATTTACAATTCGGAGGGAGGCACGCACGTTACCGGTTTTAAAACCGCGCTAACCAGAACTTTGAATAATTATGCCAGACAAAACGGCGCTTCCAAAAATGGCGATGACGCTTTTACCGGCGACGATGTTTTAGAAGGTTTGACGGTGGTTATTTCGGTCAAACTTCGCGAAATTCAATTTGAAGGCCAGACTAAAGCAAAACTTGGAAGCGTAGAAGCCCAGTCTGCTGTTACGGCGGTTTTTGCCGAAGCCTTCGCCGCCTTCCTTGAAGAAAAACCTGATGATGCCAGATCGATTGTTGGCAAAGTAACTCTCGCTATGCGAGCCCGCAAGGCGGCGAAGGCCGCCAAAGACAGCGTTTTACGCAAGGGCGCCCTTGAAGGAATGACTTTGCCCGGCAAATTGGCGGATTGCCAGTCGCACGACGCCTCAGAGTCGGAACTTTTTATTGTCGAGGGAGACAGCGCCGGTGGTACGGCTAAAATGGGACGTGACAGACGAACTCAGGCAATTCTGCCTCTTCGTGGAAAAATTTTGAACATAGAAAGGGCCCGCCTTGATAAAATGCTGGCTTCCGAACAGGTTAAAAATTTGGTAGTGGCTATCGGCACGGCCATAGGCGACACTTTTGATATTTCCAAACTTCGTTATCATAAAATTATTATTGCCACCGATGCCGATGTGGACGGCGCGCACATCAGAACTTTGATTTTGACGCTGCTTTACAGGTATTTTAAACCGCTTATAGAAGGAGGTTTTGTTTACATTGCCCAGCCGCCGCTTTATAAAGTTAAGCGGGGCAAAGAAATTTTATATATTTATACTGAATCGGAAAAAGAAAAAGTTTTAGGCAAGAATATCCCCGATATAGAAATATCCGAAACTGTAGAAGAGGAAGAAACAGAGAACGAAGAAGAAAAAGGACAAGAACAAGACAAAAAAACCAAAGCTAAAAGCGAAAGAACTCATATTCAGCGTTACAAGGGTCTTGGAGAAATGAATTCGGACGAGCTTTGGGAGACAACTATGGATCCAGCGAGGAGAATTTTGAAACAAGTTAACATTGACGATGTCCAGGAAGCGGATGAAGTTTTTGACATGCTTATGGGTACCGATGTGCCGGCCAGAAAATCTTTTATCCAATCAAACGCCAAAGCGGCAACACTCGATATTTAATATTCTGGACATCGTAAGTCCAGAATATTAAGGCGCGAAGTCCATGGACTTTGCGCCTTTCGCTTTTTGAGTCCAAAAAGCTGGTATTTCCCTTAAAGTGGGCTATTCCGCGTAGATATAAATTTCAGCTATATTATTTTTCTCGTTTAATTCCGGAATCGAACTGGTTGGGTCGGCGTTTACGACAAATCTGACATTTTCACCGGGGACAATAGAGTCGAAGCCAAGTGTATATTCAATTTTGTCGCCTGGCATGAGAGATTGCTGGCCTTCGGATGAAAAGATGTGCATCGGGTAAGTCGGCAGAACGGCGTTGAAGAACCAACTACCAGATTCTTTGGAGCCGACATTTTTAACTTCGAATCGAACGGCGATTCTGTCGGATGATTTGAGTGTCGTGGTGGCGGTAAATTCGTTAGTGATTCTGTCGATGATTCCCGCCTCTATGATTTTTGATTCAAGATCGATTTTACCGATAGGACTCGCTTGGGTTTCTGTTCCGATTGGGTGTAAGGACTCGGTTTTTTCCCCGGCTTGGTATTTACTGCTCGTGGCGTTTACCCCAGCGCTTACAGTTTTCGTTTCCGGAGTTTGCATGCTGACGCTTGCGCCGGAGTCAACCGGCGTCAATTTAGGAATAATATTTTTACCGTAGACTTTTATTGAAACGGAAGCAGTGATTCGGTCTTCTTCCACGGAGGTTTCTCTGAACCCTAAAGTTATAAGCAGTTCGGTTTCTCCAAGACCGTTGAAGTTAACTTTGATTGGTAAAGATTCAATCTGACCTTTTTGTATGAGAAAATAATCATTGCAAACCAAGTTTTGGCTTTTTTCTCCAATCGTCAGCGCCAGATTTTCCGTGCATGGATAAGTTAGGGAATAGTAACCTCTCGTATCTTTGGTGCGATGTGACCACGACAATGCGAAGCTTTCTCCGGTCAGTATTTCCCGCGCTGAAGACGATAATTCCAAAGATTCTTTCGGAATGAACGTTTGAAACAGAGTTACAGCGGCGGCGCTGACTTTTGAGAGGGAGTTAGGAATTTGTGGCAAAACCCGGCCTAATCCCCACATACCAACCACAATGACGGCAATTACTCCCGCCCCAAGCAGGAAATTCGCTAATTTGTTGGTTTTGTTATCCATAGCTGTTTAGGTTTATGATACAGATAAACATTCAACTTTTATTTTTAGATTTGTCAAGTTTTTGAGGTTTGACACTACACAGATATTAATGTAGAGTTTATGCCGTTTTATGAGGGTTTTTAAATTTACATTGTTGTGGGTAATGATATTTGTTCTGACCTACCTCGCTTTGTCGCTTGCGGACGCAGTGCCTGTTGAGATTGATATTTTGAATGGTAAGGTGAGTAGCTTGTTCGGCGTGTTTAATAAAGGTGAAAAAGAGCAAACAATTTTTGTGCCAGAAGAAAAATTTGATGAAAAAGTTCTTTTAATTGACAGCGCCAGTTCAACGCAAAAGGAAATTTTGCCAACTCGCATTATCATCAAAAGACTGGGAGTTGATTCTCCGATTGTGAATCCCGATTCTAATGAGGTTGCCGTTTTAGATGAAGCGCTTAAATCGGGCGTTGTCAGGTATCCCGGTTCAGGTGGGCTTTTGGATGAAAGAAATATGCTTTTATTCGGTCACAGCACGCCTTTAAGAGAGGTCAAAAATGTCGCTTATCGCGCTTTTAACCGGCTTAATGAAATAGTTTTGGGCGACAGTATAGTTATCCAATCTAAAGAGGGAGAATATATTTATAAAGTTTTTTCTGTCCGCCAGGTGGGTAAAGAAGAAGCTTTAGTAGAATTCAAAAAAGGCGAAAAGATGATAACCATTTCGACTTGCGATAACTTTGGCGCCAAATCAGATCGCATAGTGGTTGAAGCAAGATTTGTTCAAAGTTTCCCTTTATCGATTTAAACAGTTGAAAAAAAGAAGCGGACGAGTATATTACAGAGGAAATGACAAATATCGGCGAAAACGCAAAAAGAACACTAAAGGGGCTCGGCTTCATTGCTGTTTGGGGTTTTGCTGTATTCTCAATGGCGTTTTTTGCCAATGCTTGCGTGGTTTGTCAGCTTGAAATATCCAAGACCGTTGATAAGGAAACAGCTTCAATTGGGGATATTCTCACTTACACCATAAATTTTAGAAACATCGGGGGCGCGGATTGCACGGGTGGGGGAGTAAAAGTTAAAGATGTAGTACCACCCGAAGTTGCGTTCCAGAGCGAAACTCATTCTGTCGGTATTGATGCCGGCTATAACGGCATTCCTCTTTATTCCGAATCCTCAAGAACTTTAATGTGGGACGCCAATATTTTGAATCCTGGAGAAAGTGGGTATGTTTCTTGGACTGCTTTGGTAACCGAACCGGTTTCTTGCGGTTCCTATGAAATTGAAAATACGGCTTCCATTACCTCTAAAGAATATTCCAATTTTAGCGTTTGGGTTAACAGCAACAAGGTTGTAACAGATATTTCGAATTCCTGCCCCCCACCGCCACCTCCTCCACCGCCCCCACCCGAGCTCACGGGCAGTTGTAGCGCCGATCCTTCGGAAGCGTATTTAGACGACGAAATAATTTGGAACAGCAGCGCCAGCGGCGGCACGGGGCTATACACTTATGATTGGTCCGGAGACGACGGTCTATCGGGTGCGTTGGCTTCCACTTCGAAAACATATTCTTCCGCCGGTATTAAAAACGCCAGCGTGGTGATTACTTCGGGTGCGCAAAGTATTACAAGAAATTGCCAGGTGGAAATCGTTGATACTCCGCCTCCACCCCCTCCGCCTCCAGTTTTTGACCCTTGGTGTAAAGCTTCACCTTCGGAAGTGAGTGTAGATGAAAGCGTGAACTGGGAAGCTTTTGCTTCCGGTGGCACCGGGGTTTATACGTATTCTTGGAGTGGAACGGATGGGCTGTTTGGCAATACGGCGACGGTAACGAAATCTTATTCAGAGGTTGGAACAAAATCCGCTGAAGTAACTGTTACTTCGGGATCGGATTCTGCCACGGTTTCGTGTGAAGTTTCGGTAACCGCGGTTCCTCCACCCCCTCCACCCCCTCCACCG
>CAZRUK010000009.1:12948-20169 GCA_964603405.1 uncultured Candidatus Saccharibacteria bacterium
TTCGTGTGAAGTTTCGGTAACCGCGGTTCCTCCACCCCCTCCACCCCCTCCACCGTCATTTACAGCAGATTGTAGCGCATCGCCAGGTTCTATAAGGGTAAATGAATCAATTAATTGGTCTGCAAGCGCTTCCGGCGGCACCGGAGTTTATACGTATTTTTGGAGCGGAACGGATGGGCTTTCGGCTGTCACGGAGAATGTAGACAAAACTTATAGTCAGGCGGGCACCAAGAGCGCTACAGTGGAAGTTACTTCTGGTTCGGAAATTGCCACAGCGACATGCTCGGCAAATGTTTTACCTCCGCCCGGCTGTATTACGAATTGTGGCGGTGGTTTTGAAACGCCCAAAGTTGTCTTATTGAAAAAACCGCCGGAGGGAGAAATTTTATCATATGTCTTTTTGAGCCAGATTCCTTATACTGGAGTTGGCGACCAATCCAAGCTCATAATTTTTATTTCGATAATAGTTATATGGAGCGCTATTTTAGCCTTTGCCATCAAAGGAAAATCTTTTAGAAAAATTTTCGCGGGAAGATTTTTTAGAACTATGCCACAGACGGCCTTTGCGGGAAATGATTTTTCGAATATTATCGGAATTAAAAGTGGAAACAATAGTTCTGATTCTTTAGAAGTTATAAATAGTGAATTGATGAAAAACACAATGCATCATACTTATCAAACAAGCGCCCTAGGAAACAATGAAGGTTCTTTCGGTTCGGTAAACGAAACGCAAATTGTCAACGGAAACGGCAACAACATGATAAAATCCGTTGGTATGATTGATCTCCTTGCCGGCGAAGCCCAGAAACACAGAGCGATTATTTCCGAAGAAGGCATAAAATTGATAATTCAGGAAGTGAACGGCGATGCCTCGGAAGCGGTTATTTTGCTCGGCCGGATTGTGGAATCAGCCGAATCGATGTTTGAAAGGGAAGACGGCTGGTTGCTTTTGAACAGGGATAAGGTGGCAAAATCCATTCATAAAATAAAAGAAGATGATTTCATCGCGCCTATTATAAAAGAGTCTGAGTCAAACAAGGCCAGTGGGGTGAGGACGGAAGATAAGGCTTTATTTGGTTTTCAGGCAATTGATGAAGCGGCCAAGCAATCTTTTGTTAATTGGCTGGCGACCGGCGACCATCGCAACGTCTTTAATTTTCTTTCTACGATGAGGGTGCGCGGCAACGATCCAGAGCATTTTCTAAAAGGCGTTATTATAAGTTTGGATTCGGTCCATAGAGGTAGGCATGAAAATTTGGAGGATGCGGAAGAAGCAGAACTTACAAACGCGGTTTCCGGATTATCGAACGACGATTTGGAGAAACTGATAGAAACTTTGCTTTTTGTCGTGGATCGCCGGTACAAATCTTTGTCTACCAGTCTGAAGATTGCCTTACTTCGAATTTCTCATCTGAAGAGGGTTTAATATAAATTAAATACCCCGGCACAATTATTTGGCTCGGGGTGTTTAGATTTTGCATCGTTTAGATGCGAGGTGCGGTTGTTGTTTGGTGAAAGAGCGCTCCAGAGGCTTCTCTGTGAAAGCTTCTGATGAGTGATAACCAAACAGGTTCGATTTTTTTAGGTTCGGGATCGAGCTCGATACATTTTGGTTGGCGCAGGAGTTGGACTTCTCCATGCCTCAGAGGACGCAATACATCTTCTGAAAAAAGTTCTCTTTGACATAGAAGCTCGCAGGCGGTGCCTGTTGTTATAGTTCCGTTGATTATCATCATACGAAGATGCGGACAGCACAGTCCACACTGCATGTATTCGGGCGTACCATAGGGGACTTTGTTGTCGCCAAGAACCTCGATAACAGAACCGTCAGTTAGTGTCACTTGCATAGGCGGCCTTTCTTTAAGAACGTTTAGTTTTAAATTACTCATATCCAAAAGCGTGTCAACTGGGCGCTATAAACATCCTTGACATCTGCGTATTGATTGTGGTACAATATAGGAGAATTTAGATAGGAGGTTCTATGAAAACTTTGATTGGTAGAGATTGCGAGGCTTGCCTCGCAGAACTCAGGCATCTGGAAGAGGTTTGTCCTTTGTCGGAACAATGCTTACTGAGACAAATGTTGAACATCTGTGCTCGGTACGCAAATGGTCTGGAACGCGGCGAAAATCATCCAGAACTTCAGGATGAGGCGATGCGTGAGTTACACGAGCTTGTCTTGCGAGCTCACGCGAGCTGGTTCCATGAACCGGCTAATCGGGCGGAAGCGAATCGGCTAGTGTTGCTAGCTGGCTTGAACGCCACAATGTCGTCGTAAGAAGTACGCAGTAAACCTCAAAAAAACGGAAGGAGGTGCGATATGGTCTATTACCAAGGCACCATGATGACTATCGAGGAGTGGCGAGAACTCATCGGTCTCCCACCCCTCGACTGAATTACCAAGCCGTAAAAACGCCGTCCCATGAGCACTTTGCTTGCGCAAATGCTTGGGACGGCGTTTTAAATTCTTTCTAAGATCATCAAGGCAAGGCCTTGCCTTGATGTCTTGATATCTTTAAGACATGAAATCAATCATCTCTTTTTTATGGGAAGTTGAATAGAGTCGAGCGGATAGGCCATAGTCTTTCGCAATAACAATATTGTCCTCTCGGTCATCAAAATAAAGAACTTCTTTTTTGTTCGTACCGACGGGAAGGCGTTCCATCAGAGCGTCTAGAAAAGTTGGTTTTGGTTTTTTTTCACCAACCTCGCAGGAAGCAATTATGTCATCGAAGACCCTACTTAATCCCATTTCGTTCTTCATATAAGCGAGACGGTATTTTTCTTGGTTTGTTGCGAGGACGCAATAAATTCCTTTCGTCCGTGCTGTTTTTATCGCGGCAATTATTTCGGGGTCTGTTCGGTATGATTCAGCATGCCAAAAATAAAGAAGTTCCTCTGTTGTTCCCGAATAGTTCCATTTCTGGAGATATGGAGCAATAGCTTTTTTCAGGTCTTTTTTCCCAATAATGCAATCCTTGAATTCGTTGTCAAAAAATTCATCAAGTTTTTTCATAGGGATGTTATGGGTACGAGAAAACCTCGAACTGAATCGCTCGCCAGTTATGACCATCCCATCGGCATCGAAGACAATTATTTTAACCACTTAATTATTTCTTACGTGTTGTTCCGGGTTTATTTAATCTTTCTTTTCAGTCTAGTGGTCTGACTAATGGGGCGTCGATTAATAAGTGTCGCGCATTTTTATCTCCTTTCCCGGACTTCCTCCTCGAGTTTTGAAACAATTTTATCTATTGAAAGTTCTTGCTTGTCGCCACTTCTGGATTCGAAGGTGGCGGAGTTTGAGGTCATTTCTTTGTCGCCGATGACGAGCCAGAAGGGGATTTTTTTGAGTTTGATTTCACGAATTCGTTTGCCGAGGGTTTCTACGGCTTCTGAAATTTCCGCGCGGATGCCGGCGGCGCGAAGCGAAACGAGCGCCGCTTTTGCGGTTTCGCTGTGTTTTTCTCCGACAGGCAAAACTGTCGCTTGTACCGGTGAGAGCCAAAGCGGAAACGCTCCGGCGTAGTGTTCAATAAGGAAACCGATAAATCTTTCATGTGTGCCAAGCGGAGCCCGATGAATACAAAGAGGCGTTTTTTCTTTGCCGTCTTTTTCAGTGTAAGTTAGGCCAAATCTTTTGGGTACAGCGAAATCAACTTGATTGGTTGCAAGAGTAAATTCCCGTCCGATGGCGCTCCAGACTTCCACGTCGATTTTCGGTCCGTAAAAAGCGGCCTCATTTGGAATTTCTTTGAAAGGTATTTTTGATTTAACCAAAATATCTCTGACCATATCCTCGGTTTTTTTCCAGAGCTCCGGCTCGTCGACGAATTTTTCACCGAGTTTCTTCGGATCATGAGTTGAGAAGCGCATAATATATTTTTCAATGCCGAAAAGTTTAAAGTAATACAAATACATATCATTTACGGCCCGAAATTCTTCGGCGAATTGTTCTTCCGTGCAATAAATATGGGCGTCGTTCATTGAAAGCATTCTGACGCGCATAAGACCAAAAAGTTCTCCTGATTTTTCGTGCCTATAACAAGTTCCGTATTCCGCCATACGAATTGGCAAATCCCGATAACTTCTCAACTTAGAAGCGAAAATCTTGTGATGATGGGGGCAGTTCATGGCTTTCAAATAGTATTTTCCACCCTCGTATTCCATCGGCGGAAACATTGAATCTTTGTAGTAGGGAAGATGCCCGCTAGTTTTATACATCGATTCTTTGGCGATATGCGGCGTGCGAACCCTGACATAACCGGCTTTTTCCTCGGTTTCTTTAGCCAATTTCTCCAACTCCTCAATCATTACTGAACCGTTCGGAAGCCATAACGGCAAGCCCGGTCCGGTGTCATCGTCAAACATAAAAATTTCCAATTCCTTGCCGAGTTTTCGATGATCTCTTTTTTCCGCTTCCTCCATTTGTACGATATATCGTACAAGTTCATCTTTGGTTTCAAAGGCGAGGCCGTAAATTCTGGTGAGCATTTTATTTTTTTCGTCTCCACGCCAGTAGGCGCCGGCGATGCGGTCCAGTTTCCAGCTGTCCGGTTTTATATCTTTTGAGGGATTTTTTGAATGTCCGCCCCGGCAGAGGTCGAGGAAGCTTGGAGCTTTTAGCTTGGGGCTTAGAGTTTTAATTAAGTCGGATTTGGAGGGAGCATTTTTTTTGAGACCGGAATAGTACAAGGTTATTTTGTCGTTCGTTTTTTCGAGTTCTGCTATTAGCTCAAGTTTGTAAGGGTTACCGGCGAAAATTTGTTTGGCCTCATTAGCGTTTACTTCATATTCATTGAAAACTTCCCAATGTTTTATCATTTCCCCCATTTTTTGCTCGATTTTGAGGAGGTCGCTTTCGTTTATTGAAAGACTGTCAAAATCATAATAAAAGCCGTTATCTATGGCCGGTCCCAGGGTTGGCAAGGCATTCGGATAAAGCTCCAAAACCGCCGCCGCTAGGAGGTGGGCTAGGGAATGGCGTTTGTGTTCAAGTTCCTGCTCGTTTTTCATAAATATAACTATAGCACTTTTGTTTTTTTGGGCAAAAATAAAGACCGTCCCAATCCGCCAACTGGCGGATTGGGACGGTCTGGGTATTTCCTACAAGTTACAGCTTGGACAGATTCGCCCTGTTTTTTTCAGGGCACCACACGTACATCTTTCGTGATCGGTGGGGACTTCCATTCTTCTCAACGCACTTTCGATGCGGATCGGTCTTGGTTTCTGCGAGGGAGGTTTTGGTTTCCAAAACAGATGTAGTATGTTCATAGGCCACGCTGCTGTTTTTGGTTTGAACGTCTGAAAGAATCATATGACAATACATAAGTTAAGTCAATATCTCACGAAAATCTCGTTTTTAATTAAGCTGGCGGTTCAAGTTTCTTGATTTTTTCGGCAATCAAACTAATCTGGTCGTTTCTATTGGAAACCCGAGCTTTGATAGCGATGCATTGATCCACAATGAGTATATCTTTCGCATCAGCAAAAACTTTCGGAAAAATCACCACTTCCACAGCGCCGGAAAAATCAGCAAGCCGAATGAACATCATAGTGTCATTGTTTTTGGTAGAAATTCTTTTTGCTTCCTCAATAATGCCGCCGACCACAACCTGCATTCCTTCTTTATATTGTTCCCGGACTTTTTTTATATCCAAATCTCTTTTTTCAAAAAGTTTTTTATATCTATCGAGCGGATGACCGGAAACGTAGAGTCCCAAAAGCTCCTTTTCCCATATCAGTTTTTCTTGGGTATGGGCCGGTGTGGCCGGCGCGAGCCGCAGACCGCCGATATTTTCAGCTGAGCTACCGAAAAGCGAGTTTTGGGGTCCGGCGCCGCCGGAATGTTCTTTGTGATAATCGAGCAGGCCGTCCAAATTAGCAAACATCGCTCCTCGTTCGCCGAAATCATCCAGAGCGCCGGATTTGATAAGGGCTTCCAGAGATTTTTTATTTAAATTTCTGTCAGTGATACGCTCAAGGAAGTCGGCCAAATTTTTGAATCGGCCCTTTTCTTTTCTCTCATCAATTATTGATTTAGCGATACCGGCGCCGAAGTTTTTTATGGTAACCAAGCCGAACCTAATGCGGTCCGACTCGTCAGCTTTTTTTACTACTGTAAATCCTTCAAAACTCTCGTTTATACTGGGAGGCAAAACCGGAATACCCATTCTTTTACACTCATTTATGATTTCGCCGATTTTTTCCGTGTCGCCGGAGTCGGCGGTCAAGACAGCCGACATATATATGGCGGGGAAATTGGCTTTCATATAAGCCGTTTGATAAGCCACTTTGCCGTAGCTTGCGGCGTGAGCTTTGTTGAAGCCGTAAGCGGCGAAGGGTTCTATCAGCGCCCACAATTCGCCAGCTTTTTTATCCGTCATGCCATTTTTTATAAGACCAGCGATAAGTTTTTCCCTTTGGGCGGCCATTTCGGCAGGGATTTTTTTGCCCATAGCTTTACGAAGTTTGTCCGCTTCAAGCCAGGAGTAGCCGGCAAGTTTTATGGCAATGAGCATAACGTCGTCCTGATAAGTTATGACCCCGTAAGATTTATCCAGAATATCCTTCATTCGCGGATCAAGATATTGCACCAACCGCGGATTGTGTTTGCGCTCAATATATTTAGGGATTGATTCCATCGGTCCGGGTCTGAATAGAGCAACCATGGCGTTTATGTCGTCAATGGCGCTTGGTTTCAGATCTTTTAGATATTTAGTCATGCCTTGGCCGTTTAACTGAAAAAGACCGCCTGTTTCGCCCTTGGCGAGCATTTCAAAAGTTTTTTTATCGTCGAGAGGTATGTTTTCAATATCTATTTTTTTGTTCTCAAGTTTTTCGGCGATTTTTACGGCATCGGCGAGAATAGAAAGATTTTTTATGCCCAGGAAATCGAATTTCAGAAGGCCGGCATCTTCGACGGCGTGCATATCGTATTGAGTAATTATTTTGCCTTCGCCCTTCGGGTCATATTGAAGTGGCACGTATTCGGTCAGGGGTTGGGGTGAAATAACAACGCCGGCGGCATGAACCGAGATGTGTCGGGCGCAACCCTCGATTTTTTTCGCCATATCTATGATTTCCCGCACATCCTTTTCTTTTTTATATAAAGCGGCGAGGTCCGGTACAATTTCCATCGCGCGATCTATGGACATGGGGAAACCTTGCGAGCCAAAGGGAATCAATTTGGCGATGCGGTCGCCCACGTTGTATTCGTAG
>CAZRUK010000010.1:0-15194 GCA_964603405.1 uncultured Candidatus Saccharibacteria bacterium
GGACTATGTTATGTCCAGTATTTTTGATATTCATGTTGAGAGAGGGGTTTTTTTTAGTAGCGCGGATGTAAAAACCAAAGCGGCTGTGGCGGTTATCGGCAGTAAAGTTAAAGACGAGCTTTTTTACAATACGGACCCTCTGGGAGAGAAGTTTAAGTTGAATAACAAAGTTTTTCGCGTTGTTGGAATTTTGCCGAGCAAAGGACAAGTTTCTTTTTTCAATTTTGATGAGATGGTCATTGTCCCTTACACGACTGCCCAACAGTATGTTTTAGGGAAAAAGAGTTTTGATCGCATTGTGATTTCGGCCGACGAAGAAATTCATATTCAAGACACGGTAGATGACTTAACCGCTTTTTTGAGAGCCAATCATGACATTTCCGATCCCGACAAGGATGATTTTTTTATTGAAACTCAGGCCGATATCGCGGAAAGGCTGAAGGTGGTGACCAGCGCTCTGACTGCTTTTTTGGTGGCGGTGGCCGCTATATCTCTTTTTGTCGGCGGCGTGGGAATAATGAACATTATGCTTGTTTCGGTAACCGAGAGAACCAAAGAGATTGGTCTCAGAAAAGCTATAGGCGCTACGGAAAAAGACATAATGAAACAGTTTCTCTTGGAGTCGGTTATGTTAACGGGGGCGGGAGGACTTGTTGGAGTTTTTTTGGGAGCGATTCTGTCTTTTTTTGTTGCTTTTATTCTTTCGCATTTTCTCAATCTCGATTGGAGTTTCGCCTTTCCTTACCTCGGCGCTCTGATGGGTATTTCCGTTTCAGTGGCAATAGGCTTGGTTTTTGGCATATATCCGGCGCGGCACGCCGCCAGAATGAACCCAATCGACGCTTTGCGGTATGAATAAGGATTTGCTCAGGCGCAGGTATGCGTATATATTTTAATTGGTCGCGTATAATCCGCCCTTGCACTTGTGGCGGGGGACTCTCAGATTATGTGCCAATGACAGCAGACACAAACGAGACTATGGGCTCTCAATGAAGTGGGAGCCCTTTTTTCTCCATTGTGGTAAAATGCTTACACGATTTATGAAAATTTTAGACGGGAAATCAATTAGTCAGCAGGGGAAAGACAGACTCGTTAGAGAAATCAAAGAGTTGGGATTTTCTCCGACTCTGGCTATTTTGCAAGTTGGCGCCGACGAGAGATCCGATTCTTACATTAGTCAAAAAAAGAAGTTTGCCGAAGGCGTCGGGGCTCGGGTGATGCATCGGCGTTTTGATGGTGGTACGGAGGAGGCGAAACTCTTTTTTGAAATAGAAAGATTGAATCAGGATTCTACGGTAAACGGAATAATAATCCAATTGCCGATTCCCGATATTTATAAAAAGTTTGAATTAATTGAAGCCATCAGTCCTTTGAAGGACGTGGACGGTTTAACCGCCTATAATTTGAAGAAACTTTTAGAGGGTGGGGAGGGTGTGTTGCCAGCCACGGCAAAGGGTATCGTGTCACTTTTGGAAAGTTCCGGCGTTGTTATAGAAGGTAAAACAGTTGTAGTTATTGGCCGTTCGGTTTTGGCCGGCAAATCGATTGCGCTGGCCCTTCTTAATAGAAATGCCACGATAGTTATTGCTCATTCGAAGACCAAAAACCTCGAGGAAGTGGCTAAACAGGGCGATATTTTAGTTACTGCCGCGGGGCAACCCGGACTTATTACGAAAGGACACGTAAGACCCGGACAAGTGGTTGTGGATGTCGGCATAAGCTTGGTTGGAGCCGGTAAAGTTGAAGAGGAAATTATCGGCAAGAAACTTGTCGGCGACGTGGATTTCGACACCGTGGCTCCGATAGTGGAAGCCATTTCGCCGGTTCCCGGCGGAGTCGGTCCTATGACGGTTTTATCTCTTTTTGAAAATCTTTTAGCGGTAGCTAAAAGCCAAAAATTATCAAATAATCAAAAATAAAAATGGGAGAAGAAAAATCTTTGTTGGGAGAAAAACTTAGCAAATCGCTGTCTTTGGTTGCTATCATCGCCGCAGTTTTTCTTTTGGTTTTAACAGCCAAAGAATTGAAACTTTACGGTTATGTTGGCAGAGACGTTGTCTCGACAAGCCAAATCAATGTTTCGGGAACGGGCGAGGCCTTCGCTATTCCCGATGTGGCAACTTTTACTTTCGCGGTTAGTAAGGAATCGCCGACCGTAGAAACGGCTCAAAAAGATGTTAACGAAAGAACGGCCAAGATTCTTAATTTCCTAAAAGAGTCAGGCGTTGAGGAAAAAGATATTAAAACTTATTCCTATAATATAAACCCAGTTTATGATTATAGCGTTTGTTATAGCGGTTATTGCCCTCCGCAGAACAGAAGTTTGCGTGGATATGAAGTTTACGAATCGATTTCCGTTAAAGTTAGGGAAATTGGAGATGCTGGTAAAATTGTTTCCGGCATAGGCGAACTTGGTGTGACGGATTTGTCGGGACTTTCGTTTATGGTTGATGATGACGACGCGGTTATTGCCGAGGCTCGCGAGAAGGCAATAGTTGACGCGAAGAAAAAAGCCAAAGAATTGGCGAAGGATCTAGGAGTAAAACTTACTCGCGTGGTTTCGTTCTCTGAAAATTCAGGAGGTTATCCGCCGATCTATTACGCTAAAGATATGGCAATGGGAATGGGTGGGGCTGAATCGGCGCCGAGGGCTGAACTTCCAGCAGGGGAGAACAAATACACGGTGCAGGTGTATATTAATTACGAAATCAAGTAATTTAGTCGGTGATTATTGGGAAGGCCCGCCCATTGCACAAAACGCAATGGGCGGGCCTGTTTTACGGACAAGGAGCTTCTGCCACGATTTTAATTATATCGTCGGCATTATACAGATTATTGCCGATGCCGTCCGGGCCGTATGAACCGATAACCGCCGCCCACTGTCCGTCACCCACGGGCGACTGGTCATAATCAGTATCAAAAAAATAGGGATGGCCCCAAGGATCTAGAGGTACTTCTTTAAAGTAAGGGCCGTCCCAGTTAGGATAGCTTCCGTCATTTGCAACGATTCCCGCTTGAGGATCATTTAAGTTTTGGACCTCATTGTTGCCACCATCGCACCTGACAGTGTCAATTGGTTGGGGATCGGGTGTGCCGGCTGCCGCTTCTCTCCCTGGCCAGAAGCCTGAATCCCAAGCTAGTCGGGATATGGCAGTGTTGAGCTGACTTATAGTAAGTTTTGCTTTTGCTATCTGGGCTTTTTCTCTGGCCGTATTGAGTCGTCCTAAAACTACAGTTGAAAGAATTCCAATAATAGAAATAACGACAAGTAATTCCACCAAAGAGAATCCTTTAGAGCGGTTGTTTCTATTTGTGTTTGTGTTTTGCACGCTGTAATTATATCAGTTATAGCGTTGTATTTTAAAAACCCCCGCGCATCTGCGCGGGGGTTTTTCTATTTTATTTCTACTCCCATACTTTTTGCCGAACCCTCGATTACTCTCATCGCAGCTTCGATATCTTTGGAGCCCAAATCTTTCATTTTCTTTTCGGCGATTTCTTTGAGTTGGTTCCGAGTGATTGTACCGGCTCTGGAAAGAGTATTTTTGCCGGAACCTTTTTCAATACCAGCGGCTTTTTTAATCAATGCGGCAGCTGGTGGGGTTTTAAAAATCAAATTGAAAGTTTTGTCCTCGTAAACAACCACAACGGTAGGCACAAGTTCACCTTTCATTTCTTTAGTGCCTTCGTTGAACCTTGTTACAAACTCGCCGATATTAACCTTAGCTTGACCAAGAGCCGGGCCAATAGGAGGAGCCGGTGTAGCTTTCCCTCCCTCTATGGTTAATTTCAGTTTGCGCGCAATTTTTTTTGCCATAATTCTGTGAAATTTACCTTAAATTCTTTTAACCTGCAAATAATCAAGTTCAACCGGTGTTTCTCGGCCGAACATAGATACCAGAACCCTTATCTTGCCGCGTTGTTCGTCCACTTCGCCGACCCTACCTTCGAAATCTTTAAACGGCCCATCGGAAATTTTTACTATATCGTCCACAGCTAAGTCTATAGAGTGTTTTACGTTGTCCGAATTCATTCTGCTGAAAAGTTCGTCCACCTCCTTTTTATTCAAAGGCACAGGATAAATGCCCGAACCGACAAAACCGGTTACTCGGGGCGTGTTTCTGACCACATACCATGAATCATCGGTAACTATCATATCCACTAAAATATAGCCCGGGTAAATTTTTTCTTCCTCGGTCACTCTTTTGTTTCCCTTAACTTTTATGTTTTTTTCCGTTGGCACGACAACATTAAAAATTTTGTCTTCCATACCAAGAGATTCGATTCTTTGTTTTAGATTTCTGGCCACGGCGTTTTCATAGCCGGCATAAGTATGGATGGCGTACCAGTTTCTTTCTTTTTCTAGTTTTTGTTTGGACATTTATCCTACGAAATTTATTTAATGAAGAATTTTTCCAAACCCAACGAGAAGATATAGTCGAATAGTCCTAGAAGGGCCGCGAAGAAAAGCGACAGGCCGATAACCACCAATGTGAAATTGATGGACTGTTTTCTGGTTGGCCAATTGACGTGTTTCATCTCAGCCTTTGTTTCTTTTATGTAATCTACGATTTTCATTTTTCTCGTCTTACTTCTAATTAGTTTACTATACCCCGGTACCAAGAGGTCATACGGCCTCGCGCTCGGTCTGGGAATGTTACGGGGTTATGAAAAATATAGCCGATTTGCTCTTTATTTTTCTATAAAAAAACCCCTCCCGGGGAATTGACGTAAGTATACTCTGATTTAAGCTAAAGTCAAATTATCACTTTTCCAAGGTCAGGAAAGTGAAAGAAAGGCCTGACTCGGCATCTTGATGTTCTTGTTTTTCCAACACTGTTTTGAAATCGCTCCAGTCGGGGAAGAAAGTGTCCGCCTCGGGACTATTTTTTACCAAGGTCAAATAAAGTCGATTTGCCAAAGGAACGGCTTCTTTGTATATCTCGCCGCCTCCTATAACAAAAGTTTCCGAATCAATTTTGCCGGCTTTTTCCAAAGCCTTCTCTAAAGAATCCGTCACAAGACATCCGGGCGCTTGAAAATTTTTATTTCTGGTTACAATTATATTTGTTCTATCCGGCAGAGGTTTGCCGATAGATTCAAAAGTTTTTCTACCCATTATTACCGGGTGGCCGAAAGTCAGTTTCCTGAATCTTTTTAGGTCCTCGCTTATATGCCACAACAGTTTATTGTCTTTGCCCAGAGCCCGATTTTCTCCTACAGCGGCTATGATATTAATCCTTGTTTCTGCCATACTTTTTCATTATACTGGCACAGTAAACATTTAACCAATATGAAAAGTAGCAATAAAAGCGGTAAAAAAAACAAATCTAAACGGCCGTCTTGGGACGAGTATTTTATAGAAATTATGCACGCGGTGGGCGCCCGCTCCACCTGCGATAGGGGCCGTTCGGGAAATTTAATCGTTAAAGACAAAAGAATTATTTCTTCGGGTTATGTCGGTTCTCCGGCGGGGTGCAAGCATTGTGATGAAGTCGGCCACGAGATGCACACGGTAATACACGATGACGGGTCTCAAAGCAGGCATTGCATCCGCACGACTCACGCCGAGCAGAATTCCATAGCTCAAGCCGCCAAAAACGGAATAAGCACCGATGGAGCTACGATGTATTGCAGAATGACTCCCTGTTATTCTTGCGCCAAAATGATTATCAACGCGGGTATAAAAAGGGTGGTGGCGGAAAATGATTATCACGCGAGCAAGCGAAGCAAGGAAATCTTTAAGGAAGCCGGCATTAAGTTCGAGCTTCTAAACAAGGATGTGACCAGTTATTCCGATATGAAATAATTTTATGGCCAAAGCGATTATTGCCCTTTCTGGTCCTATAGCTAGTGGCAAGGGAACCGTGAAAGAATATATTGTTAGGAATTACTCGGCTAAGGACTGTAGATTTTCCACAATTTTAAGGGATGTTCTTGGCCGTATAAATCAACCTATAACAAGGGAAAATTTAGTAAAAGTTTCTGTTTCATTGCGCAAGACGTTTGGCGAAAGCACTTTGGCAAAGGCCATTGTAAAGGACGCTGTTTCCATAGACAACGATATTGTTGTGGTAGATGGAGTTAGACGGCTTGCCGATATCGAATATTTGAGTAAAGTGCCAAATTTTAATCTTATAGCTGTTGATGCCCGTTTAAAGATTAGACACGAGAGATTAGTTAAGCGCGGAGAAAACGAGGGGGACAGCACTAAGACTTACAGCCGATTCTTAAAAGACCATGAATACGAAACCGAAAAATCTATTCCAGCTGTAATGAGAAAAGCGAAATACAATTTAGATAACAACGGTAGTTTTGAGGATCTGTATAAACAAATAGACAGTATCATGAAAAAAATCCTCCGCTAGGAGGATTCTTTAGACGGCCATCTTCGCCTTGATGGCGGGATGATGTTCGTAATTTTCAAGCCGAGCAAATTCTTTTATATCTTCCGGCCCTTTCATTTTGACGACGTCCAAATCCGCCAAACTTTTTATTTTTGGATTAAGCCAGAGGGTTGGCAGGGGATAGGGCTTCCTTTTCAACTGTTCTTTCACTGCGTCAAAGTGGTCGTGGTAAATGTGCACGTCGCCTAATGTGAGAATTAATTCATCTGGCTCCAGTTTGTTTATTTGGGCTGCGATGTGCAAAAGTAGGGCGTAGGAAGCAATATTGAAAGGAACGCCAAGAAAAGTATCACAGCTTCGTTGGAACATATGGAGTGAAAGTTTGCCGTCAGCGACATGAAATTGATAAATCATATGGCAGGGAGGTAGAGCCATTTCATCCAATTCGCCCGGATTCCAAGCGGTGACGATGAGGCGTCTATCGTTTGGGTCTTTTTTCATACGGGCGATAACATCGGCAAGTTGGTCTACCGTTTTGCCGTCGGGCCTTCGCCAGTTTCTCCACTGTACACCGTAGACCCTACCCAAGTCACCATCAAATTTCGCTTTTGGTTTCCAGTAATCTGCGTTTGCGTTTGCCGTCCAAATTTCACAACCGAGTTTTTGCAAAACATTGTTATCGCTACATCCCGATATAAACCAAAAAAGTTCGGCTGCCACGCTTCGGAAAGCGAGCTTTTTGGTGGTGGTGGCTGGAAAGCCGTCGCTCATTTTGAAACGCAGTTGTTTTGTAAAAAGACCACGTGTCCAGCCGTTCCGTCCTTCACGGTCAACTCCTTTAGCCATTATTTCTTTGAGCAGTGCGTTGTAATTTATCATGTGTTAAGAGTATAAACCGAAGACTCCAAAACACCAATTTTGTAGATATTCACAGAGGTATTGATCCCCGCACTAACTTTTGCATTACATTTCGTTGTCTGAAGGAAGTATTTACAGATACCCAATATGTAACATAATCTTTAAGCGAGAGGACGTATTGGAGGAAATGTAGACAACAATGCAAAAGTTAGTGCGGGGGTTGACTATTGGACACGAATGATTAGTATAGATAGTGGCATCAGTACACAGCCAGATTAGCTCGCGGGAGCACATCCCGCATTTCAAACCGGTCCTTCGGACCAGCTGAGCCCCTGCGAGGGGCCACGAAAGAGCGCGGGAGGCAAACATTCATGTTTTGCCCCCGCCTTTTCTTTTTGAGGTATTTTTTGCATACTTGATGGAATGAAAGACGCTCAAATCAAAAAGCTAATAGAGACCGAAAAGAAGCGCCAAAAGAAGGTGATTAATTTAATCGCTTCGGAGAATTATGTTTCCAAGGATGTTTTGGAAGCGCTTGGCAGTGAACTTACAAATAAATATGCGGAAGGTTATCCGGGTAAGCGATATTATGGCGGCAATGAAGTAATGGATAAGATTGAGCGGCTTGCTCAGGAAAGGGCGTTGAAGCTTTTTAAATTAAATCCGAATGATTGGTCAGTGAATGTCCAGCCGCTTTCCGGCTCGCCGGCAAACTTGGCGGTTTATACAGCGCTTGTACCACAGGGTGGGAAAATTATGGGAATGTCTCTGGACCACGGGGGGCATTTAACTCACGGCCACAAGGTTTCAGCGACTGGGAAATTCTGGGCGCAAGTTCCTTACGGAGTTGATGAAAAGACGGAAATCTTGAATTACGAGGCGCTTAAGAAAGTTGCCGAAGAGAATAGGCCAAACATTATTGTTGCGGGCTATACGGCTTATCCCAGAATTATTGATTTCAAAAAATTCAGAGAAATTGCCGATGCCTGCGGCGCGATACTTATGGTTGACCAATCGCACTTTGGCGGATTGGTGGCTGGCGGAGTTTACCCATCGCCATTTGAGTATGCGGACGTTGTTACAACAACAGTTCACAAAACTTTGCGCGGTCCGCGGGCGGCAATGATTTTTTCCAAGAAAGACGGTAGAGATTTGGATAAAAAGATAGATAAGGCGGTTTTTCCCGGCCTTCAAGGCGGGCCTCATTTAAATCAAATTGCGGCGGTGGCAGTGGCGCTCAAAGAAGCGGATAGTCCTGCTTTTAAAAAATACGCCAAACAAGTGGTGAAAAACGCCAAAGCTCTATCGGATGAGCTTGCGCGTTTAGGGTGGCATGTTATTTCCGGTGGCACGGATACGCATTTGATTCTTCTCGACACTTGGATGAACGGCAACCCTTCGACTTCGCTCAGGGCAGGAGGGGTTTCCGGCAAGGAAGCCAGTGACCGATTGGAAAAAGCGGGAATTATTGTAAATAAAAATACTATTCCGGGCGATACGCGGTCACCGCAGGACCCTTCGGGAGTTCGTCTCGGCAGTCCGGCTGAAACCACTCGCGGCAAGAAAGAAAAAGATTTTGTTAAAATTGCTCAAAAGATAGACGAAGTTTTGCGCGCATGAAAAACAAAGCCGATATCAGGGGGAAATTTATCATAATCGATGGCGGTGAAGGGTCCGGCAAAACCACCATGATAAGGGCTCTGAAAGATTTGTTTCCGAACGAGAAAATTCTTGTAACGCATGAGCCCGGGGGAACTCCTTTCGCGGACAAGATTAGGGAACTGGTTTTATCCAAAGAAGCAGCTGATACTGGTTCAGAAACCCAATTTGGCCTGATGTGGGCGGCTAGGGCAGAACATTTGCATCGCAAAATTATTCCGGCTCTTTCGGCTGGAACAAATGTTGTCTGTGATCGTTTTGATTCCTCAACTTTCGCGTATCAGATTTACGGTCAGGAAAACAAACAGCTCCGGAATCTTTTTTGGGAGATGCGAAAAGTCTATTTGGACAGTTTCGTTCCTGACATCTATATTTTTATGGATGTTGAACCGAAGTCTGGACTTCTTCGGGTTAAAAGGAGAAAAGAAGAGAAAACTCACTTTGACAACAGAGAGTTAGATTTTCATAAAAGAGTAAGAGAAGGGTTTTTTGAATTTTTTAAAAAGGTTCCGCACGCGGTTGTTGATGCCAATCAGGAAATGGATGAAGTTAAGTCGGATTTTGCGGAAATTTTAGGTAAGGTTTTGAAGAGCTGAAAAATTTGGCATGGTGCACAACCTTTCTTGACAGCTATTTTCATAGGAGTAATATCAACAAGTCCCTCCTTATCAACAAGCGGGGGACACTAGTACGCAGCAGTTCCGCGTGAGCGATGGTAAAACAGCCGAAAGCTAATCGGCACAAGTTGACCTGACGCTCGAGGCCAAACAAAGGGGTATTAACCCCTAAGCCCCCAGCATCCCCGAACGGGAATGGTTCCGGAGAGCAGTCTCCCCCCAATCCTCATTGAGTCGAGGTCTGCGTGGCGCAAGACAAAAAGCCGCGAGTTCACTAAACACACAGTGTTTCAGTGACCGCGGCTATTTTATTTGTACTGCAAAAGTGTAAAATGAGTCCATGATTAAGGAGGATTTGGAGAAAATCTTGAAGATTTCGGCGGAGAGTTTGGGGGGCAGGGATTTTGAGGTAAACATTGATTACCCGAACGATTTGGCGCACGGTGATTATGCAAGTTCTGTGGCCTTTGTAATCTCCAAACAATTGGGCAAATCTCCCTTGCAGATTGCGACAGAGATTGTTTCAAAAATGGAAAAGCCGGATGGAATTGAGAAAATTGAAGTAGCGACTCCCGGTTTTATAAATTTCTATTTGTCGCGGGAGTTTTTTGCCAAGAATACGGCCGAAATCCTTCGACAAGCCCAGGATTTTGGCAGAAACAAAAATCTCAAAGGGAAAAAAGTGATGGTGGAGTATACCGACCCCAATCCCTTTAAGGAATTTCACATTGGCCATCTTATGTCTAACGCCATCGGCGAATCCATTTCACGGCTTATTGAATTCTCAGGCGCGCACGTTAAAAGGGCCTGTTATCAGGGTGATGTCGGTCTTCATGTTGCTAAAGCTGTTTGGGGAATGAAACAATCGCCGGTGCGTGATAATGCGCCGCTTGAAAAATTGCCGCTCGCGGGGAAGGTAAAATATTTGGGCGGAGCTTACAAAGTCGGAGCGGCGGCGTATGAGTCCGCGCAGAAGGAGGAAATAGAAGAGATAAACAAAAAAATTTACGATCGCTCGGACAGCGAAATCAACAAGCTCTATGATTGGGGCAGAAAGGTGAGTTTGAAATATTTCGACGAGATTTATAAACGGCTTGGCACAAAGTTTGATTTTTATTTTTTTGAGAGCGAAATGGTTGAAACGGGAACTAAAATTGTCCGCGAGTTTTTGAAAAAGGGTATTTTTGAGGAAAGCGAAGGAGCAACAATCTTCAGGGCGGAGAAACACAACGAAAAATTACACACTCGCGTTTTTATAAATTCCCGAGGGCTGCCGACATATGAAGCAAAAGAGCTTGGGTTAGCCGAGTTGAAGCAGAAGGAATACGGACACGATATTTCGATTTCCGTGACTGGAAATGAAGTGAGTGATTATTTCCGTGTAGTTCTCGAAGCTCTTAAACAAACCGATTCTAAGTTAGTCGAGAAGATAAAGCACATTTCCCACGGTATGTTGCGCCTACCTTCGGGCAAGATGTCTTCGCGAACTGGCGATGTTATCACAGCCGAAAGTTTGCTTAGTGAGATTGAGAAATTAGTGGAGGAGAAAATCAAAGACAGGGGATATGATGATGGATTGAAAAAAGAAATTGTTGACGCAGTAAGTCTTGGGGCGCTCAAGTTTTCAATTTTGAAGCAAAATATCGGCGGCGATATTATTTTTGATTTTGATAAATCGATTTCTTTTGAGGGTGATTCCGGACCATATTTGCAATATTCTTACGCGCGGGCGAAATCGGTTTTGCGCAAGGCCCATGATGAAAAAATAAAAGAATCAACAAAAGAACCGATGCCAGAGAAGACGATTGTCGAGAGGGTTTTGGTGCGGTTCCCGGACGTGGTTGAGAAGGCGGCAAAAGAATTTGCGCCGCACAGGGTTGTCACTTATTTAGTCGAGCTTGCCAGTGCTTTTAATGGTTTTTATGCACATGAGCAAATTGTAAACAAAGACGATAAATATTCTCCATACAAAATCGCTTTAACGGCCGCTTTTGCTCAGACGATGGGAAACGGCCTCTGGCTTCTTGGGATTCCCACACCAGAGAGGATGTGAGGAGAAGAATTACGAATTAGGAGTTATGAATTAGGGAAATTTGGGTTTTTGGAAGTCCGATTCCTCAAACCTCAAGTTTGCTTTAGGTATAAGTTCAAATGTTACGATGTATCGTAACATTGACATACTATGGTTGTTTATGTAGAGTCCGAGGCAGGCAGTAAAACTTAACCAAGGACAAAGAATGAGTAATCCGCTATGGACCAAGTTTGGCATACCTGTTCGTTTTCCGCAGTCTCTCCTGGATGATCAAGCTAAGTGTAACGAGATTCTTGGGGCGATAGAGAGGGTTTTAGACAATGTGGGCTCGCACGAACATGCTGCGATTTTACACGTTCAAGTGGTAGAGAAAACGGATTTCGTTAATGGGCCTATTTTGGAATGCCGTGTGTTTCATTCTAATTTACCCTCTTATCTATTGGGGCAACTCCAGGTTGTTGCCGAACAGCAAAGGCCCATTGTTCTAAGATGGCTTGGGAGTACGGAGTTATGCTCCTTGTGATTTCTTTTGGATAGTGTGGCTTGGGATTAAGAAACGCCGGAATTGTCTATTCTGGCGTTTTTTCTTATAAGGTTTTTGTGAGCTATAGCCACAAATACGGGTATTATTAATGGTTTTATTAAATTTTCTTCTGGCAGTAATTGATTTTTATTAGTCGACCGTAAGGTTGAATTGCTTGCGGATGTTTTTATCATACTCTATGGAATCTGTAATTATGTAGATAATATCTTTTCCTATTTTGAAATCAGCTTTAAGCAATGCCACAAGGTCTTCGCAGGGGTAGGGGTAGAGCCAAACACTGTCTTGCAGCCGCAGAAATCCCACCGAGCGCAGTGTCCGCCGGACTTTTTCTCGGAGCGATCTGCGATATTCCGGTATGTCAAAAATAAGAACTCGCCATTTTTTATCCCATCGTCTTGGCTGTTTCAGCCTATAATTTTCTAATTGGAGTTTTCTAAGTTCCATCTCTCCTCTATCTGTAATTTCCAGATAACCTTTATTGTTTCTTTTAAGCAATCCCGCTCCTATTAGGCGATCTCTTGAACGATTGATATATTCCTTCCGCCTTCCCTTGGTATCGATTATTCCCATTTTTGCCAAAGCTTGTATAGCATTCGGTGCCATCAGAGCCATGCTGACGAGTCCCAGTGCCGCTACTGTTCCAAGGATTGCTAATCTTATTTTCTTTCTTTTTGTTCTTAGTGACGATTCTTTTTCCAAATTTCCTAGGTTTTTTCGATTTTTTCTCATACCCGTATTGTAAGCTATAGCTACAAAAGCGAGTATATTGACAAATCATTAAAAGTCGTTGACAAATTAATAAATTGGGGATAGAGTCCTGGGTGGATAGTAAAACCGCAAGGTGGCGATAATCAGTCGCATGGCGGTTAGTGAAAAACCGCGATATCGGATGCTTATGGCAGAGCAGACGATGGAGCATAACCAAGAAAGGATGACCTTTATGAGTAAAGGGAATCTTGTCAGAACGCCGTTCTCTGAAATCAGCGCAACCCTTGAACTGTTAGATAGTTTAGGTGTTAGTTCTCTAGACTTTGAGAACTTACGCAAACAAAGTTCCCAAGTGCAAGCCCAAATGGCTCGCCTAATGAAGGGCGACCAGTATCTTTGGCACTTACTTTCAATGGCAGAGGGATTTAAAGAAGTTGATTTCACCGAGCCTGATTTTATCAGGCTTGGAAGTGACAGGGAGATATTGGGGAAAGTTCATGATGTTCTTCTCGGCTATGCCGAGATCACTTACCCCGAACACCTGATCAACTGCGACACTGACCCCTTCATCCCCAACGGCTGGTCTGTAGAGGAGCACCCGAAGGGCGGTGTGTGGAAGTGGAACCCGACAAAGGTCTCTCTCTACCTCGACGACAACCAGAAGACTGGTAAGTATATCGGTGGTAACAACCTCCGCAAAAGACTTGCTGGCAAGTCAGTCCTGAACGCTAATGTCCTGGACTACCTTCTCAAGAATCCCCACCTCATCCCTGAGGAGTGGAAAGGGAAGTGTATTTTCTTCTGGGGCACTGTTTACCGCTACTCGGACGTCAACCTGTGCGTCCGTTACCTCTGCTGGGGTGGTGGCGGGTGGTACTGGTTCTACTGCTGGCTCGGCATCAATTGGAGCGACGACTACCCTGCTGCCGTTTCCGCCCAATAGGTATTCTCCTGTGGAGAATACCAACGGGCGAGCAAGTTAGTTTTTAGGTCTTTGTCCCTTTGCTCTGGAACTTGGACTTTTGAACTTAGACCTATGTCCCGTTCGCCTTTGGCGAACGGGACAATTTTTTATTATAAAAATGCCGAAAAGATGCTAATATTGGCTCTATGGCAGGGGATTCTACCAACGAAAAAAGCAAATTAGCTCGGCAGGAGGAGGAAGTACTTAAATTTTGGCGCGAAAACGCGATTTTTGAGAAATCTCTAGAGAAAAACAAAAACTCAAGTAAAGAGTTTGTCTTTTACGAGGGGCCGCCGACGGCAAATGCCAAGCCGGGTATTCATCATATGGAAGCTCGGGCTTTTAAAGATGCTATTCCGCGATATAAAACTATGCGCGGGTATTATGTGCGGAGGAAGGGTGGTTGGGATACGCACGGCCTTCCCGTTGAGCTTCAAGTTGAGAAAGAGCTTGGTTTGAAATCAAAAAAAGAGATTGAGGGTTACGGCGTGGCCGCTTTTAATAAAAAATGCAAAGAGAGTGTTTGGACTCATGTTAAAGAGTGGGAAAATTTTACGGAAAGAATCGGTTATTGGGTTGATTTAAAAAATCCTTACATAACTTACAAAACAGAATATATAGAATCGCTTTGGAATATCGTCAAAACCGTTCACGATAAAAAACTTCTGTATAAAGATTATAAAGTTGTGCCATGGTGCCCGAGATGTGGAACGGCGCTTTCGAGTCATGAATTGGCGCAGGGCTACGAGGATGTAAAAGATTTGTCGGTGACGGTTAAATTCAAGCTAAAAGCCCAAAGCCCTAAGCCCCAAGCTTTTTTCCTAGCTTGGACGACAACGCCGTGGACATTGCCGGGGAATGTGGGATTAGCCATAAATAAGAAAATTGTTTACGCCAAATTTACAGTTAACAGTTCACAATTTACTGATGAAATTTTTGTTGCGGCGAAGGAAAGAGTAAAAGATATTGTTAAGGATTCTCAATTTGAGATTGTTGAGGAGTTTACAGGAGACAAACTGGTGGGTTTGGAATATGAACCGCTTTATCCTTTTACAAAAGAAAATATTTCAGGCGAGGAGAAGGAGAAGATGGGGAATGCCTACAAAGTTTATCCTGCGGATTTTGTGACGACCGAAGAAGGAACCGGAATAGTCCACACAGCGGTGATGTACGGGCAGGATGATTTTGAGCTGGGAACTAAAATTGGTTTGCCGAAATTCCATTTGGTTAATGAAGATGGCACTTTTAAGAGTAAGGCGGGATTTTTGGCGGGGAAATTTGTGAAAGACGAAACAACAGATGTAGAAATTATCAAAGACCTCGCAGCCCGCAATCTTTTGTTTGCCAAAGAAAAATATGCGCACAGTTATCCTTTCTGCTGGCGATGCAAGACGCCATTAATTTATTTTGCACGAGATTCTTGGTACATAAAAATGTCCGCTCTTCGCGATAAATTAGTGAAAGA
>CAZRUK010000011.1:0-14527 GCA_964603405.1 uncultured Candidatus Saccharibacteria bacterium
GTAGATCGCCGACCTTATGGCGGAGGGCCGGGGATGGTCTTGGAAGCGCCGGCGATTGTTAAAGCTGTTCAAGTCGCGCTAAAGAAAGTAAAAAAAGCTGGTAAATCCAAAGTGATAATTTTTACCGCCGATGGCAAACAATTTACCAATGTCTATGCCAAGCAAGCGGTAAAAAAATATACCGATATAATTTTGGTTTGCGGGAGATATGAAGGTGTGGACGAACGGGTGAAAAAAATATTTAAAGCGGAGAAGTTGTCTGTCGGGCCTTATATTTTAACCGGCGGGGAATTGCCGGCGGAGATTTTTATCGACGCTGTTTCGAGACAGATTGAAGGAGTATTGGGAAATTTCGATTCAGTGGAAGAAAGGAGGGTGGCCTCTTCCGAGGTTTATACCAGGCCAGAGGTTATTAAATATGGCGGTAAAACCTACAAAGTTCCCAAGATCTTATTGTCCGGTCACCATGGGAAAATCGACGCTTGGAAAGCCAGGAAAAAGCAATAGAGTTATCCACAGATTGAATTGCTTGACACAGAAAAGGTATTGGTATAAAATCGCCCCTACGCTAGCAAGATTGAGTTTTGGGTGGGTATAAGGCGTAATTATAAAGGTTTTTTGCCCCCGAGCTTGCTTTATCTAAGCTAAACAAAAAGCGAAAATGACCAGCCCCGTAAAACGGGCGGCTTTTTTGTTTTTTGACGGAGTTTTAAAAAAAGGATTAGCGACAAATTTAATATGACTAACAAAAGCGTTAGACCAGCTAAATATTTCGGTAATTACAGGTCTCCTCTTGCTAATTTACCGAATCTTGTGGAACCGCAGGTTTCTTCTTTCAAGTGGCTTTTGGAAAAAGGACTCGGTGAAGTTCTCAAAGAATTTTCTCCAATAAAAGATTATTCGGAGAAAAAATTTGAATTGGAGATAGTCGATTTTTCGATTGCCGAACCGAAGTACGATGAATATTACGCCAAAGACAACAAACTTTCGTACGAAGCATCTCTTAAAATAAAGGTGAGGCTGAAAAACAAAACCTTGGGTGTTTCCAAAGAACAGGAAATCTTTATCGCTGATTTTCCGCTGATGACTTCTCACGGCACGTTTATTATTACCGGCATTGAAAGAGTTATCGTTCCGCAGCTAGCTCGTTCTTTCGGTGTTTTCTTTACGGCGGCTGAGTTGAAAGACAAAAAATATTTCGGCGCCAAAATTATTCCGGCGCGCGGTGTTTGGATAGAGATGGAAAGCGACCCGGACGGAGCCATATATGTCCGTGTGGATAGAAAAAGAAAATTCCCGGTAACTTCTTTACTTCGGGTTGTTTCGGGGAAGACAGATGCCGAGATAGTTGAAGCTTTCAAAGCAAATCCGTTTGCCAAAAGTTATCTTGATGTTTGTTTCAGCAAGGATCACGCCAAAACTATTGACGATTCCTTTTTGGAAATTCACAAAAGACTGCGCGATGGCGAGATAGGTTCCGTTGAGAACGCCAGAGAATTCATCAAGACGATTTTAAGCGAGGAACGTTATGATATTTCCCGAGTCGGCCGATTTAAATTCAACAAAAGATTTAAGCTACCAGCAGACAGCAAAAAAGACCAGGAGCGAAAGGTTTTGTCCTTCGATGATTTGGTGGTTATTGTTTCTCACATTATTTCTCTGAACAATACGCCTCACGCAACCGAAGATGATATCGACCATCTTGGTTCAAGACGCGTTAGATTTGTAGGGGAGCTTCTCCAACAAAAAATCAGAGTGGGTATGTCTCAAATAAAAAGAAATATTCAGGACAGGATGTCTACGGTAGAACCTGATATAACTTTGCCGATACAGCTTATTTCACCGAAGCCGCTCCAAGCCAGGATAAAAGAGTTTTTCACCACCAACCAACTTTCTCAGTTTATGGCTCAGGAAAATGTTTTGGCGGAACTTGAACACTTAAGAACGCTTTCAGCTTTGGGTCCTGGAGGTCTTACACGGGAAAGAGCCGGTTTTGAAGTACGCGATGTTCATCCTTCGCATTACGGCAGACTTTGTCCCATTCATACGCCCGAAGGTCCGAATATCGGTCTTATTTTGCGATTGGCTACTTATGCCAAAGTAAATGACATGGGAATGATAGAAACTCCTTATGCCAAAGTTGTTAACGGGAAAGTCACGAAGGAAATACACTATCTCGACGCCATGGAGGAGGAGAATTTCAAGATTGCCCACGCCGCCACGCCTTACGATGAAAGTGGCAATATTTTGGAAGACGAGGTGGAAATTCGACTTAACGGCAAACCTATTCTTATTCCCAAGAAAGATGTCGATTATATAGACGTGGCTACCGAGCAAGCTTTTTCAATTGCCACATCAATGATTCCTTTTCTCAATCATGATGATGCCAACAGAGCGCTTATGGGTTCAAACATGCAGAAGCAAGCCACTCCCTGTCTTATTCCCGAGGCCCCGTTTGTGGCGACGGGAATGGAGAAAAAATCAGCTATTGATACTGGCCGGGTGATTTTTGCCGAGGAGGAAGGCACAGTCTCTTTTGTAGATGCGCGTAAAATTGTCGTGAAGAATTCGAAAGGGAAAGAGAAAGAATACAAACTGGTAAATTTCTCAAGAACCAACGGTTTTACTATTTTTCACCAAAGGCCGGTGGTTAACTCGGGAGACAAAGTTAAAAAAGGTTCAATTCTTGCGGACACATCTTCAAGCGACGCTGGCCAAATAGCTTTGGGTCAGAATGTTTTGGTAGCTTTTATGTCTTGGAGCGGAGCGAATTATGAAGACGCTATCATTATTTCGGAAAGACTGGTTAGAGAAAGTAAATTTTCATCGATACATATAGAGGAATTTGTGGTGAACGTGAGGGATACAAAACTTGGTCCCGAAGTTACCACCCACGATATTCCCAACGTCGGCGAAGTAAGATTAAGAAATCTTGATGAGGACGGAATTGTCCGTATCGGCGCGGAAGTTAGGCCGGGAGATATTTTGGTTGGTAAAATTACGCCCAAAGGAGAGACTCAGCTTACGCCCGAAGAAAGATTGCTTCGATCTCTTTTCGGCGAAAAAGCGCGCGATGTAAAAGATACTTCTAAGAGAATGGAAAACGGCAAGCGCGGCAGAATAGTAGGCATCAAAGTTTTTTCCAGGGAAAAAGGAGACAAATTGGATTCGGGTATTATCAAGAGCGTGCATATAGAAGTGGCGGAGGTGAGAAGCGTTTCCGTGGGAGACAAGCTTGCCGGCCGACACGGCAACAAGGGTGTTATCTCTAGAATTTTGCCTGTTGAAGATATGCCTTATGCCGCCGACGGTACGCCGATAGATGTCATCTTGACGCCACTTGGCGTGCCTTCGAGAATGAATTTGGGACAGATTTTGGAACTTCACCTTGGCATGGCCGCCAATACCTTGGGCTATCAAGCCGTTGTTCCTCCTTTTGCCGGCGCCACTGACGCTGAAATTAAAGAAGAACTAAAGAAAGCGGGTTTGCCCGAAAACGGTAAAATGTTTCTTTATGATGGACGAAGTGGAGAAAGATTTGAGCAAGAAATAGCCGTGGGTTATATGTATATCTTGAAACTTCATCATATGGTTGAAGATAAAATACACATGCGTTCCATTGGGCCCTACTCTCTTATTACTCAACAGCCTCTGGGCGGAAAAGCCCAAGGCGGAGGCCAGCGTTTCGGAGAAATGGAAGTCTGGGCGCTTTTGGGACACGGCGCCGCTTATACGCTTCGGGAAATGCTTACCGTAAAATCGGATGATATTGTCGGCCGCGCCGCGGCTTTCGATTCCATTGTTCGGGGAGAGGATATTGAGCAAACCAATATCCCGGCCTCTTTCAATGTTTTGCTGAACAATCTTAAAGGTTTGTGTCTTGATATCGATTTGAAAAGAGAGTCGGGCGGCGAAGAGCCGGCAAGGGAAAACGAGTTTAGGTCGAGGAGACGAAGAACATTTGAATCATCAACAAAATAATATGAAACCAAGACAAAATATTGCAACTAACTTCGATACCATTAGCATTCAGGTCGCATCTCCCGAAAAAATTAAGGAGTGGTCTTGCGGTGAAGTGACGAGGCCGGAGACGATAAATTATCGTACCCAACGCAGTGAAAAGAGCGGTCTTTTTGACGAGAAAATTTTTGGTCCGGAAAGAGACTATGAATGTTACTGTGGTAAATACAGGGGGATAAGATACAAAGGCATTGTATGCGAGAAATGCGGTGTGGAAATTACTAGATCTATTGTTCGAAGAGAGCGTATGGGGCACATCGAGCTGGCCAGCCCGGTTTCTCACATTTGGTTTTTGAGAAGCACTCCTTCGAGAATTGGTTTGATTCTAGGCATGCCCGTTGATGATTTGGAAAAGGTTATTTATTTTGCCGGTTACATTGTCACTTCTGTTTCTGAAGAGGCCAGAGCGGACATTTTGAAGGATTTGGATTCCGAATTCAGGGCCAAAGTTAAAGCAGCCCATGACGAGAAAACCAAAGATGCCTTGAAGGAAATGTTTTTAAACACCAAGCGCGATATCGAGAATATCAAGCGTGGAGTGGTAATGGATGAAGTTGTTTATCACAATTTTTCTATGCGTTACAGCACTCTTTTTGAAGCGGGTATCGGCGCCGAGGCGGTGTATAACATTTGCCGAGAGCTCGATTTAAGCGCTTTGGTTAAGGAGCTCGAGAAAGCACTAGAGAAGGCCGGTTCCGTGGATAGAGAAAAAATCAACAAAAGATTGTCGATAATCAAATCTCTTATAAATTCAAACATTAGGCCCGAGTGGATGTTTTTGACGCGCATCCCGATTATTCCGCCGGCCTTGCGACCAATGGTTCCTTTGGATGGCGGTCGCTATGCCACCTCCGATGTTAACGATCTTTACCGAAGAGTTATAAACCGAAACAATCGTCTTAAGAAACTTCAGGAAATAAATGCGCCGGAAGTCATTCTTAGAAACGAAAAAAGAATTTTGCAGGAAGCGGTTGATGCTTTGATAGATAATTCTATTCGCCATGGTTCCAGCGTCATTTCGGCTATGAGCCAGGCCCAGAGAAGGCCGCTGAAATCTTTGTCTGATAATCTTAAAGGCAAGCGTGGTTTGTTCAGGCAAAATCTTCTTGGTAAGCGCGTAGATTATTCCGGCCGTTCAGTTATCGTTGTCGGTCCGGAACTCCACATCCATCAATGTGGTTTGCCGAAGCATATGGCTTTGGAGCTCTTTCGGCCGTTTGTGATTTCTAAGATTCTGGAAAGGGAATTGGCTTACAACATAAGAGGCGCCAGCCGTCTGATTGAAGAAGATTTGCCGGAAGTCTGGGCCATTCTCGAAGAAATTATTAAGGACAAATATGTGCTTTTGAATCGAGCGCCGACTTTGCACCGCTTGGGTATTCAAGCTTTCCAGCCGGTTTTGATTGAGGGTAGCGCTATTCAGGTTCACCCGATGGTTTGCACCGCCTTCAATGCCGACTTTGACGGCGACCAAATGGCCGTACACCTTCCCCTTTCTCAAGAAGCGCAAATGGAAGCGAGAGAAATAATGGCCTCGAACAAAAATATTTTGAAACCGGGTTCCGGAGATCCGACGGTTAGCATGAAAATGCTCGATATCGTTCTCGGCGTTTACTGGATGACCAAAATTATTCCCGGCGCCAAAGGCGAGGGTAAGTATTTTGAATCTCCTGAGAGCGCCATTATGGCTCATAGTTTCGGCGACATTGATTTCAGGGCCAAAGTAAAAATTATGTTGCCGGAAGGGGAAAAATACAGCAAGGAAGAAAAAATCATAGACACGTCGGTCGGGCGGATAATTTTCAACGAGTCTTTGCCGGCCGATTACCCGTTCATCAACAAGGAAATAGAAAGAAAGAGTATGATGGGCATTGCCGATGATTTACTTGTGAAGTACGGTATGGAAAATACGCCGGCTATTATGGATAAGGTGAAACAGGTTGGTTTCCATTACGCCACGAGATCAGGAGTTACTTGGGGCATTGACGACATCAAGGTTCCGGCAAGCAAATGGCAAGTTGTAGATCAAGCCAAGAAAAAATCCGATGAAGTTCATTCTCAATACAGCGCGGGACTCCTTTCTTCTGAGGAGCGCTTGAGAAAAGATATTGAAATTTGGCACGGCGCCAAGAATGAAATAGAGAAAAGTATTCCGGATTCGCTCGACCAAAACGGTTCCGTTTATGATATGTGGAAATCGGGTGCCAGAGGTTCTTTGTCACAAATCACTCAAATGGCGGGAATCAAAGGACTTATTCAAAATACAGCTGGCGAGACAATAGAATTTCCAATTTTGTCCTGTTCCAAAGAAGGTTTGACTCCCATTGAATACTTTATTACCACTCACGGTTCAAGAAAGGGCTTGACGGATACGGCTTTGAATACCGCCAAAGCGGGTTATCTCACAAGAAAACTTTTCGTCGTAGCCCAAGATGTTCTTGTCACGGAGGAAGATTGTGGCACTAAAGACTCGATAACTATAAACAGAATCGACAAAGTGAATGGCATGCAGATAAATGTTTCCAAACATGTCCGAGGCAGAATTCTTGCCGAGGATTTATCGCATGGCGGTAAGGTTCTATTCAAGGCAGGTCATCTTTTGAGCAAAGAAGATTCCAGAAAAATAGAGGAACTTGGTTTGGACGATATAAAAATTAGGTCGCCGTTAACTTGCAAAACTGTGCAGGGCGTTTGTGTTAATTGTTACGGCCAGGACTTGGGTAAGAATAAATTGGTTGAAGTCGGCGAAGCAGTTGGTACGGTTGCCGCGCAAGCTATTGGCGAACCGGGTACCCAGCTTACCATGAGGACTTTCCACTCAGGAGGAACGGCATCTGTCGGCGGAGATATCACCCAAGGCTTGCCACGCGTGGAAGAAATTTTCGAGAAACGTTCTCCGAAGAATCCGGCGGTTGTTTCCCGAGTCGATGGTGTGGTTTCCGAAATAAAGACGATTGGGCGGGAAAAAGTGATTGTAATCCTGCCGGAAATAGACAGCAAATCAAAATCGAAGAAGAAGGCTTCCTCTGTTGAATATGCGGTCCACTTTAAGCGGGTGCCTTTAGTGTCGGTGGGCGATAAGGTGAAAAAAGGACAAATACTTACGGACGGCTCTGCCAACATTGATGAATTATTCCAATATGGCGGCAAGGAACAGACTCAAAGTTACATTATTTCAGAGGTTACCAAACCTTATGAACTGCAAGGAGAAACGGTTTCAAGAAAACATATCGAAATTATCGTTCGCCAAATGTTTTCCCGTAGGAAAATCAAGGATTCTGGCGATACCTCCTTTTTCAAGGGAGATATTGTTACTGACGGGGAGTTACAGCTTGAAAACGATTCGATTAAGGTAAAAAACGGCGAATCGGCCAAAGTAGAAACGACTGTTATGGGCATAACGGAAGCTTCTTTGTCTAGGAAAAGTTTTCTTGCTGCAGCTTCTTTCCAGTATACAACCAGAGTGCTTATAGGAAGCGCGGTGCGTGGGGCTGTGGACAGACTAACTGGTCTTATGGAGAATGTTATTGTTGGTCGGCTGATCCCCGCGGGTTCCGGTTTTCGTGGCAGTAGCAAATGGGATGCTGTAGAAAAGATAAAACAAAGTAAAGAAGCTGCCAGAGCTCTTCTTTCCGAATCCGAAGAGCAAGTATAAAAAAGCAAATGGCGTCAACCGTTGATTTAATCAAGGAGCGCCTTAGCATCACCGATGTTGTGGGCTCATATGTGGAACTCCAGAAAGCTGGCAGCAGTTTTAAAGCAAAATGTCCTTTTCACAATGAAAAAACACCTTCTTTCTTCGTCTCACCAGCTAGAGGTTCTTACTATTGCTTCGGTTGCGGAGCCAAAGGTGACATTTTTACGTTCGTTCAGGAGTTTGAAGGAGTAGACTTCATGGGGGCGCTGAAGGTGTTGGCGGATAGAGCCGGTGTAAGTATTGTCATGGAAAGCCAGAAAGATCGTACTTTAAAAGAGAGGCTTTTCAAGCTTATGGACGAATCGGAGAAGTTTTTCTCAGCCAATCTTTTGAAAAACAAGGAGGCCGTTTCTTATTTGCGAGGCAGGGGTCTTACAGACAAGACAATTAAAGAATGGCATCTTGGTTTCGCAAAAGGGGAGTGGCACGAAGCCTACGACTTTTTGAAGACCAAAAATTTCAGCGTTGATGAAATAAAAAAGGCCGGTATTGTTAAAGAAGAGAGCGGTCGGGTCTATGACCGTTTCCGTTCGCGGATAATGTTTCCGATGTTTGATTCCGCGGGCAGGACGATTGCTTTTTCGGGCAGAATTTTTGGCGAGGCAGACGACGGAAAGGCGCCAAAATACCTGAATAGTCCCGAAACGCCACTGTTTTCCAAATCCCGCGTTCTTTTCGGTTTCGACAGAGCAAAATCCGAAATTAGGCGGCTTGATTATGCCATTTTAGTAGAAGGCCAGATGGATCTTTTGGTTTGTCACCAGGAAGGATATAAAAACGCTGTGGCCACTTCTGGCACTTCTCTCACGGAGGAGCACCTCACTCTTTTAAACAGGCTTTCTAAAAGAGTAATGTTTGTTTTTGACGCCGATAGGGCCGGTGTATCGGCCACTCTTCGTAGTGCTGCTATGGCTTTGTCGATTGGTATGGAAGTGAAAGTAGCGGACTTGCCGAAGGGTAGCGATCCGGCCGAGCTTATTATTAAGGATAAGGAAAATTGGCGGAATTGTCTTAAATCGGCAAAGCACATTATTGATTTCTATTTAGACGTTGTTATCGGAAGCGAAAAAGAAGAAAGGGCCCTTCTCAGGGCTTTAAGAGAAAAAGTTTTGCCCTATGTTAAAGCTCTTGAGTCGGGTATAGACCGTTCGCATTATATTAAGAAAGTTGCCGAGGCCGCTGGAGTAAGCGAAGCCGCCGTCAGCGAAGATTTGAAAAAAGCTAAGATGGCTTTTGAGGCGAAAACAGAGCAAGGCATTTCCAAAGAGCCCTTGCGTCAAAGCCCGATAGAAACCATAGCGGTTGGGGTGCTGATTTGGCAGAAATCTTTGCCTAAACCGGATATAGACACCAAATCGCTGGAGAAAGATTTACAGAAAATTCTTGGCAAAAAAAGATATGAAGAATACATCGGTGGAAGTCGGGGCGACGCGGGAGACTTCGCTTTCAGAGCGGAATTCTATTACGGCGGAAAAGGCAGTTTGAACGCGGGTCTTTCAGAACTTCTGCTTAATTTGGAAGAAGAGATTTTGAAAGAAGAATTAACCGTGGAGATGAAGAAAGTAAACGAAGCGGAGCACGGAAATGACGAAAAGAAAAAAGTCAGGGCTTTGGAACGTTGTCGGGATTTATCCAGAAAGTTGGACGAAGTTAAGAATAAAAGGTATTGTAATAATCGTCTATAATATTTAAATATGAAAAAACGCAGAAGTGTAAAAAAATCTAAGTCTGGTTCGAAATCTAAGCGGAGAGCCAAGTCGAAAATTTCCAAAAAGAAGACCGCTTACAAGCGACACAAAAAGCCCGTGGCTAAAAAAGCTGGCAAAGCCAAAAATACGAAGGTTAAAAAAATTAAGGTTTCCGGCGCCACGGCTCCGGCTAAGAAAGTTAAAAGCACAGAAGAGAAAGTTAATCGTCTTCTGGAACGAGGCAAAGAGAGAGGTTTTATAACTTACGATGAAATTCTCAAGGAATTTCCCACCATCGAAAATAATATTGTTTTTCTTGAAGATTTTTACAACAAACTCAGCGAGGCCGGTATTGATGTCTTGGAAAGCGGTGGCATGCTTGAGATGCCCGTAGATGAAACCGGTAAGAGGCCTGTTTATTCAAGGGCTGATGGCGGTTACGACTCCATTCAAATGTATTTGAAGGAAATCGGTCAGTATTCGCTTCTTAGCGCCGCCGAGGAAAAAGAGTTGGCTAGGAGAATCGAGAGAGGTGAAGAAGAAGCGAAAAATCTTTTGGCTCGAGCAAATCTTCGTCTCGTTGTTTCCATCGCCAAGAAATATGTCGGCCGTTCGCCGGATTTGACCTTACTCGACTTAATTCAGGAGGGGAATCTAGGCTTGTTTAAAGCAGTGGATAAATTCGATTGGACCAAAGGATACAAGTTTTCAACCTATGCCACATGGTGGATCAGACAGGCTATTACTCGCGCCCTGGCAGACCAGTCTCGCACTATTCGTGTGCCGGTTCACATGGTTGAGACTATTGCCAAATATAAACAGACTGTTCGACGTCTTTCGCAGGATTTGGGGCGTGATCCTTTGCCCGAAGAAATTGCCATTGAAATGGGGCTTGATGTGGCGAAAGTTTATCAGATAGAAAAAATCGACCAGGATACGGTGTCGCTTGAAAGTCCGGTGGGGGATGATTCGGACGATGGCAAATCTACTTTGGGCGATTTTGTTTCTGACGATAAAATTCTTTCTCCTGACCAGGAGTCTTCGCGCAGAATTCTCTCTGACCAGGTGACTCAGATTTTAAATGATTTGTCGGAGAAGGAACGAAAAATATTGGAGATGAGACACGGGCTTGGCGAGTGGCGGGGAGTGACTCACACTTTGGAAGAAGTGGGAAAGACTTTTGCCGTAACCCGTGAGCGTATCAGACAGATTGAAGCCAAAGCCCACGAAAAAATCCGCCAACACGAAAAAGTGATTAAATTGAAGAGTTACTAACTATGAACGACTTCGTAAGTCGTTCATAGTTAGTATGCGAATAAAAAACGGCTTGCGCGCACGTGCGCAAGCCGTTTGAAATTGATTTGGCCACACTTTAAACCGGCGGCACAATCATCGCTCTCTCTTTATTGTCGTGGGTGATATCTGGGCGTAGCGGTACGATTTCGTCGATCAAACCGAAAGCCAAAGCTTCTTCTGCATCCATATCCTCATCACGCGCGCAAGCTTTTCTGATTTCACTGATAGATTTTCTTGAACGCTCGGCAAGGATTCGGTAAAGGTGTTTTTGGTCCCTCTCCATGATCTCAAGCACGTTCGCGAGTTTCCTCTTACTTCTCATCACATCAAGATTTACATTTCGTCTAGATATGTGGTGGATGAGGATTCGCGAATGAGGCAAACAGAGCCTTCTTGTACACGCTTGTAGAATGACGGCGGCCATACTACATGCGTAACCCAGTACCAAACCCACAACAGGCGAAGGGTAACAAGCTATCATGTCGTAAATATGCAAACCCACGTTTACATCCCCTCCACCGGAGGTGATCATGAGTTTACATGGAGGTGAACTCCTAGTTGTAAGTATTGTAATGGCGTCACGGATATAGGAGGCCATAGCAGGATTCACTTCTGCTTTAATGTTAATGATGTTCTCCCTTAATAGCCGTTCTTCGTTTTCTGTGATGAATTCCTTCATGAACGCTCCCTTGCTTTTTGTTGTTAAAGGTTCAATTTCGTTGAAAATAATAACACTATACTGGTTTATTCGTCAAGTATTAATTTTGAAAATTGATTCGCTGAAGATTTTTTGAAAATTGTCCCGATCCGCTTTAGCGGATCGAGGATTCTCGATTTCGTTTACGAAATCGGAAAAAATTGTAAATTGAAAATTATTCCTGCTATACTCGGTTCATGAAGGACAGTGTTTTTCAGGCGGCTTATAGAAAACTAAACAAAGGCCAGCGAAAAGCCGTAGATACCATAAATGGTCCGGTCATGGTTATTGCCGGTCCCGGTACGGGCAAAACTACAGTTTTAACGCTTCGCATTGTCAATATCTTACGCCTCACTGATACGTCACCAGACGCTATTCTCGCGCTCACTTTTACCGAGAGTGGCGTATATGCTATGCGGAAGAAACTTGCGGAAATTATTGGCTCGAGCGCTTATCGCGTGCAAATCACCACTTTCCACGGTTTTGCCAATGAAATCATTCAGAACAATCCAAGTGCCTTCCCGATAATTATCGGCTCGAGGCCGGCGACCGAAATAGACCAGGTCAGAATTTTAGAGTCGCTTATAAAAAGCGGAAAGTTCAAACAAATAAAGCCATTGGGCGACGTTTTTTATTATGTTCGACCGGCGCTTGAGGCCATAAGAAATTTAAAAAAAGAATATTACACGTCAGAGAAATTCGGACGCTGGCTTAGATCTAGTGAAATTTTGAAGTCGGCGGATGAAAAGGTGAAAGAAAGAAATTTGGAATTGGCCAAGATTTTTTCGCTTTATGAAAAAAGTTTGCGGGTCAAGAAACTTTACGACTATGAAGATATGCTTATCGAGGCGGTGAAAGTGCTTGAGAAAGATAAAAATTTGCTTCTTACTGTCCGTGAAAATTGTCAATATATTTTGGCGGACGAGCACCAGGATTCAAACGGTGTTCAGAACAGAATGCTTGAACTTTTGGCGGGAGAAGAAGACAGCCCCGATCTTTTCATTGTCGGCGATGAAAAGCAGGCTATTTACAGATTTCAGGGGGCGTCGTTGGAAAATTTTTTGTATTTCAAAAAAAGATTTCCAAAAGCGGCGAGTATTGTTTTAACGGAAAGCTATCGCTCGCATCAGGGTATATTGGACGCATCGCACAGTTTGGCGGAAAGATTGCCTCAAAGTGAGTTTGTTTCGAGACCGCGGCTTTTAAGCCGAGGAAAGTTTCGCCCCGCGCCGCCGTCAATAGAAGTTTTGAGTTTCCCCGACGAAGAGGCGGAGGTGGCGTTTATCGCAAAAAAAATTAAAACGCAGACGGCGCGGGGCGCTCTAGGCCATACAGCCATTTTTTACAGAAACAATATTCACAGCGCGCCGCTTTCCGAAGCTCTTGCCAAGGAAGGGGTTGAGTTCGTGGTTCGTTCGGATGAGGATGTTTTTGCCGACGCCGATATTCAAAATCTTGTCACTCTTCTTCGCGTGGTATTAAATCCGACCGACGACGAAAATGTCGCCAAATTTATGCTGGCCGATTTTTCCAATCTGGATTTGATAGATTGTTTTAAAGTATTTAACGAAAAAAGGCATAAAAAAGCCCCGATAATCTCCGTTCTTAAAGATAAAAGGTGGCTTAGGTACGCGGGTGTGAAGAATACGGGGCGTTTTGAAGAATTTGCTGACAGAATTAAAAAATGGACGCTTGCGGCGCATAATGAACCGCTTGCGGAATTTCTTGACCGAATAACGAGCGAGAGCGGTTTCAAAAATAAACTTATAGCTTCGGATAAAGGTCTTTCCAAGTTGGAAAAATTGCACGCTTTTTACGAATTAGCTCGCGCTCTTTCTTTGGCGAATTCTCGAGCGCGTTTGCCGGACCTCGTTTCTTATCTTGACTTGGCGAGCCGATTTGGCGTTAGAATTCCCGGCCGCTCTGAAGAATTAACCGAAAAAGTCGAACTAATGACAGCCCACAGGGCTAAGGGCCTTGAATTTGATACGGTTTTTATAACCCGCGCTACGGAAGAAAATTGGGGCGGTCGCGCCGGACGGAAACTTTTTGAATTGCCACCGGAAGCGAGGAGTGCGGTGAAAAGCGGAGAGGAAGAAGACGAAAGAAGGCTTTTTTATGTGTCGATGACTCGGGCCAGGAATAAAATTTTTATTACTCATGCCAGATCGCGAAGCGACGGCAAGCCGCTTGCGCCCTCAAGATTCATTGAAGATATCGATGGACGTTTTTTGGAGCGACGGGAGGAGAAGGGAATTGCGCATAGTGTTTCGACGGGTGGATATAAAGCTGGTTTAGGTTTGAAAAATCTTTCACCGAGGGTTCAAAATTATTTGAGGAAATTATTTTTGGAACAAGGTTTAACCGTAACCGCCCTGAATAATTATCTTGAATGCCCGTGGCAGTACTTTTTCCGGAACTTGATTAGGGTACCGGCGGTGCCCGAACGTCCTCAAGATTTTGGCAGCGCCATACACGGAGCTCTTAAGGTTTTTCAGAACGAAATTAGAACTGGCAAAAAGCCGAAACTTGCGAGACTGTTTGGACTTTTTAGTTTGAATCTTAATCAATATGGTTTTTCGCCCGAGGAACACAAGGTTTGGAAAAAAAGAGGGGAGTTAGCGCTCGGAACATTTTTTAAGAATCATAAATGGTCGCCTGACGCCAGAAGTGAATTTAAAATAGATGGCATTGAATTTGATTTCGGCGGGCGGAAAATAAATTTACGCGGAAGGATCGACGAGATTGTTTTTGATTCGTGTGAGGGGGCGTCGGTGGTTGATTTTAAGACCGGCAAACCAAAGAGCCGAAACGAAATTTTGGGAAAAACAAAGAATTCCAACGGATCGATGTTCCGCCAACTTGTTTTCTACAAGATTCTTTTGGAGAGAATGAAAAAGGATTTGAAAGTTGATGTCGGCGCTATTGAATTTGTCGAGCCGGATCAGCGAGGTAGATACAAAAAGGAAACTTTCCAGTTGATTGCGGAGGACAGGCGAGATTTAGAAAAAGAAATTACTCGCGTTGCAAAGGAGATTTATAATCTTTCGTTTTGGAAAAAGATATGTGACAAGCGTGACTGTGAATACTGCCGATTGAGAAAAAGTTTGGAAAGTAACTCTTAAGGCT
>CAZRUK010000012.1:0-9721 GCA_964603405.1 uncultured Candidatus Saccharibacteria bacterium
ATGTTGTAAACATTCTGAACTTTCCTGTCCGCAACCGAGATACTCATTTGAAGGCCGTAAGGATGACCACCATCTTCATAAACCGGAATTTCTTTAATGGTAAGAGGAAAAATAATGTTTACGCTGTCAGTCCAATAAGGAGGCATAACACTGATTGCCGACGGCTGATCTTTTTCTTCATAAAAAACTCCAGATTCGCTCGTAACGTTGCCCATTTCAACACGGGTTTCTCCATCCACAGCCGGCATGGGCATAGGAACGGGATAATCCATATAGGGCCTGTCAATTATAGGTTCGCCGTAGATTGAACGATTAAGACCGTAATTCTTGAAAAATTTTTCGGCGATAGCAATCAGCGCCATATCATCGGGGATATCATCGGAACGAACATCTTTTAAATTTTCCATAATTTGCGGCTTCCCATAGTCCTGATTGATAGAAACATAGCCCTCATTGAGACTGACATTTATCAAATAACCGCCGTCTCTATTTTCAGCAATCTCAAGGCGTCTTAACTCCATGTTGCCGAACTTGCCGAGATTTATAATACCCAAATCGAGCTTGCCGAGACCAGCCGCGAGTTTCCGACCAACTGTCGAATTTTTAACGCGCTTGTAAACCAAACCTTCCGAGTCATCGAGATTAAAATCTTCACCTTTATAAACATATTTCATAACCGTAATCGGTTGAGGAGGATAAATTGCCATAGACGGTTCCGTCACACCCATTGAAGAAACTCCCCCTCCGCCTCCTATGCCGCCTGCCATCACGGTTATAGTAGAAACCCTAGCCGGCGCGGTTATCGTGGCTTTTGTGGGCATCGGCGCGGCATCACTATATGCTCCCATTTCCGGCATTGCATATTTGGCGGCAATCGAATCGTTCTGACTAACAGAAAAATTTTCGGGCATACCACTGGCCGAACCAATTTCGCCAAAAGCGTCCCTATCCGCGCGAGTAAATGTTTGCTTAAAAACGCTGTTATCACCCGACGGCAAAACGATAATTATTAAAAGAACAGCGGCAACAACAGTGCTTGCCATAAACCAGTGTTCCCGCAAATTAAAAAAAGGAGATAATATTGAACGATTGGCGGTTCTCGACGCGCCGATAAGGCGGGCGCGAAGCCGCGCCACAAATTCCCTATCCAACTTCGTATCCGGCCGCGCTTGGAGGAGCTCCGAGATAATCTCTCTGAGTTCGGCTTCGCGCCCGCGGAAACTCGGCTCTATATCGCATAATTCTTTTATAATCTCATCAACTTTTTTCATATTACATTTTGCAAATTAATAATAAGAGCGCCATTACAGAAACATTTTCCTTGAGCGAACGGATAGCTCGCGAATATATGGTTCGGCAGTTCTCCTCGCTTTTACCGACAATATCGGCAATTTCTTTATACGGCAATTCCTGCCAAACTCTCATAATTACAATATCGCGTTCGGCTGAAGACAGTTTTTTCATTTCCCACCGAAGCTCTTTTATCCTCTCCCGAGTATCCAGATCAGCAACGATGTCGTCATCGCTTCCAATATCCCAAATATCATCTATGTCCGTTGTTTGCATGCGACCTGATTTTCTGTAATGGTCTATCACCGTATTCTGGGCAATTTTATAAAGCCAAGATTTGAAAGAACTTCCCAAATTAAATTGATTTATTTTTTCAAGCGCCTTGATAAAAGTCTCGGAAGTTATGTCCTCAGCAGTTTCTTTGTGATGGGTTTTGTAATAAATAAAATCATATATCCTTTTAATGTAGGCATCATAAAGCTGCGCAAAACTTTGATTGTCGCCGGCTTGGCATTTTTGTATCAGCTCTGTTTCGCTCATCTGTTTATTATATGATACTACCCTATTACTACGCTCGGGAAAAAGTTCTGTGACATTAGATATTCATTTCATAATAACAAATCTGAATGAAAAAACCGCCAAAGCGCTGAGCTTGGGCGGTTTTGAGTTTTGCCGAACCGATTAATTCGAGTCGGCTCTGGTGCCGTCAGGACGAATGTAAAAAATTTCTCCTTTCTTATCGGCTTCGGCTTTGCCTCCGTCAAAAGAACTGACATATTCATACCTCTCCGCGTAAGCCGGCGTACCATCCGTATGAATATGGAACCATTCGTCACCCATTTGAACTCTCGCCAAACCTTCTTTGAAAGAACCGACATTATCATATCTTTCGGAGTAGGCTGGCTTTCCATTAGGGAAAATATGAAAAAACTTTCCGTTAAGACAAGCGACCGCCAGACCTTCGCTGAAAGAACCAGCGTAATCATACCTTTCTTTATACGCCGGTAGGCCACGTGTGTTAACGTGGAACCATTTGTTGCCGTTCCTTACCCGCATCAATCCCTCACTTAGGCAATCAACTAAATCGTAAAACGTGCGTGGCGCATCCGAAGTTTTTTGTCCCATCATATTTCATCCTTTTTGTTTCTGGTTTTTAAGATCAAAATTCAAAACGAATATTGCCATAACTTACAAAATAAATCAAAGCCACGAACAAATTCGCTTATTTTTCTCGCGGTTACACAACCCAAAAACCGGCTCATCGCCGGTTTTTACTTGCAACTGGAGAGCTAGGGATTGAACCTAGAGTCTTCTGCTCCAAAACCACTCCCCAATATAATAGGAGATCCGGTAGTCGGACTATCGGACACCAGAATATCGGACACTTCGCCTTTTCTATTTTCTTTAACTTTTTTGCACCCTCTTCGCTCTGGCGCGATCTATATCAGTCAGATACTGTTTGCGCAAACGAACGCTCTTTGGAGTAATCTCAAGATATTCGTCTTCGGCCATAACCTCAAGCCCGCGTTCAATATTCAATACGAGAGGTGGCACTAAATCAATCGCTTCATCCGAACCGGAGGCACGCATGTTCGTGAGTTGTTTCCCTTTGGTCGGGTTAACTGTCATTTCTTCGCCTTTCGAAGTATTGCCGATAACCATTCCTTCATAGACCTCAACTCCAGGAGAAACGTACAGCACACCTCTCTCCTGAAGTCCCCATAGAGAATATCCGATGGCTCTGCCACGGATCATAGAAATCATAGAACCAACGCTCCTTCTTTTCACTTCACCGGCATGTGGACGAAACCCCACAAAGTGGGAAGCGAGAATTCCCTCCCCCCGCGTATCCACCACAAATTGATTGCGATAACCCAAAAGTCCGCGTGTCGGCCCCTCGAACAATAATCTGACAGATACCCCGTGAGGACGAACATCTTTGAGAATAAAACACCGTACACCTAATTTTTCTATGATAATGCCTTGGTATTCTTCGGGAATATCGACAATCACTTCCTCAAACGGCTCAACAATGACACCATTCTCCTCTCTGGTAATTGCTTGTGGCTGAGAGACCTGCACTTCGAATCCCGCACGACGCATATTCTCGAGCAGGATAGCGATATGCAATTCACCCCGACCGAATACTCTGAACTTATCAACCTCAGAGAAATCAACCCGAAGTCCGACATTGACTTGAAGTTCCCGCTCAAGATACTCGCGGATCTGGCGGGATGTGACCAATGAACCCTCGCGGCCGGCAAATGGAGAATTGTTAACAAGAAAATTAACGGCGATGGTCGGCTCATCGACGGCTATAGCGGGCAAAGGAGAAGCGTCAGGGTTTCCAGCGATTGTTTCCCCGATATCTATATCGGATATACCTGCGACTATAACAATATCTCCGGTTGTCGCCTTTTCAACCTCAACTCTTTCAATGCCGGCAAAAGTGAAAAGTTTCGTTATTTTCGCCGATGACGACCCACCGTCTATGCTTTTAATAAATACTGTCTCTCCCGATTTGACCGTACCTTCATAAACACGACATATCGCGAGCCGACCCAAATAACTGTCGTACCCAAGATTGAATGGTTGTAAAAGAGAACTTCTCGCTGACTTCTCGGCGGAAGAGGCCGGCGGGACATGTTCGATAATCGTGTCCAGAAGCGGAGAAAGATCTACGGATTTCTCTTTCGGAGACTTCATCGCGACCCCATCACGGCCTATCGAGTAGACGACTGGAAAATGAATTTGTTCGTCGCTCGCGCCGAGCTCCATAAAAAGTTCGAGTACCTGCTCTTCGGTACGATGCGGATCAGCCCCATGCTTGTCTATTTTGTTTATGACCACTATGGGCTTCAAACCGAGTTCGAGCGACTTTTTTAGTACAAAACGCGTCTGCGGCATCGGCCCCTCTTGAGCATCGACAACCAAAAGAACGCAATCGATGGAACGGAGCACCCGTTCGACTTCCGAACCAAAATCGGCGTGTCCGGGCGTATCAACTATATTGATCTTTCCTCCTTTATATTGGACGGACGCATTCTTTGAGTAAATTGTTATCCCGCGCTCCTGCTCTAAAGCGTTACTGTCCATCGTCACACCCTCTTTTGTCGCCCCGCACTGGCGCATTAAAGAATCGGTAAGTGTCGTCTTACCGTGATCAACGTGTGCAATTATGGCTATATTCCTAATTTCCATAGTGATTGGCAACAGAATCAATCTGCAACACTGACTCCTTTTGAAGCACTTCTCGCCCCGTAACATCCGCTCCGGCGGATTGGTACCGGGGTGGCTATATTCCTGATTTCCATACCATTCGGAAAAAATAAAACCCCGTTTCGGGGACATTGGTGCAATTATACCATAACATCATTATATAGTCACCTCCTCCGTAGACGGACTCAACATTGAAATACAACGTTCAAACTGGTTTGCCATGCTGAAGCCTTGGCGAAAACTGGTTGCTGGTCTACGATTCGAACTTTCTTTAATTCCGTGGCTTAAAATCTCACTTCGAGTTTCGAAAATTCCGGTTCGAGCCCCAAAAACATCATTCAAATCCCTGAGTCTCTCAATTCTTTCTTCGCCCTCTTTATAAACTTGCCGAACCGGCGATCTTTTTCCCTTTTCTCAAGATCGCTCATTTCACTGTACTCAGCTTCTTTTTTGAGATTTATGTAATTGGAATATTTTCCCTTATCCAACTTGTCGGATTTTACAGCCCTGAGCACTTCGCATCCAGGCTCGTGAGTATGGGTACAATCGGTATACTGGCATTTTTGTGCCAAAGCAGTGATTTCGTCGAAAAACGTATCAACGCCCTTGCCAGCGTCGGCTACACCAACTTCACGCATCCCAGGATTATCGATTACAATTCCACCGTTTTCCAAAAAATACATCTGCCGGCCCGTGGTAACATGTTTCCCCCTGCCAGAGTAAAAACTGATGTCATTGGTCTTGATAACACTCTCGTTGATAAGCTTGTTGATGAGCGACGACTTACCGACTCCGGATGAACCGAGAAAGCAATAGGTTTTATCTTTATGGATATACTTTTTTAGTTCATCTAGCCCCCCATTGTTTATAATGCTGGTAAAAATTATATCTACATCCGGAAATCTGTTTTTCAGCTGGATCAAAATTTTGTCCGATTCTTCCCGGGAAAGAAGATCTATTTTATTCACTATGATTGCTGGCTTCACTCCACCATTCTCCGCAATGGCAAAATATCTTTCAAAGCGGTTAAGATTGTAGTCCCGATCAACTGATTCAACAACAAAGGCGATGTCGATGTTTGTAGCAATGATTTGGGTCTTATCTCCATATTTTCTTTTGATTACAGTCTGTCTTGGTAATATACCGTTAATGACAGCATGATCTTCATCAAGTTTGGTAATTGTTACCAGGTCTCCAACTGCGGGGTAGTCTTCCCGAGATGAAGCTTCAAATATCTGCTTTCCCTTTACCTTCGCCAAATATTCTCCCTCTGTGTTTTTTACCCGATATGCCTCTTTAAATTCGGCAACAACTCGAGCAACTGAATGTGGCTGTTTGGCATCATTTGTATAAGAATTAATCATATTTCAATTACAGCTAACAAGTGAACGACTTGATAACGAACACGCCTCGGGCACCTAATTTAGCATGTGGCAGCTGACCGATTCAAGCTACTCTGTTCCGAGCCTGTCGAGAAAGAGCTGTGGTCGGTTAATCCAGTCGTGACCATTTAGCTACATTTTACACTATCCAATCGACGGCACTTGAGCGCATCTAGTTTTTCTTAGGTATTTCTACTTTATAAAGACGCAAAACTTCAGAACATGGTGCTACGATACCAGAACCGTCAAGACGGTAGAGCCCAGATTCAGCTGTGTCCGGATTTTCCTTACAAAATTCAACTGCATTTTGTGTTGCTCTTGCCTGATTTATTTGTTCAGGAATGGTTTGTATTTGTGTTAGTCTAGTTTGTTCTGCAGCATACCTTACAGCCAGAAAAGAGAAAGAGAGCGCGAACACACTAATAACTAATGACCAAATTCCGAACAGGTTGCTACTTCTTCTTTCTAATTCGGTTAGGCCAAGCGAAGCTCTTGTGTAATAAGAAGGCCCTAAATGACTGTTGGGATTTTCATTACCACACTGATCAATCTCTTTCTCAAGCTCTTTATTGGAATAGGTTCTCGGATAAGCAAGTTTTTGTGGATTTCTTCTGAAGATTAATTTGAATTTACTAAATAACTTTTTCATTCGTCTGCGTACTACTTTATCTAGGAATATCTTCAATGATATTCCAAATGTAATCTATATTGTGGTTCTTATACAAGTCGCAAAAAATTAAATCTTCACCCTTGAATCCCAAAATTTCGCAGGACAATCCTTCGTTATATCCTATTTGCATTACCATACTTCGCTTTATAGAATATGCACTCCCAATGGGATACTGCTCATACCGACTTTTTCCGTATTGCGAGAGTGAAGGGGTAAAGTTAACCACATTCTCAATAGGTATCGCAAATGAAACCCCCTCTGTAACTTCAGCTTTAGCGCCCGAGTCACTAATTACTATCGGGGTTGCCAACCTCCAATCATTTACTCCAATTACTTCCCCCTTATTATTTACGAGCGGGCCACCGCTATTACCTGGATTAATGGCCGCGTCTGTCTGAATAAAGGTCCCATAGTTTGTCTTTTGTCGAACAGACGACACTATTCCTTTTGTAAGTGTGATAGTTTCAGTAAAATCGCGTGGGAATCCTAATGCGTAGACTTCACTACCTGTCTTGAGTGCACTTTCGTCAGACTTACCAAACACCACTGGCGATAGTTTTTTATTTCCATTGAAAACTATCGCTAAATCTACACCTTTGTTTGCGCCCAAGACTACTCCCTCAATGATGGAGTTATCGTAGAATCTAAGTGTCACTGTCTTATATATAAGATCGTTGTCGGTAGCCACAACATGTTGGTTAGTAAGGGTATATTTCCCCCCCTCAATTACAAATCCTGTTCCATGTGAGCCATCTGGCGCAGTAATAAAAACAATGGAGGGGGCTATCAGCGAATAAATTTCCTCACCCGTAAGAATTTTGGAAGAAGCAGATTCTTTAGTAGAGGTTTGTGCCTCCTGTTTTGGTACGGCCACTTGTTGTTTGGTGGTTGCTGAGCTGGATTGCACCTTTCTCTCAAGTTCAACCCTCTTTTCCGCTTCAATACGTAGCTGTTCTTTCAAATTCTCAATTTCACCTAACACATTAGTAGCAGATTCGTCTGTTGAACTGGCTGTGGGTTTGGTGTTAGAAGCAACTTCTGGTAATTCTTGGATAAAAACAACGGGGGGTTCTTTCTTAGCCCACAGGAGCCATGAAAATATTTTCCAACTGAATGGATTCCACCAAGTAGCAAAAACCACTTGCGGTAGTATAAGCGATACCACAAGGAGGGGAATCATAATCTTTTCTTTACTATTTCTTTTCTTCATTTCATTGACGTGACTTGAGCAGTACTCAAACTGGCTGCGGGACTCCTTCGATCAACTCAGGCCAAGAGGACTCCTTTCTCCTGCCTGGTCGAAAGCCGGAGTTTTACGGTGCTTTAGCACATCGTAAAACTCTTCGAGTCCAAACGCAAGCCAAACAATTGGCTTGCTGTCCCGCATAAATTACCTTCGGCTAATTTCTGCGGGACTTGGACTCGAACCAAGATACTCGCCTCCAAAGGGCGATGTCCTACCATTAGACGATCCCGCAATACAATTAGATTACTAGGCCACAGCGAAATTTGCAAAGCAAATCCGTCAATAACTAATTTCCGGCAACTAATCAAACACAAAATCAATTAAGTAAAGATGTGCATTACGCCCTAGCAACCAAACCTGCGTCTGATAAAATCTTAAGCGGAGGTAACCATGCGATCATATAACAAAGAACCGTCCGACAATGTGCCCTTGAGAGACGAGGAATTGACTCAGAGAGTCAACCACCTGGCTCACAAACTCGCCACCGGAGTGCGTTTAACTACGGAAGAACGCAGGGAACTGCAAATACTTGACAGAGCTCATCAGGGAAGAGAAGCGGAGATTCACGAGGCGGTCTATGCGTATTAACGCGTTCGACCCAACCATAGGCCCCTAAAAGGGGCCTTTTTACTTGTCACCGCAAATTTTCACCACCGCAAGCTCAATAGAAATTTCCGGAATGAAGGAATAATTTATTCTGTCATAGGCCTCAAGAAGAGTTAGAAGAAAAGAGGAGTCTATGTTTAAATCCTTTTTACCCGAAATCCCGCCAAGAAATTTATAATCCTCCTCAGACAACTCTTTCCTTATTTCCTCCTTGAGGCGAGGGGCGTGTTTCAAAAGAAGAATAAAACGCACCTTCCTCAAAACAAGCTTCAAAAAAACTTTTACATCTATATTTCCATCAGATGAACGGCGGGCAAACGAAAGGGCCTGCTCGGCATTTTTATTTTCAAGGGCGGTTATAAAACTGTTTATAATTTCCGATTTGGGCGCGCCGGTCACCCCTTCAACTTCTTTAACCGAAATCTTTTTATCGGGCGAAGCGCTTATTACTTTTTGCAATATACCCACCGCGTCTCTAAAAGATCCGTCTCCAAGCAGGGCGATTAAATCGGCTGACGATTGTTCCAAAACAAAATTCTCTTTCTTCGCCACCTCGGCAACCCACTCCATTAACGTATGCTGGCTCGGCCTTCTGAAATTAAAAACTTGGCAGCGAGACACCACTGTTTCCGGTAATTTTTCCGCTTCAGTCGTCGCTAAAATAAAGATCACATGTTCTGGAGGCTCTTCTAAGGTTTTCAAAAGAGCGTTAAAAGCGGACTTGGAAAGCATGTGGACTTCGTCGACAATATAAACCTTGTACTTTGATTCGAAAGGCGAAACACTGACAGATTCATTCAAAGATCTGATATCGTCAACGCCGGTATTTGAAGCGGCATCAATTTCTATCATGTCATTTGAACTGGTGCCAACTTCACGGGCAAAAATACGAGCAACGCTGGTTTTCCCCGTGCCCCGCGAGCCGGCAAAAAGATAAGCGTGCGATGTTTTTCCAAGTTTTATAGAACCCTCCAGAACTTTGGTGATATGTTCCTGTCCCAACACCTCTTTAAATGTTTGGGGGCGATATTTTCTATACAAAGCCAGCTCTCTGTCTTTTTCTTTCATGCGAACAGTATATAAGAGACTTTAGCCGCAGAGCAAGTTCTTATCCGCGTTGCGATTTCGCAAGCCCAAAGAAAAAACCGCCCATACCAACCAACATCTGACCGCAAAAAAGTATGGGCGGTTCTGTTCAAATCTCGAGTTTTAGCACCTGTGCCATAAAAGACATATGGTGTCTCCTTTCTTTGGAAAGAACGAGCCTCGCCAGTTGTTACTAGCCGCATCCGGCAAGCGGATCATACG
>CAZRUK010000012.1:9731-13665 GCA_964603405.1 uncultured Candidatus Saccharibacteria bacterium
CTTGCCACCAAATAAAATCTTATCATTACTCAAAAAAAATTCAAGAATAAAGAGGGGGCGGCTTCCTAAAGGAAGCCACCCCATAACCCACCCAGATTATTTGGCAGTTGCTGCAAACACATTGATGCAATATCCTCGTTTTTTATACCTCCTTCATCCGGGCATACCCCCATCTATGCTAATCTATTTTGAGAGTTTTGCAAAAAAAGAGCGGCCTTCGAGAGACCGCTCGCCGTTGTTGCCCGGATTGTTTCGTGTCTTTTCTAAGCAAGGATTTCCATTTCTGTGGGTTTGCTGTTCAATGTATATCCTCGTTTTTTATACCTCCTTCATCCGGAAAAACACCCTGCGCAAATACTAACCTCTTTTAAGAGAAAACAAAAGTGGCCGATCGCGAAACAATGCGACCGGCCACTACCACACTCGGCGGGAAGGCGTATTATCCAAAAACTTCAGAAAGGACCGGCTTAAGGGCGCCGGAACCTCCGCGTTCTTTAACTAGAAAAATGTCATTTTAGGAACCTTTCTCCTGTCACAATACGACAGGTTAGTGGACTTGCGGATGACGCCAGTGGCGATCAGGGTGAACCGTCGCTGGCAACCCGGGTCCGGACCTCTTTTGCTTTGATCGTAAAACTCTTGTTCAGCTGAAACGGAGGAGCACGGGTCATGGGCGATTGCCTTTCTTTTCGGCACTTTCTACGTTCAGATAAACGCGTCAGGACAGCCGACAAGCCATCCGTTCATCTGCATGCATTATATCATACTCCAAAACTGTGTCAAGTAATCAAGGGTTTTAGAATATTTTCCACTTCCCTGCTATTCCGACACTCCATAAGTCTAATTCTAAGCTCTTTGGCCCCTTCCCAACCCGAAACATAGGCCTTGAAATGTTTTTTCATAACATCAAAGTTCTTTTTCTCCTTAAAATATTTATCAAAAAGTTTTGTGTGCTCCAGCAAGATATTAAGTTTTTGTTTTTCCGACTTCAGATATCTATTCTTAAACTCTTGAGAATTTAAGAATAGATAAGGATTACCAAAAATGGCGCGGCCGAGCATTACTCCGTCGCAACCGCTTTGTTTTATCTTCTTTCTCGCATCGGACAAATCACGGACATCGCCGTTGCCGATAATAAGAGTTCCGCTTTTCATTTTATTTCTTATGCGAACAGCTTTCTTGATTAAATCCCACCTCGCCGGAACCCGCGATAACTCCTTTACCGTGCGAGCGTGAATCGTGATAGCCGCAAGATCCATTTCGAGGAGAAAAGAGATCCATGAATCAAACTCGGAGTCTTTAAAAAAACCGACGCGCGTTTTTACGGAAATGGGAAGGCTGCCCGCCCCGAGGCGAGCGGCTTCTATAATCTTCCTCGCAAGTTCGTAATTTTTAATGAGCGCTCCACCAGCGCCTTGTTTTACAACCGCTCTGTCGGGACAACCCATATTTATATCCACACCATCAAAACCAAGTTTCTTCACAATCTCCACAGCCTTTTTAATATTTTCGGGATTGGCGCCGAAAAGCTGGGCGACAATCGGCCTTTCTTTTTCCGAATATTTAAAATTAACAAGAAGTTTTTTCTTGCCCGGACTGCATAACCCGTCGGCGGAAACAAACTCTGTCCATATCACATCAGGCTTCCCGTATTTCGCGATAATTGAGCGAAAAACGGCGTCTGTCACATCAGACATGGGCGCCAAGGCAAAAAAGGGTTTATTTAACCTTTGCCAAAAATTCTTCATAGACGGCATAATAGCACAGCGACTTTATTTATAAAAAGAGCCCCGCTCTGCTAAAAACAGAGCGGGGCCGTGAACCGGCAAACTGCCGGACAAAACCTACTTGTTCTAATAAACAAGAGAAACGAGACGCGGTTCAATTTCCACAACGCACGGTGGTAATTCGCCGTTGATCTGAATGTTAAAATAACCTGATCTGGCTCCGTTTACCACAACGCCTTTTGTGCCAAGGGGGATACCCCTGCCGTCGGGATATGCCAATTCTGTCGTGCAAATATGCACCGCATCGCCAATGCTAATTTGGCGACCCTCTTTTCTTTTTTTCTTGATTCTTCGTCTATTCATAATTCAAAGAACTATCTTCCGTTTCATCTTAAAACGAAACGAGCTCCTTCAAGAGCTCGTGCCTGATATCGTTTAGTTGGAATAGAGTTTTAACAATAGCAAGAATGAGCCCTTGAATCGGGAGCTCTAAAGAAAAAGCTATAGAAAAAACCTTTGAAATTCATTGTGCTTTTATTATAGCCGCCAAAAAACTTCTGTCAACGCTTTAAAATTTTTCCAAATCTTCCGCGCTAAATTCTATTTTTTGGCCGGAAACCATTTCACCTCTAATAATCTTATCGGCTATTACTTGTTCTATCTTGTCCTGAATAGCGCGATTCATGGGGCGAGCGCCAAACTTCGGATCGGCGCCGAATTTAACGAGATAATCAACAATCGCGCCGTTGATAACAAGCTCATAGCCTTTTCCGGCCAAACGCTTTTTCAACCGGCCAAGCATCAATTTGGCAATTTCTTTCAGATGGTCGCTTGTAATCGGATGAAAAAGCACAACACCGTCAAAACGGTTCAGAAGTTCAGGCCGATAAACTCCCGCTTTAACTATGTTATCTATAATCTCGGACTTTTTATCGGCCAAGCTTTCACCACGGCCGACAATATCCCAAATCATATCGCTGCCGGCATTTGAAGTGGCGATAATTATCAGGTTACGGGCATTTATTTTTTGACCGTACATATCGGAGAAAAATCCTTCATCTAAAATTTGAAGGAACAAATCCATAACCTTCTGATTGGATTTTTCAAACTCATCCAAAAGCAAAACGCCGTAAGGTTTCTCGCGAAGCATGGAAGACAGAAGGCCTGGCGTTTTTGTATCGAAAGAGCCGATTAGTTTAGCAAGCGCGTCGGGACCATTGTATTCGGACATATCAAATCTTAAAATTCTGGACTCATCACCAAAAAATGCTTCGGCCAAAGCCTTAGTTGTTTCCGTTTTACCAACACCTGTCGGCCCCAAGAAAAGGAAAGAGCCCATCGGTCTTTTGGGATTGGTTAGACCTGCTCTGGCGCGCTTCATAGAACTTGCGATAGCGCTTACCGCTTCGTCCTGACCTATAACCCGCTGGTGCAAAATATTTTCAAGATTGACTAATTTTGTTTTTTCGGAAGAAGTCACTTCGCCGGTGGGAATACCAGTTTTGTTCTTCACAAATTCCAGAACATCTTCGATGGTGGCGTATTTTCTACCAGCCTTGTTCATGGCCGCCGCCACTTCGTAAAAAAGATCAATGGCCTTATCAGGCATAACGCCGTGAGTAATGTAACGCTCGGCGCTGTCGGCTATTGAAGAAAGAACGGGAACGGAAAAAACTATGCCGTAACGGGCTTCTGTTTTTTCCGCCTCCTCTTCAAGAGATTCGAGAGTTTCGCTTACCCCACCCTCCTTAATCATCAAAACATCGAATTTCTCGGCAATTGAGCTTATGGGCTCCACTAATTCATGATAAGCCGCCGGACTAGCCAAAGCGATAAATTGAATTTCCGTCGATGAAAGATACGGATCAAGAAGACTGGCCGCACTCGAACCCACTTCCGCAGAACTTTTTATGAAAGAAGCGATGTCGGGTATGACCAAAATCACATTCCCAGCTTTAATCGACTCGTCTAAAATTTCTATAAAAGTTTTTTCGAAAGCGGCTTTATTGCCGTTCTCGGAAACAAGACGGTTTGTATCCAATTCAAAAACTTTTTTATGCTCAAGCTGGGGAAAAATTCTTCCTTCCTGCACCGCGCTTACAAAACCCATCAATATCTCGTTCTTACTACCTCCATCTTCTCCGACAATAATAGCGTTGGCCTCGCGGGCTTTAGCAAGAACCGTTTCCAACCGCCCGACTTCGTTT
>CAZRUK010000013.1:0-13440 GCA_964603405.1 uncultured Candidatus Saccharibacteria bacterium
ACCGCCGATTGAGACTGCGGCCTTTTTTATCGGTACGGCCGCGGTTTTTTCCGCTTGACCGACGGCTGTGCGGATTGCTTTTACCACGTCATTCTGATTTAAAATGTAGCCGTGCCTTAACCCTTTTGACTCCGAAAAACCGGTGCCAATAATTTTGGTAACCATTCTTTCTCCCTGCATAGCACATTCCGCCACCATAACTTTTACTTGGTGGGTGCCAATATCTATGCCGGTAGCAATTTTTCTCCGCATTTTTATGTGGAGGAGAATTAAAAACCGAGAAGTCGCATTTTTTCTTTCTCCTTGCTCTCCATTTTACTACCGTGCGCGTATCCTTTCAAATGAAGGAGTGCGTGGATAAATAAATAGGCGCAATGTTTTTTATAGTTGTGATTGAAAGAGGGGGCCTCGGTTTGGGCCAATTCAAGATTGAGGAGAATCTCGCCGAAATTTTTGGAATAGGGGAATGCTAAGACGTTGGTCGGTTTGTTTTTCTTTCGGTATTTTTTATTCAGGTGTTTTGATAGACGATTACTCGCCAATATCAAAGATAAGTCATATTTACGGCCCAAAACGGCGTTTTTTGCCTTAAGCCACGGCAGGTTTGGCGGCCGCTTTCTCGTTTCCCTTATTATGGAGATTCCCTTTTGATTATTTTGCTTGCGCAAATTACCTTTTGTTGACGATTTTTTCTTCCACCTTGCCGAGTTTCAAGAGTTCGTTGAATTTATCACGTCTCTCCATCCTTTTTAGGGCGGAAGCCTTTTTCTTGAAATGTGACTGGTTTCGTTCCTTAAATCGGCTTTCCTTAAATCGGTTTATTACTTTTGCTCCCTGAACGCGTTTGTTGAAACGCCTAAGAAGCGCTAGGGGACTTTCGTTATTGTTTTTTTCTACCTGAGCGTTAATCATGTGAATGGAAATATTAACACATCTTCGCCTATATGCAAATCGGGTAGTGGTAAGTGAGCTATTTTCTAGACCAGTTTAAATTTCTTTAAATAATCGGCTAGTTCGGTTACAGGTACGTTTTCCTGGAAACGGGTATTCATATTTCTTACAATTACTGAATTTTCCAGGGCTTCTTTCTGTCCCATAATTATGGAAATCGGAATCTTCATGTGCTCGGCAGTGCCGATTTGGCTGGATAGCTTATCTCGAGAAAGAGATTGGTAAACGGGTATTTTTGCTTTTCGCAAAACTTCTATTACTTTTAGGCTTTTAATTTTTGCTTCAAAACCCAGTTGGATGAAATAAATTTTAGGTTTTTTGAGGTTTTTGATGCGCCCTATTTTCCCCGACTTTCTTTTAAGGGCAATGCTCACTCCGATTCCCGGCAAGTCTTTACCGATCTCGGCTTTTTTTGACAGGCCATTATATCTGAAACCCAAAGCCAGCGTTTCTTCCGGTTCTTTGTCCGAGCCGAGCGATACGATTTTGAATATGGTATAGCAAGTGACTTTTTTATCTCCGACCAGTCGGTTATCAAGTTTATAAGGAATGTTCATGGATTCTATGTATTCCAGAACTTCTTTGAGGTGGTTGCGGCTTTGTTCCGAAAGGCTGGTTACGGTTTTCGGCGCGGTTTCGGCTATTTCCTCGCACTTTTTGTTTTGGCACTGCAAAATATGGAAGATATTTTGTCGTAAGTCGTGTTTGCAGTGAGCGCCGAGCTCGTTCAGATTTTTTCTATTCCAACTGTTTAATTCTCTTATAAAATTAGCGATTGATTCTTTGTCCCCGGTGCTGTTTAAATCAATGTAGATGTCCTCATAGCCCTCATCTTTTATGATGTCTATGGCCGTTTGAATCAAGATTGCTTCGGCTACGCTTTTTGTTGTGCCGATTATGTCCAAACCTATTTTTTTGTATGATCTTGATAATTTGTGTTTCTCACCTTCCCGATTTATTAGATTTTCATGATAAACCATTGTCGGTTGCGAAGGAGAAAGAAGATTTTTCCCGAGACACGTTCTTAAAACGGCGATTTTTTCTTCTATCGACATGTAAAGGGGGCACTCGTCAAAGGCGCCGTATTTCACTTTGTCGTGACAATAATCATCAAGGAGTTTTTTGGCGATAATGGAATCCTCCTTTTTTATTACAGGCGTGGCGATAGGCATAAAGCCGTAGTAGTATGCGATTTCGGCGGCTTTGTCCAAGTTTTTGAAATCCAAATACGATGAGTTTATTTGTTTTTCTTTCGATCTTTTTTTACGGTTTGACACCCGACCGTTTTTCTTCGTATTTTTTTTCATATTAATCCGTGTTCAAGCCGGCCGCTCCCGGGTGAAGTTCAATTTCGTCTAGCGGGAATAATCTTACGAGCGCCTTACCCACGATATTTTTTTCAGGCAAAATTCCCCAAACCCTCGAATCGGCGCTGCCGGCCCGATTATCGCCGAGAACATAATATTCTCCCGCTCCCAAGGTTTTTGTGATGGAGTTGTTGCCCTCGAATTCTATGTAAGCTTCTTCCAAAATTTCGGCGCCGGTCCCATTTTTAATGGTGACTTGATTGCCGTCTATTTCCACCGTTTCCCCGGGCAGGCCGATAATTCTTTTTATGAAATATTTTTTGGGGTCTAGAGGATATTTCAAAATAATAACGTCGCCTCTTTCGGGTTTTGAAAATCTGTAGCTAATCTCGTCTACTATAAGGTAATCACCGTTCTGGAATGTTGGTATCATAGACTCGCCGGAGACGATAAACGGCTGGGCCACAAAATAACGTATTGGTAGCACAATAAAGAGCGCTATAAGCGCGAACTGAAAGGTCTCCTTTAAAAAGCTTTTCATTTAAGCCGTATTTTATAACACTTTTGCGCTTGACTCAAGCGTGATTTACTGTTCTTAATGTTTTGAGATTCCAGTTTCGTTTGTTATCTTGAAGCTAAAAGCTAAAAGCTGTAAGCTTGAAGCTATGTTTATTATTGGACTTGGTAATCCGGGAGAAGAATACGAAGGCACTCGGCACAACACCTGCCTCATAATACTTGAATTTTTTCGAAAAAAACAAGATTTTTTTTATTGGGAATTCGATAAAAAATAAAGCGCGGAAATAAATAAAAGGAAAATAAAAAAAGAAAAAACGATTCTCATTTTACCCGACACTTTTATGAATAAATCAGGGCAAGCGGCGGTTAGATATGTAAAATCAAAAAAAGCGGCGGAGAATTTGGTGGTGATTCATGACGATTTGGATTTGCCACTTGGCCGTTTCAAGATAGTTTTCAATCGTGGTTCGGGAGGCCATAAAGGAGTGGAGTCAATTATGAGAGCTCTTAAGACGGAAGCTTTTATTCGCGTTAAAGTCGGTATTTCAAAAGACGCGGGCAAAGGTAAAGTGAAAAAACCGGTTGGCGAAAAAGCAGTAGGGGATTTTATTTTGGGAAAATTCAAGCCGGCCGAGCTTGTTGAATTAAAAAAAGTGGCGAAAAAAGTCTGCGAAGCGCTTGAATTGATCGCGTCGGACGGACGCGAAGCGGCAATGGCTATGTCAAACCGAAAGGTTTGACCGCCCGAATACACTGGAGGCGGTGTTTTAGGAGGTGGATTTAACAGCCTATAAATTAGAGCTTTAAGCTTTCAACCAAAAGCTATTTACTATCGGCAAACGAGAGGGTCATCCTTTGCTCTTTCGGCTCAAACAAAGTTATTTTGAACGAATAAGTTTTTCCGAGTTCCAACTTCTCGCGCAGTTTTTCCTCGCTGCCGAATTCGCTGACATGCACAAGGCCCGCCACTCCCTCTTCGATTGAAGCCAGAGCGCCGTGTTTGTTGAATTTGATGATTACGCCCTTGGTGACGTCGTCTTTTTTGTATTTCTTTGCCGCCTCAACCCAAGGATTTGGTTTCAAAGCTTTGATGGAGAGGGAAATCTTGCCGTCTTTTATTTCAATAATTTTAGCCTTAACCGTCTCTCCGACTTTGAATCTGGCTCGCGGATCTTCAACTAGCGCCCAATCGATTTCCGAAATATGCACCAAACCCTCAAGGCCTTCCTCGATTTTCACGAAGACGCCGAAATCGACTACGCCAGTTACCGTCGCTTCTATTTCATCGCCGACCTCGTATTTCTCCATAATTTTTTGTTTGTCTTTCTGGTCGGGACTTTTTTCAGAGAAAATCAATTTGCCTTCTTTGGGGGAGGCGGTAATGATTGAAACTGACAGTTTTCCTCCAACGAGCTTGCGAAGCTCCTCAAGAATTTTTTCTTTATTGCCGTCTTCCACTCTCGGGTAATGCTCGCTTTTTAGCTGGGAAGCGGGAAGAAATCCTTGCATACCCTGCCACTCGATTATCAGACCTCCCTTGTTGGCTTCTTTAACGGGCAATTCAAGGATGGCTTTGGTTTTTATCGCTTGCTCCGCGTCATTCCAAATCAAAGCTTGGCGGGCTTCTTTGAGCGACAACTCGATATATCCGTCTTTGTTTTTATTGCCGACGATTTTTGCCGCTATGGTATCGCCGATATTCATCTTCTTTATGATGTCGCGAGCGTTTATGTATTCTCTGCCATATATAAGTCCTGTGCCGAAAGGCGGTAAATCGACGTAAACACCGGTTCTGGCCAAAGCCAAAACCTTACCTTCAACCACATCGCCTAAAGAAGGCGGGTTTTTTGACACGCTTAAAACCTTGGACATCAGCGTGTCCTTTTTTAACAGTGCATCTTTTTCTTCAGAGTCGTCTTCGTCGACGACTTCTTCGGTTTTGGTTTTTTTCCTTTTAGGTTTTTCGGCTTTAGTTTCTTCCGTTTTTTCCGTATCAGTTTCTTTTTCTTCCTCCTCGTTCTCCTCAGATTTTCTTCTTAAGGAGGAACCCAAGTTGGTTATAGTTTTGAATATCCCCATTGTTTTTGTGGCAGAAATTTCATTTGCCGAAACCGCTTTCGCGGCGTCGACGAATGAGATTATTTTCTCCCAATATTATTAATCGCCTTTGGTATTGCCCGGGACCTAAAAACGCCCCGGGAGGCGTTATTTAGAGTATACCTAATAATGTGGAATTGTAAACTCCTCTAATGCAAGATTGTCCAAGGTCCAACCTTGGACCCTGTTAAAAATCTATATCAAAATCTTCGAAATCGTCTAAATCATCAAGCATCGAATCGTCAAGAAAATCATCCTCAATCATAATGTCGGTATCTTCTCCATCCGTTGGTTCATTGGATGACCCCGTGTAATAATTTTGGGAATAATCATAAGGCTCATACTCAACTCCTTCGGAAGAAGTTGTGTAAGTTGCTCGGGGGGCGGGTTCGGGGAATTCTATCTCTCCAAGTTTTTGAGGCGCCGAAACGACGGAGTTTTTGTTTTGTTTATTTATTACTTTTGTCCAGAAATAAAACCCTCCGAAAGCCATTATCGGCAGAAGCAGCGCGGCCACGATTACGAACGGTATGAATTTGCGGGGCTTTTTAGGAGGAATTGTCAATTTTACCGGTTCTATTGTCGGGATAGCGGTTTCTGGAGATTGATTAATTTGATTAGCCGGCTCCATTTTAAGTTGCCATAATTATAGCCGATAAAGGAAACTAGGCCTCGCGTTATCCACCCCACCTTCTTTTTTTTGGGGGGGGTGGGAGTATAATCAATTTAGCTAAAACCAGAGAATGTTTTAGCGGAGTTTTTATTTAAGTAAGCAAATTAATAATTAATATTTAAGTAAATGAGAAAAACTTTTTTGGCGACGACGATTGTACTGTCGCTATCGGTGGCTGGTTTGGTTTCGGCACAGACTCCCTCTGCGAGTCCGTCTCCAGGTGCTGGAACCACCCAGACAAATTCATGTTCTAGGTTGGATAACAATGTCGCTTTGGAAATTCAAAAAGCCGACGCGACAGGCGCTAAAGTTACCGCATCAATTTCAAAATCAAAAACGAAAATTGCTTCCACGACGGCTACTTTTGTGACTAGGAGCGAGGCCAGTAAACAAAAGACCATGGATAGGTATGGTAAAAGTTTCGAGTCTCTAAATACTAAGGCGACATCGGATGCACAAAGAACAATTATATCGGCCTACAGTAACGCGGTTATGCAGGCTCTTGCGGTGAGAAATACCGCCAATGTTTCGTTGGCGGGCGCTTACAAACAAGCCGCTACAGCTACTATGGAACAAGCCCGGGTTCAATATATGGCGGCTGTGTCTAAATACAAACAAGCTATAAATGCCGCGAGGTCCAGTGTTCAGACTATGTGTCAGGAGTCTGCTACAGTGAGGCAAGCCACAACTGATTTCAACAAGGCCCGAAGCGCCGCCAAAAGCGTCCTGAATGCTGATTTCAAAGCCGTAAGAACAACGATGAATAGTGAATTAAAAACCGAGAAAAGCGCTTTTTCTGTGGGAACCCGCAATGCCTCAAATGAGGCCAGAACGTCTTTGCAGGAAGCTAAGGCAACCTACAATAATGCTATGAGAGCCTTGAGGAGCCAAGCACAAACTTCTACTCAACAACAAGCCGGGCAGACAACACAGGCAGGGCAGTCACAGTAGCGGTTTTGCTGATAAATTTGGTTAAACAAAAACCATCCTCGCGGGTGGTTTTTGTTTGTTTACGAAGTAGAACCTCGTAATTTTTCGTAAACTCCAGAGTCTTTTATTTCCAGCTCTCAAACAAAATCAATGATTCGTATTGGTCTTTGTTTTGGGACAGACCATATGTGAGGGGAGAATAAAAAACGAAAGCGATTAAAACGAAGATTATTACAACGGCGAATAATTTTTCGCGCCAGAAGTTTTTTCTGCTGTTTGGTTTGGCGTCAAAAAACCAGAAAGATGTGATTAAGACTGCGAAAATAAGCGATGGCAAATAATGATAGAGAAAAGTCGGTCGGGCCACAAATACGAAGGGAGCTAAAGTTGAAATATAAGTGAGGTAAAGGATTTTTTTAGTTCGATTGTTTTCGGGTTTCCAAAACCAGAAAGCCAGAATAATACCCAAAAAACTGCCCCACCACACAATCGGGTTTCCGAGAAAATCTATCCTCCGAATATTTTCGTCTGTGTCTCCGCCCCAATAATAAACAGGGTGTTTCATTATAGGCCAAGTGTAAAACTTTGACGCATCCTCGTGAGAAACCCTTGGTTCTATCATATTTAGCGAATACATAACCTTGTTCAATTCCAATATTTTTGCAACTTCCCCTTTTTCATTCATATTGAATTCTGCCGACATAAAAGCATTCCCGGGGCCGTTGTTTGGTAAGAGAGAAAAGTGTATGTGAAAAACGGAAAAATAAATTATCACGACGGTAAATATCGTGACAGCTGCTGCCTCTGCGATTTTACCCGCCGGCGCCGGCGTCCACTTTTTTCTTGTCGAGTAAATAAAGTCTTTAATAAACACAATTACCACAATCAGTAAAAATCCCACGGCGCTCCATTTTACGGATACGCTCATACCCAAAAAGATAGAGCCTAAAACCAACAAAGTTTTATTGTAGATTTTTTTTCTGGCAAGAATGAAAAACAAAAGACCCGTTAAGCCAAAGAAAATAAGAAAAACGTCGGGGAAAATAAATCTGGATTGAACCACAAATGCGTTATCGAGAGCGATAATAAGACCTGCCGCCGCCGCTTGAAGCGGCGGCGCGGAAAAGGCCAAAGCCAAAAAGAAAACCGCGAGCGGTATAAGACTCCCTATTATTTGGGGTAATAGGCGGAGTGTTTTGTATGAAGTAAATAGGTACTTATCGCCGACGTTTTCAAAATCAAGTTCTCCTCGATAACCGCCGAGCCAACCTCCGAGAGCCAATAATTCCGAAGCTAATGGAGGGTGGTCATTATAGAAAAATTCTCCGCTATGATAACCGTTAACAAATTTCCCGTAATAGAATTCATCGAAAACCACTTCGGAGGGGTACGACCAAAAGGCAAATCGCACGGCAATCGAAACAAACAAGACCACCGCCCCAAGCAAAATTTCCGTTTTATATTTGAACCAGAATTGTTTCATTATATGGCAGATCTCCTAGTGGGATAAAAGGTCACTCAATCGGAAAATCTTTAACTGATAATTGGTAAATTGGTAGATTAATTGAAAGTTGAGCATTGAAAATTGAAGATTCGTTGGTGAGAGCTTAAGACACTTCAATGGGCCGCGCAATCTTGATACGCGTCGCAATTACATTTATTATATCTATACATGGTTATTTCTTACGAAGGAACGGAATTTTTTAGAATTCAATACGGCGATACCGTATTGGCTTTTAACCCCGTGTCGAAAGCGTCTTCCTTGAAGGGTGGCAGGTTTGGGGCGGATATGGTTCTTATCAGTTTGAACCACGAAGATTTTAACGGTGTGGAAAATGTTACTTTCGGCGAACGGAAGCCTTTTGTAATTTCAGGTCCGGGAGAATATGAGTTAAAAGGAGTTTCGATTCGCGGTCTTTCTTCGGAGTCGAATTATGGCGGAGAAAAAAGACTCAATACGATTTATTTGGTGAACATTGAAGGTATGAACATTTGTTTTCTCGGCGCTCTCGGTAGTTCCCTAAACAAAGAAGTCACTCAATATTTAGAGGATATAGACATCCTTTTTGTCCCGATAGGCGGAGATGGTCTTCTTGATCCTGAAAACGCCTACAAGTTGGTGGTAAATTTGGAACCGAAGGTTGTCATTCCGATGCACTACACTTCCTCAAAAAAAGCTTTGGAGCAGTTTTTGAAAGAAGCGGGGGAATCTGACCATGAAGTTTTTGATAAGTTGACGCTTAAGAAAAAAGATTTGGAAGGTAAAGAAGGGGATATTATGGTGCTCAAATCGCACGAGTAATGAAAATCTTTGATTATTTGGATGAGTTGAAAAGTCGGCCTGTAGAAGCCAGAAAACGTTTTGCCATAACGGTCTCGGCGGTTTTTTGCGTTGCGGTTTTTATCGCTTGGTTGATGGTTGTGACTTCCGGTTCGGGGACTCTTCATTATACGCGGGTTGAAGAGGCGGAAGCATCGCCTTTTGATTCGATTACCGAGGGTATTAAACAAGTAACCGGTGAAATAAAAGATTTTGGCGCGGCTTTGAAAGGTTTGACGGAAAGCACGATGGTGGTTGAACCGGACAAGGAAAATAACGGCGAAAGCGCGGTTGAATAGAGGGATTATTTAAGGCGCCTCGCCCCCTAAAGGGCGAGGCGCCAATATATTAAAATCACTAGATTTTTAGCCCTGATATGATAAAATAGAGAGACAAATGTCAGAGGAAAAAGGCAAAGAAAAAGTTGTGGAGAGGGGCATTCAGCCGAGGGAAATTACCGCCGAAATGCGGGAGTCTTATCTTGATTATGCCATGTCGGTCATTACCGCCAGAGCTCTTCCCGATGTTCGTGACGGTCTTAAACCTGTTCATCGCAGGATTTTGTATTCAATGCTCGAACAAGGTTTGATGTCATCGGCCCGTTTCAAAAAATCGGCGGCGGTGGTCGGCGACGTTATCGCCAAATACCACCCTCACGGCGACGCCGCGGTTTACGATTCTTTGGTGAAAATGGCCCAAGATTTTTCAATGCGTTATACGCTGATAATCGGCCAAGGAAATTTCGGCAGTGTGGACGGCGATCCGCCGGCGGCTTACCGATACACCGAAGCCAAAATGAGCCGCATGGCTAGCGAACTTCTTAAAGATTTGGAAAAAGATACGGTTGAATGGAGACCAAATTACGATGGCCGCCTTAAAGAGCCATCGGTTTTGCCGAGCGCTGTTCCTAATCTTTTACTGAATGGCACTTTGGGTATTGCTGTTGGTATGGCTACCAATATCCCGCCGCATAATTTGCGCGAGACGGTTGACGCGCTGATTTACCTGATTGAAAACCGCAAAGCCACAACGGAAGAACTTTTGCAGTTTATTAAAGGGCCGGATTTTCCCACTGGCGGCGTCGCTTACAATCAAAAAGATTTGCATCACGCCTATGGTTCAGGCAAGGGCGGGGTAGTGGTGCGTGGCGAAGCGGAAATTGTTGAAAATAAAGCCGGTAATTTTCAAATCATCATAAGTTCTCTGCCTTATCGAGTGAACAAAGCGGATCTCATAATGAACATTGCCGATTTGGTGCGTGAAAAGAAAGTTGAAGGTATTAAGGGTCTTCGCGACGAGTCAACAAAAGAAATCAGAATAGCTATTGATTTGAAGTCGGGCAGCCAGCCGCAGGCGGTTTTAAACTATCTCTACAAACATACCCAGCTTGAGGATACTTTCCACTACAATATGGTTGCTTTGGTGGACGGCGTGCCGCAGACTCTTTCTTTGAAATCTCTTTTGGAAAACTTTGTCAGTCATCGCGAAATTGTCGTTAGGCGTCGAACGGAATTTGATTTGAGAAAAGCGGAAGAAAGAGAGCATATTTTGCTCGGTCTCAAGAAAGCTCTTGATCATATAGATAAAATCATCAAAACCATAAAGGCGTCCAAGGACGTTGAAACGGCCAAAGCCGCTTTGATGAAGGAATTCAAATTCTCCGAGAAACAGGCGGTTGCGATTCTGGAAATGAAACTTCAGAAGTTGGCTGGTCTTGAAAGGAAAAAAATCGAGGATGAACTTAAGGCGGTGCAAGCCATGATTAAAGAACTCAAATCTATTCTTGCCGATCATAAGAAAATTTTGGCTATAATCAAAAACGAATTGAAAGAAATCGCGGAAAAACACGGCGACGACAGGCTTACTAAAATCGTAAAACACGAGGCCAAAATTTTCTCAATGGAGGACACCATTCCCGACGAAGAAAGCGTTTTGGTTTTGACGACCGGCGGCTATGTAAAAAGAACCGATCCCGAAGATTACAGAAAACAAAGACGGGGCGGTATGGGTGTTATTGATTTAGATACGAAGGAAGAAGATTTTGTTTCTATTTTTCTTACGGCGAGCACTCACAGCGACCTGCTTTTCTTCACCGACAAGGGAAAAGTTTATCAGATGAAGATGTATGAAATTCCCGAAGGCAGGCGAGCCACCAAAGGGAAGTCGGTTATGAATTATCTTCCTCTCACCGAGGGCGAGAAAGTTACATCGGTTCTTGCGGTGCCGAAATCGGTAAAAGGAGAAAAACTTTCAATAATGATGGTTACTCAAGCCGGCATTGCCAAGAAAGTTGATGCGGAAAGCATGTCGGACGTCCGCCGCTCGGGTATTATTGCCATCAAGCTTTCGCCGAAAGATTCCTTAGTTGCGGTTCAGTTTCTTAGAAAGGGTGATTCCGCAGTGATTGTCACCAAAAATGGCCAATCGATAAGGTTTAAGGAATCGGATTTAAGACCGATGGGCCGAGTAGCGGGTGGCGTCAGAGCTATCAAATTGAGAAAAGGGGATTCTGTTTTTGGTGCGGATGTTATTGGAGCTACGGATAAAGAAGCCAGATTAATGGTGGTAAGACTACTGTTATGAAAGAATATAAAATTCAAAAGAGAGGCGGTTCGGGCATTAAAACAGCCAAAGTAAACGCCAAAACAGGCATACTCATCGCTTCGAAGGTTATTGCCGAGGACGACAGCGAAGTTGTGGCGATTTCCAAAAAGAGCCAAGTGATTCGTTTGGCTTTGAAAGAGGTGCCGACTTCAGGAAGGCAGACCCAAGGCGTTCGTATAATGAAATTGCGCCCCGGCGATTCTCTAGCATCGGCGATTTGCTTGTAATTTAATTTCTTGAACACAACACCATGGGCGCAAGTTTAGGACTATTTGAAGCCCAGCACCTGTTATTGTTATACACACAAATCATCTAAATTATTGCGGTTTGGTGCGATATAATAGAGGCAAGCCTTTTCGCGGGCTTGATTCGATATGTTTTCAGATCCAGAAAGCAATTTGAAGAATTTGGGTATCACGCACGGTATGGTTGTGGCTGATTTTGGCGCGGGTTCGGGATTTTACTCGCTTGCCGCCGCAAAAATGGTTAGTCCCGGTGGAAAGGTTTATGCCGTTGAAGTCCAGAAGGATTTGTTAGAGCGCCTTAAGGGCGCGGCTTCGCGCGAAGGACTCCACGATTTGAAAGTTATTTGGGGAGATATCGAGAAATTGGGGGGAACCCACTTAAAAGATTTTTCGGCTGATGCGGTGATTGTTTCTAACGTTTTGTTTCAAGCGGAAGACAAAGAGGGTTTGATTAAGGAAGCCAGAAGGATATTAAAACCCGGAGGAAAAGTTCTTTTGATAGATTGGAGCGACACAAGCGATATTGGCGCGCCGGGCGCGAACAGTTTAGTGAACAAAGACACGGCGGTATCTCTTTTTTCGGCTGTCAATTTTAAAATGGAAAAAGAGATTGAAGCCGGCGCTCATCATTATGGGATAATTTTTGAAAAAGTTTAATAGTCGAATTTTTAAAGTTATAAATTAAAATCGAAATTACAACAGGATGAGAAACATGAGTCTTTTCCAGATTATACTTTTCCTGATTTTTGGCGTTTTTATCATGGCCGGTTTTGTTGTAACGGCTATGTATAGCCGCGAGAGCCAAGTCGGTGGCGGCAATATGATTCAAGTTACTATCTGGGGAACCTTGCCCTACGCGGAAATGAGAGGCTTTTTCGATAAACTCACAAACAAAGAAATAAATCTTGTTGTGAATTACAGCCAGAAAAACGAATCTAATTACGATAGAGAAATAGTTGAAGCGATAGCCGCTGGCCAAAGTCCTGACATCGTTCTAATTACTCAGGCGGATATTGTCAAAAATCTAAACAAACTATACATCATCCCGTATAAAACTTATGACGCCAGAACGTTCAAAGACAATTTCATAGAAGAAGGGGAGTTGTTTCTTGCCGGTACCGGTATATACGCCCTGCCTTTTACCATAGACCCGCTTGTTATGTATTGGAATCGGGATTTATTGTCGAGCGCTGGTTTTGGCAACCCGCCGAAGTATTGGGATGAGTTATATTACTACACGGAAAAATTGGTTAAAAAAGATGTTACAGGCACCATTCAAAGCGCCGCGGTGGCTATGGGCGATTACCAAAATATCGATAACGCCAAAAGCATATTAGCCGGTCTCTTTTTCCAGAAAAACAAAAAGATAACTTATTGGGCTGAAGGATATAAAAGATTTTTAATTGATCTCGGCGAGGAAGACCAAGCTTTAAAGGGCGCCATTGATTTTTACACTCAATTTTCAAATGTAACCAAGACTTCTTATACTTGGAATCGCTCGCTTCCCGATTCGAAGACGATGTTTGTAAGCGGCAAGCTCGCTATATATTTCGGCTTCGCTTCAGAAATAAAAGATATCAGAAGCAAGAACCCCAATTTGAATTTTGACGTGGCGGTTTTTCCCCAACTGAAGAATTCTTCGTTTAGAACCACATACGGCGATATTTACGGTATGGCTATTTTAAAGAGCTCAAGGAATATCGCTTCGGCTCTTCAAGCTGTGAACTTTATAACTTCCCAAGAAAGTCTCTCCAGTTGGATGGCGAAGAGCTATTTGCCTCCGGTGAGGAGAGA
>CAZRUK010000014.1:0-8634 GCA_964603405.1 uncultured Candidatus Saccharibacteria bacterium
AGGTAATGTGAGTAAGGAAGAAGGTAAGGAAATCGCCGGCGGGCTTATGGAGAACGGTTTAAGTGGTTTGGCCAATGCCACTGATTTTTTGGCGGTTCCTAATCAAGATGAAGGAGTGGAAGTTGTAATTGACAATGTTGTTTTGGACGAGGTTTCTTGGGTGGTAATTCATGAAGAAAATGAAGAAGGCAAGCCGGAAAGGATTTTGGGCGCCCAGCTTTTTGATGCTGGAACCTGGTCCGGCAAAGTCGAGCTTTTGCGGGGGACCATGAACGGTAGGGAGTATATTGCCATGATTCACAAGGACAATGGTGACAGAGCTTTTGATCCGAAGAAGGATTTGCCAACGACTGATGAGAACGGGAACATAAAACAAGCTTTCTTTAAGGTTGGTTTTATCACGCCGACAATTGAAGTAAATGAGGGTGTTATAGAAACCGAGGAATAATCTAAGGAGCAAAAAAACAAAAACCGCGCCTTTATGGAAGAGTCAAAGGCGCGGTTTTTTGTTATAATCGGTAAATGGCGTTTAAATCCGGCAAACCGAGAAAGAGTTTTGACCCTCTATCCGAGGAACCTTTCAAGGTTAGCCGTACAAAAATAGATTTGTTTATTGAGTGTCCGCGATGTTTTTATTTGGATCAACGTTTAGGCGTAAAAAGGCCAGATACTTATCCTCTTACTTTAAACATAGCTGTGGACGCTCTTTTAAAAAAAGAGTTTGATATTCATCGCGCGCGAGGTTCGGCTCATCCAATGATGGATAAATACGGCATCAATGCTATACCTTTGAAGCACGAGAATATCAATCTTTGGCGGGAGCTTGATTTCGGCAGAGGAGGTATTCATTTTCTTCATCAAGATACAAATTTTGATGTTTATGGCGTGGTGGATGATATTTGGGTTAACCCCGAAAAAGAATTTATTGTGGTGGACTATAAAGCGACGGCAAAAAGAGATACACCGACTTTAGAGGGCGATCTTGGAGCTCAATATAAGAGGCAAATGGAGGTTTACCAGTGGCTTTTGCGGCGCAATGGTTTTCAAGTTTCCGAAACGGGATATTTTCTATATGTCAACGGCAAGAAAGACGTTGAAGCTTTTGACGCCAAACTTGAATTCGATATCACGATTTTGCCCTGCAAAGGAGACGATTCGTGGATAGAAAAAACTCTCTATTCAATCAAGAAATGTCTTGTCGCCGACAAAATTCCCGAAGCAGGCGAAAGGTGCGGTTATTGTCCCTACAGGCAAGCGGCGGGCGAAGCTATCAGAGAAATTTTTAAAGCCAACAGACCCGCTCCCAAAAATTCTCGAACAAAAGAATCTGAAGACGAAAAAACCGAATCTTTGTTTTAAGAGTTGGGATTGCAAGTGTTTCTTTGCTGTGGCAGTATGCAACTAGAAGGTTTTTCTCAAGAGAAAGGAAAAAGACCGAATGAATTCGAACAAAGCTTTCATGAAGCTTCCTGGCACCATTTTGGTGCCACAAGCAGGCGATATTCTTACGAAGAATTGTTTTGCTGATAATAAAGTTTTTGCCGCTGCGGAGCATTATTTGCAGTATTGGCTGGGTGAAAAAGCTTCGACAGGTTGTGCGGGTGAGGTAATGGGGTTTATTGTAAAAGAAAGCAAGCCCTTGCTTAAAGCTGTCGCCGCAGAGATGTTTAACGATTTGCCCCACGAGCATCTTTCATGGTTTGCGCGTCGGCAATCATTTGCTTGTGGTTTGAGTAAAGCCAACAAAAGCTTCTCGCCGTGGCAAGTCAGCATTCTGATTTCCCAACACGAAAATGGCGGATGTCCCCGTTTTCTTACCGAAAACAACGTCAATCATTTTTTGGTTTGTGGAGAAAAAGGGGCGATTGTCCTGATCAGCGCCCGCAGGAACTCCAAAAATCTTTGGCGAATTCAACCCAAGATGCTTGATTGGCGTCTGGATTTTGAGATCGGTGATTGTTTTTTTTGGAAACATCCTTATCAGTGACATAAAGATTGAATTTTCATTAAGCCGTCTCGTTATGGAGGCGGCTTTCTTTTTATGTATAATATAGCTGTGACGCTGGATGAATATCAAAAGATGTCTCGTCGAACAGCCCAATATCCAAAAGTTGGAGAAAATTTTGTTTATCCAACGCTTGGATTGGCCGGGGAAACTGGCGAGGTTGTAGAAAAAGTGAAGAAAATTTTCCGGGATGACGAAGGTAAAATAACCCCCAAAAAACGCGATGAGCTCATTAAAGAGTTGGGAGATGTTATGTGGTATCTTTCACAGGTGGCAACGGAGTTTAACTTGTCGCTTGATGAAATAGCCCAAACAAACATTTCTAAGTTAGGCTCCCGACTTGAAAGGGGTAAAATAAAGGGAGACGGGGACAATCGATAGGAATGTAAGGTGTAAATATTAAAATGGAAAATTATTGATTCCGCTGTAAGTAGAAATCTGAATTTTAAAATTTTACATTCCCACTTTTCATTTTGATTTTTTAAAGTTTGTATTAACAAAATGGACCTCTATCAAATCAGGAATCGATATCTAAAATATTTCGAAAAAAAAGGACATGTAATTATCCCCTCAACTTCTCTCGTGCCGGAGAATGATCCAACCACTCTTTTTACCGGTTCCGGTATGCAACCCCTTCTACCTTATCTTTTGGGTGAGCCGCACTCTTTGGGTGATAAATTAGTGAATTCTCAGAAATGTTTCCGCGCCGAAGATATAGATGAAGTTGGAGACAATCGACATACAACTTTTTTTGAAATGCTCGGCAACTGGTCTTTGGGCGATTATTTTAAAGAAGAACAAATCGCGTGGTTTTTTAGTTTTTTGACGGAAGACCTCGGTTTACCCGCGGAAAAATTGTATGTGACTGTTTTCTCGGGCGAGCCGAAATTCAATCTTCCTAAAGATAGCCAATCAGCTGAAATTTGGAAAAAACTTTTCGCGTCTAAAAATATTGTGGCAAAAGAAGTTGAAATCGGAACGGTTGATAACGGTGGCAAAGTAGGTATGCAGGGTGGCAAAATATTTTACTACGGCGCGGAAAAGAATTGGTGGTCCAGATCTGGTTATCCTGACGTGATGCCCGTTGGCGAACCCGGAGGGCCGGACTCGGAGGTCTTTTTTGAGTTCGTCGAAATTGCGCATGATAAAAAATACGGAGAACACTGTCACCCGAATTGCGATTGCGGAAGATTTATGGAAATCGGCAACTCGGTTTTTATGGAGTATTTAAAAAAGAGCGACAACCTCTTTGCTTTGTTGCCGAAAAAGAATGTCGATTTCGGCGGAGGTTTGGAAAGAATTGCGACCGCTGTCCGTGGAGATTCCGATATTTTCAATGTAGATGTTTTTGCTCCTGTGATGGAAAAACTTTGCGTTCTTTCGGGAAAAAGTTATACGACAGCGAATCCGGAAGATAAAAAAGATCTAAGAGTTATTGCTGACCATATCAGAGCGGCAACTTTTATGAGCATTGATGGGATTTTGCCGAGCAACAAGGAAAGGGGATACATACTGCGAAGACTTGTAAGAAGGGCGACGCTTTCTGCTCAAAGAATCGGTTTGATCGGAAAAGATTGGATTGGAGAAATTTTATCTTCTTTCGCCACAAGTTACGGAAATTATTACACTGAAATAGAAGATGGTAAAAATTCAATCAAAAAAGTTTTAAACGAGGAAGTTTCAAAATTCAATGAAACTTTGGCTAAGGGTCTGAAACGTTTTGAGGCAACGGCTTCGAGCGGCAGTCTTTCCGCACAAAGCATATTTGATTTGTACCAAACATACGGTTTCCCCGAGGAGTTGAGTGTAGAAATGGCCAAAGAAAAAAACATTGAAATAAAACCGGAAGAATTGGTTTTACTGAAAAATAAACATAGAAATTTATCCCGCCAATCTACGGATAAAAAATTCAAAGGAGGACTAGCCGATACCGGGGAAAAGTCCACCCAGTATCACACGGCAACACACCTTCTCAATCAGGCGCTTAGAGAGGTTTTGGGAAAACATGTTAGTCAAAGAGGAAGTAATATTACAGCAGAACGTTTGAGGTTCGATTTTTCTCATCCATCAAAACTTACGGACGAAGAAAAACAAAAAGTGGAAAAAATTGTGAACGATAAAATCAATGAAAATTTGCCGGTTACGCAGGTGAAAATGAGTTTAAACGAAGCTCTTGAGTCGGGGGTAGTCGGGGTCTTTGGCGAAAGATATCCCGAAATGGTGACGGTTTATTCGATAGGGAATGAGACGCGCGGTTATTTCAGTCGGGAAATTTGCGGGGGCCCCCACGTTAAAAATACTGGAGAACTCAAGGGTAAATTCAAAATTCTTAAAGAAGAAGCGGTTTCCCAGGGAGTTAGGCGGGTGAAAGCCGTACTTGAATAGTCCACTGTTCAGGCCAAATACACAACACAGCCGCTTTTTGTTTGGTATACTAATTTCAAATGAAAGGTTTACTGCAAGGTGAAGATAAAGCCGGTTTTTTTCTTGTTAACGTCGGCGATAGTTATATCTCTGCGGAATTTATTTCTATTAATCAGAAAAGCCAATTAACTTTTGTTACCGGAAGTAAGGTTGATATAGATAAACATCATAAGAAGTTATCAGGTGGTCACAGTAATTATTATCACTTGAAAAAGATACTTCTTGAACTTAATTCAAAAATAGATAAAGCCGACCGCCGTCGATTGGCTAATCCGAACGTTCTTTGTGTTTATCTTCCTTCTCCGGCAAAAAGTTGGATTATCTCATCGACGATATCACAAAAGGAACCATTTCCCGTTACGCCGAGAGTGCTCGCTTCGATGGTTTATCAAGCTGAACAAGGGCTTCAGGGTTGGTCTTTAAACGAGGGTGATTATGCGGACAAGCGCGTAATGTCTGTTTTTATCAATGGTTATCCTGTCGATTCATATATGAATAGGATGGCAAGGGATCTTAAGGTAGATTTATTTTTCAGTTTAACAGAGGCCAAAATGCGTAAGCCAGTTTTACATGCGATTTACGCTGGTCTTCCGGGCACTTCTATACAGGAATCCACGTTCCAGAGTCATCTTTTGAATTTTGTTTCCAACAATTTTTTTGGTAAAAGCGGCTTATTGGCGTGTTTATTGCCGGGAGTGACAACGATGGTTTATTTGAGAGAAGGCAGGGTTTCCTATATGGATACTTTCGATTACGGGGAACAGGATATCGTTAAGTTTGTAAGTTCTAAAATCTCTTCCACTCCCGCTGTTTGCCGTTCTTATCTGGAACTTTTCTTCGAAAACAAACTCCACGGCAAATCAGAAAGCCGTATAAAGGACGGTATAGACGAAGCGGTAAAAGATTATTATTTTAAACTAAACGAATATTTGGCAAGCAGCGCGGCTGAGCATATTTTTGGAGGATCTATCAGCATTTTACCCACGAACCGTTTGGGCAATTTTTTCGCCAAATTAATCGCCGGCTCAAATCTCAAGCTTCAGTCGTATATGTCAGCTGAGGCTCCCAAGGTTTTTGAATATTCAGATTCACACCACTATATAAATGAAGAAGGTCGCGTCTACGACAATATGCTTGGTGTTATAGAAACTTCCAGCCTAATTGTCTAATCGTTTTAGAAGTGGTAAAATAAAATTTGATGATAAAGAAAATTTTTCAAGACGTTTTACCTCCCGATAAGAAATCTATAAGGCGCATACCGCTGTCATCTGAAAGGCGCGCACCCGTAAATAACACGAAGAGAAACGATACTAAAATAACCTACCCTTCTCGTGGTTTACTTAGTAAAATCATGAAATATTTGTTGATTTTGCTGGTTATTTTAATAGCCATTATTTCAATTTTAGGTTTATTTTCCCTTTTTTCTTCATCAAAACTGACCATATATCCTAAAACCATAGAGACTGATGTAAATGTGGTTTTAGAATCTTTAAAAAGCAGTCAGAACAGCCCATTATTTCATGTAATAGCTACAGCATCGACAACAAAAAGTCTTTCTGCAACAGCCACCAAGGAGAAAGATTTTGACGAGAGGGCTAAGGGAGTTATAACAATATTTAATGATTATTCTAGCGCCTCCCAACGCTTGATAAAAAATACCAGATTCGAAACTTCTGACGGTCGGATATACAGGATAGATAATTCTGTGGTTGTGCCCGGACAAACCGATATCAACGGAGTTAAGGTTGCCGGCAGTGTGGATGCGGTTGTATACGCAGATGTTTCTGGCGCCGAATACAATATAAAAGCTGCGGAAATGACTGAAAATCTGAGTATTCCCGGCTTCGCTGGCTCGCCTAGATTTGACTATTTTTACGCTAAATTAAAAACGGATATTGTCGGTGGTTTTTCCGGAACCAGAAAATATCTTGATGAAAACGAGTCGAAACCTCTAAAAGAAAAACTTAAAGAAGCTATTTCCGACGAACTAAAAACAAAAATTACAGCCAGTGTTCCCGAAAATTACATTCTTGTGCCGGAGGGTTTCTTTGTTGAATATCAAGATAATCTCGAGACTGTATCCGGAGATAAAGTGAGTATAAACATGTCGGGCGTTGCCTACGCCGTAATCATAGACGAGTTTCTTTTAAGCGAGGCGGTAGCAAAACTTGCTTTGAAAGAATATGATGGAGCCGAAGTATACATAAAAAACTTGAGTGATTTGGATATTTCTGTTTCCAATAAATCCTTACAGCCGTGGGCCGAGGATATGTTGATAATAGATGTGGCAGGTAAAGCCGTGTTTAGGTGGTCTATAGACACAAAAGATTTAGTAAACGCCGTTTCTGGCAAACCCAAGAGTCAGATCAAAAGCATTCTCAGTTCTTATGACGAAATTGAACGCGCCGAGGTGGTTTTGAAGCCATTTTGGCTGTCTAACTTCCCGACAGACCCGGAAAAGATAAACGTTGAAGTTATCCTTGACTCAAACTAGAGTCTCTGCTAGTATGCTTTTACTCCTACGAAATGGGGAAAAATAATTCAAAAGACACCTTAACGGGCTCCGTTGTCGAAGCTCTTCCTGATGCATTATTCAAATTAGAGCTGGATAACGGCGATAAGCTTCTTGCTTATCTGTCAGGTAAAATGAGAATGCACAGAATAAGGGTTCTCGTAGGGGATAAGGTAGAAGTTGAAATAGACCCGTATGGCGGTAAGGGGAGGATTACTAGAAGATTTTAGCCGCTTTTTTCCAATAGAGTTTTTAAAAGATGAGGGTAAAATCATCCATAAAAAAGGTTTGTATTAAATGCCGAACCATAAGGCGAAAGGGTCGGGTTTATGTTATTTGTCCCGCGAACCCTCGACACAAACAAAGACAGGGTTAAAAACCCAATCGGAATTGATCAACAGTTAAGTTTTGACATCGTATGAGTCCCGTTAAAAATTTACAAAACAATAACCACGCGAAGCGCGAGCGGCGAATAGCCGCATCCCTTTCGGGGCGCAGCGCTTCGCCCATAACGGGAACTGCCTGTTCGGCAGACGCACTGCGCGGGGCATTACACACCTAAATTTCTAACGGGATGAGAATTTTTGGCATCACTTTGCCGGACAACAAAAGAATCGATATAGCTCTGACCACTCTTTATGGGGTGGGCAGATCAAAAGCGCACTTTATTTTAAATAAAGCCAAAGTGGAATTTGGTAAAAAAACCAAGGGCTTATCTGAGGCCGAGGAAAACGAGATAAGAAAAATAATTGAGAGCATGAAAGTAGAGGGCGACTTGAAACGTTTCGTTTCCTCGAATATTAAACGTCTCAAAGATATTAAATGTTACAGAGGGGCGCGACACGCCAAAGGTTTGCCTTCTCGCGGCCAACGGACTAAAACTAATTCTCGAACCAGACGCGGCAATGTGAGAAAAACGATGGGTACTGGTCGAAGGAAAGTGGATAAAAAATAATCATGGGTAAAAAACGTATAGTAAAATCGAATACTGGCGGAGCGGAAGGGGAGTCTCAGGCCAAAACAAAAAAAGCAAGCGCTAAAAAGCACTTCGATTTTGCTATTTTGAATGTGGAGGCGACTTACAACAACACCAAACTTGTTTTGTCCGACCCCAAAGGCAATGTTCTTTGCTGGTCAACAAGCGGAGCTCTCGGTTTTTCAGGAGCCAAAAAAGGTACGCCCTTTGCCGCCGCCAAAGTTGGAGAACTGATTTGCGACAAGGCTAAGGACATGGGAGTCAGGGAAGTTCAGGTTATAGTTAAAGGAATAGGTTCGGGTAGAGAGTCGTCTATCCGAAGTTTTATTTCTAAAGGTGTCGGAATCACATCTATAAAAGATGTAACCCCAATTCCTCATAACGGTCCGAGGCCGAAAAAACCAAGGAGAGTCTAACATGCTTATAAAATCAAAATACAAATTAGCCAGAAGACTGGGCAGTCCAATTTTCGAAAAAACTCAAGGGCAAAAATATGCCCTTAGGTCTTCGCGCAGAAAGATGGCGAACAGAAAACATCCGAAGGTTGTTACTGATTACGGCAAACAGCTTACGGAAAAACAGAAAGTCAGGTTCACCTATCTTATGCCTGAGAGACAATTGAAAAGATATGTGGGTAGTGTTTTGTCTAAAAGAGGTATAAAACAGGACGAAAAGCTTTTTGAGATTTTGGAAAACAGACTTGACAATGTTGCTTAT
>CAZRUK010000014.1:8644-13321 GCA_964603405.1 uncultured Candidatus Saccharibacteria bacterium
GGGCAGGTTGCGACAGGCTGTCCGACCAGATTGGCCGCGAGACAATTGGTTACACACGGCCATCTTTGTGTAAACAAAAAGCGGGTAAATGTTCCTTCCTACTCCTTGAAAATCGGAGATATAATTTCAGTAAGACAAGGCAGCCAAAACAAACAACTTTTTTCTTCGTTGGAGGAAAGAATAAAGGATAAGCCCAGTCTTTCCTGGTTTAAATTCGATTTGATCAAAAAACAAGCCACTATCACTGGTATTCCTAAATTAGACAGAAAAGAAATTTCTATCGATTTCAACAAAGTAATGGATTACTACAAGAGGTAATTTTTATATATTTTTTACTTTTTACATAATTAAATTATTAACATGATAGATCCAAACATTGTTTTGCCGTCAAAGCCTAGGATAGTGAAGGAAACGCCGGTTTCGGGCGTTTACGAAATAGATGGACTGTATCCGGGTTATGGTCACACCCTCGGAAATTCTTTGAGACGGATAATTCTTTCTTCTTTGCCGGGCGCAGCCATTACCTCCGTCAAAATTAACGGCGTGGAGCATGAATTTTCAACCCTGGATGGCATCAAGGAAGATGTTATATCTATGATTTTGAATTTAAAGAAAGTCAGATTTTCCGTATTTACGGAAGAGGGACAAGAACTTTCTTTGAAAGTTAAAGGACCCAAGGAAGTTACTGCGGCTGACATAAAAGCACCGTCCCAAGTTTCCATTGTAAATCCTGAACAACACATTGCCACAATAAATGGCAAAACCGAATTAGACATAACTCTTAAAGTAGAAAAAGGACTTGGTTATGTACCCAAAGAGGTTCTTCAAAAAGACCGAGTGGAAATAGGTTCTATCAATCTTGATGCCATTTTTACTCCGATAAAGAGGGTTAATTATGAAGTCGAAAATATGAGAGTCGGAAACAGAACTGATTTCAACCGTCTTAAAATTTTCATAGAAACCGACGGCACAATTACCCCCAATGAAGCTTTGAGCAAATCCATTGAAATAATGATTAATCAACTCAAAGCCATTATTGGTTTTAAAGACGAGGAAATAGTGGAAACCAAAAAGGAAGAGGTCTCGTCAGAAGAGAGCGAGGACAAAAAAATCTCAAGTTCCATCGACCCCGAAATTCTTAAAACTCGAATAGAATCTCTTAATTTATCCCAAAGAACAATAAATGCCCTGACCGCTGCCAACATCAGAACTGTGGGAGGTCTAGTAAGAAAAAAGGAGGAAGATATTCTTGATATCGACGGTTTAGGAAGCAAGGGGGTTCAGGAGATTAAAAAATCTTTGGCCGGTTTAAATTTGGGACTTAGGCAATAATATTTACCATGCGGCACGGAAACGTAAACAGAAAATTTGGCAGAGTAAGAAAGCAACGAAAAGCGTTGCTCAAATCTTTAGCCGTGTCTATGATTAATCATGGCAAGATTCTTACTACGGAGGAAAAAGCCAAAGAGCTACGACCTTATGTGGAAAAACTTGTCACTCGCGCTAGATTGGATAATACCGCTTCGCGAAAACTTGTAATGTCCAGGATAAACTCTTATCAAGCGACAGAAAAGCTTTTTTCTTTAGCCAAAGAAAAATATTTGAAAAGGCCGGGTGGTTATACGAGAATTATTAAGATTAATGACAGGCGGGGAGTTTCTCTCGGTAAGGCTTTAATTGAATTTGTCTAAACATGTCGAAGATTTACACCATAGACGCAAAAGGCAAGAAAATCGGCAGAGTAGCTTCGGAAGCTGCCTCTATCATTATGGGTAAGAGAGACCCGGGATTTCGAAGGAATGTTGTGTCAGATATCAAGGTGGTTATAAAAAATTCTCAACTTGCCGATATTAGTGAGAAAAAACTTGAAAGTAAAAAATACGGGCACTATTCAGGTTTTCCGGGCGGTTTAAAAATAAAATCTATGAAGCAGATTGTGGCGAAAGCCGGTTTCGGCAAAATTTTTGAAAAAGCTGTTTGGGGTATGTTGCCAAAAAATCTATTAAGAAGTCATATGATTAAGAACTTGAAAGTCGAATAAACATGGTAATAACAGACACAAAAGAATATTTTGAGGCGGTGGGCAGAAGGAAAACCAGTACGGCCAGAGTTAGAGTTTTTCCATCGGCCAAGCCTTCTATTGTTGTAAACGGTAAAGTTTTTGATGCCTACTTTCCGACAAATAATCTTCGAGATATCGCGGTACAGGCGGTAAGTCTTTTGGGTAAAAATAAATATAAAATAGAGGCGAAAATTATCGGTGGAGGCATAAATTCTCAAGCGGAAGCCTTTCGTATGGGTGTAAGCCGAGCCCTTGTTTTGATTGATGCAACACACAGAGCAGTTCTCAAGAAGGCCGGTTTTTTGAAACGAGATGCCAGAGCCAAAGAACGAAGGAAGTTCGGATTGAAAAAAGCTCGCCGAGCGCCACAGTGGAGCAAACGTTAGGACGCGGAATTATGAATTAAGAATTATGGATTAAGAAAACCTTAAGAGGTTTTGGTATACTACTTTTATGGACAAGAGCAATGATAAAGAGAATATTGGCGATGACATTGTAGAAGAAGGAGAGGAACTTGGTGATAAATTGAAAAAACTCCGAGAGAAATTGAAGAAATGCGAGGCGGAGAGAATGGAATATTTAACCGGTTGGCAAAGAGCCAAAGCCGATTATATAAACCTTACTCGCGAACACGACGAATCGCGCAAGAATTTCGGGGTTTATGCCGATGAAGCTTTTTTTAATGATTTGTTGCCCGCATTAGACAGTTTCTCAATGGCTTTTTCGAACAAAGAAGCGTGGGAGAAAGCGCCTAAAGAGTGGCGCACCGGTGTTGAATACATTCATTCGCAATTATTGAAAGCTTTAGAAAATCACCACATTAGCGAATTTACGCCTAAGGAAGGCGACAAATTTGATCCGAACGTTCACGAATCCATCGGTACAGTTTCTGTTGATGATAAAAAACTTGACCATGTGATAATGGAAACCGTAAAAAACGGTTATAAGATGAAAGATAAGATTCTAAGGCCAGCGCAGGTCAAGGTGGGAGAGTTTCAAACTTAGAGCTTGAAGCTTTTAGCTTTTGGAAATTTCTGTATAATATAGCAAACAAATGCTTATAAATTTTGATTTACAGCCAAAGATTGTTGAGAAAATCGTTTACAGGAACGGTGCCACTTATCGTATACGCGCGGAATTTTCGTATGTTGAGGGAAGGTTTCTCGGCAGAATAATTTCGATTGAAAGAATTCACACGATAAGTGAATTTTCAATTTCTAATTTTCAATTTTCCCAAAATCCCCTTTGTATTGGAGGAACAGTGGAGAAAGGGGATAGTAATTTTGCTTTTGATTTTGGCGAAGAGACAGTTTCTCCGTATTTTTCTTTAGATTTTTTTATTTCTCAATTAACTCGTGCGCCGTCAGGCAGAGCTTAAAGCTGTTAGCTTATAGCTTTCAGCTTTAATATTTTGGACATCGTAAGTCCAAAATATTTTGGGGTAAAGAAAAAGCCCCGCGCGGACGCGAGGCTTGAGAATTTCGAATCAGGCCTGATTATATGTGGGGATCAAGTTCAGACCAGAAACGATTCAGTGTTTTGGTTGACTTTTCCACCGACTGCCACAAGGACATAATCACAAATGAGGAAATGACGAGAAAAATAAGACTGAAGGCAGTCTTGATAAGCAGTCGCACTTCACCCGATCCAAAGAGGAACACCATCATTCCCACGTTCAGGACGACAATCACAACCGTTACGAGCGCTGCAGACAGCCTCAACCCATCATTGGAAATTCGCTTATCCTCAATCATTTGAAGTTTACGGTGTAAATCCATAGCTGTAGAGATCTTGAAACCCTAACCTCCCATTGCCAAGAGGCAACGGTTCTAAAGGTCAGAGTTGACTAAAGACAATATAGCATGTAATATGTTGTTCGTCAAGCATAGGTTTGGCAACTATAAACTAAAACTATTAACTAATAACTAAACAAATGAGCAAAATTATAGGAATAGACTTAGGCACAACCTTCTCGGCCGTGGCGGCTATGCAGGGAGGCGAAGCGAAAATCCTCGAAAATGCCGAGGGTCAACGCACCACACCTTCCATTGTAGCTGTTACGAAAACCGGCGAGCGGCTTGTCGGCCAGCTTGCCAAACGTCAGGTTGTAACCAATCCAAAAAACACGGTTTTTCAGATTAAAAGATTTATCGGCCACCAGTTCGATGACCCAGGTGTCCAGAAGGACATTAAAAATGTACCCTTTGAAGTCAGGAAATCGTCAAATGGTGGAGTTGAAGTGAAATTGGCTGACAAGTGGCAAACTCCGGAGGAAATTTCCGCGATGATTCTTCAGAAAATGAAGGTAGACGCGGAAGCTAGATTGGGTGACAAAGTAACCGAGGCAGTTATCACTGTTCCAGCTTACTTTAATGATTCGCAAAGACAGGCTACTAAAGATGCGGGGAGAATCGCCGGCCTTGATGTAAAACGCATCATAAATGAGCCGACTGCGGCCGCTCTTGCGTATGGTCTCAATAAAAATAAAGACGAAAAAATCGCTGTTTTTGATTTTGGTGGTGGCACTTTCGACATCTCCGTTCTCGAAGTCGGAGATGACGTTGTTGAAGTAAAATCAACCGACGGCGACAGCCACTTGGGCGGTCGCGATATCG
>CAZRUK010000015.1:0-12883 GCA_964603405.1 uncultured Candidatus Saccharibacteria bacterium
TAAAGTCCTTCCAACTGGAAAAACTGAGCTTCATGAGTCGCGTCGGTGGCTTCGTTCCTGAAAACTTTTCCGGGAACAATAATTCGATAAGGCGGCTTAGTTCCCTTCTTCAATTTCTCCTCCATATAGCGAATCTGAACGGGACTGGTGTGGGTTCTCAACAATTTCCCCGCCTCCATTGGCTTCAGCCAAAAAGTATCCTGCATATCCCTAGCCGGATGGTCTTTAGGTACATTAAGAGCGTCAAAATTATGCCATTCGTCCTCTATTTCCGGACCGGAGGCAATCTCAAAGCCCAGCTCGGCAAAGATGGCTTGTAAGTCAAAAATAGCCCTGGATACGGGGTGAAGATGGCCCTTGTCTTCCTTATTCATTCTTTAATTATACGGAAAAAACCGAAAAATGTATTTATCTTGACCGGGAAAAGATAAGGTTGTAGAGTGAAAAAAGAAGGAGGTGAATTATGATGAAATTCAGTTTGCCGATTCTGATTTTTTCCGTAGGTCTAATCCTCACCGTAGTGCTGATGATTCTGGCTAATTTTACCAGAAACGAAAACACCATAGGATTGCTAAACAAAACAATCGGGTGTGCGGCATTTGTAACAATCGTAGTTCCGGTAGTCATTGAGATTTTTCTGGGGAAATGATTCTCAATCAGTTCCCCGACGAAAAGCCACTGGCATTCCACTAGTGGCTTTTTTATATGGTATTCCTCATCTCACTTCGTAAGCCAGAGGTCGGATTCGAACCGACGACCTGCTGTTTACAAAACAGCTGCTCTAACCAACTGAGCTACTCTGGCATATTCGGCTGTAATCGCTGACCAAGACAGCTACTCTGGCAACAGTGTGTCTAAAGAGAATATCAAAAAATAGCGATAAATCTAGACATCGGCCTTACTACTACCATTTCTCAAATTTTCTTTGTGGTTCATAACATCCTTTATGTAACTTGAGACATTGTCCGGGGAATGCAATTTCTTTTCCCGGCCAAATTTGGCCATTTTCTCCTTGGCTCTGAAGAGCATCACCCCGCCTGCCTTGTAAATTTTGAAAAACCAATCCAAAGAATGCTTGGCAACGACGAATAAAGAAATCTTGACTTTAGTGACAGCCAGACTTTTAGCAGTCGATATTTTATCCGCTAAGGGCAAACCAACGGCCGATAAATCGGAGTGTTCCTCGACTGAAACCGCCTGACCAAAGTTTTTTGTTTTTCCACTCTTTAAAATGAGCATGCCTAGCATACTCAAAAGCGAAAAATAGAACAGCACAAGAATGGCGTTCATACGTTTATATTAAACACTAAATCTGACAAACTTCAAAATCTCTATTTTCTCGCCGAATTTTTGCACCGCGCCAAGAACCAAATCTCTTATCGTCAGTTCCGGATCTTTTATGTATGCCTGATCAAGAAGGGTTTTTTCTTTAAAATAAGAAGCAATTTTGCCTTCAAGGATTTTTGCCTGAATGTTCTTTGGTTTTCCTTTAACCTCGCCGGCGAAAGCTTCCTCCGCTTTTTTAATATCGGCTTTGGGAATATCCTCAAATTTCAAATACTCGGGATTAGACGCCGTAATGTGCATGGCGATATCATAAGCGAGTCTTTTAAAGTCTTCATTATTGGCGACAAAATCGGTTTCCGCACTCAACACAACCATGGCCCCCACGTTTCCTGTGGAATGCACATAAGCCCCCAAAGTACCGGCATTTGAAACTCTGTCCGCCTTCTTTGCTGCGATATCCGCGCTTTTTTTACGAAGTAAAATCAGCGCTTTTTCCTCATCGCCATTGGCTTCTTCGAGCGCCTTTTTGCACTGCATTACCGAAACGCCGGTGGCGTCCCGTAATTTTTTTATATCCTCGGTTGTAATCATAAACTAAAAAAATTATTTCTTGAGTCCGGATTTATAGGCGGTTTTGATTTCGCCCAAAAAATACTTGATGCTATCGCGGGACGAATCGTTTCCCAAAATCGGATAATCCACCAAACTTATGTCGCAATCTGAACCGACAAGGGCAATAACCGGCACTCCGGTTTTTCTTGCTTCAGCCACAGCCACCTTTTCTTTCTCGGAGTCAATAACAAATAGCGCCCCGGGCAAATGTTCTAGAGAAATAAGGCCGGCGAACATCGTCGTCATTTTTTCCATCTCGCGGTCGATTAAAACCCTCTCTTTCTTTGTATATTTAGAAAACTCTCCTTTGTCTTTTTTTTCTCTGGAAGAAATCAGCTTCGTAACTCTGCCTCGAATAACGGAAAAGTTAGTGAGCGTCCCACCAATCCACCTTCCCGCAACGTAAGGCATAGACAATTCTTCCGCCGTGCTTTTCACGGAATCCAAAGCCTCGTTTTTTCCCCCGACAAAAAGAATCTGCTTGCCTTCTCCGGCTATCTGCCCGACAAAATTTTTGGCTTTCACAAGCAAATCTTTGGTTTTTTCCAAATCAAAAATCTCAACTTTGTTTTTTACTCCAAAGATAAAGGGTTTGACCGACGGATGTCTCCTCGATTTAGAATAGCCGTAATGGGCTCCGACGCTAAACATCGCCTCAATCATCGGGTCGCTTACTCCTGAATTCGCTTCTTTCATATCGGCAGAGTTTATCAAAATAACGCTTTTATTGCAACGTTATTAAGAACCGGCGCCTTCTTCGGCCTCTTTAAAAGCTTCCATTATGGGCTCGAGTTTGCCCAATAAAATCCCCTCTATATTATGCCAAGATTTTTTCAATCTGTGGTCCGTAACCCTGTCCTGGAGAATATTATACGTCCTGATTTTTTCCGAACGGTCCGCCGTGCCAATTTGTTCTTTTCTCTCACTGGAAAATTTCTTCGCGGTTTCCTCCTCCTCGGCGGCCTGAAGCTTGGCGGCAAGGATAGCCAAGGCCTTTTCACGGTTAGCCGACTGGCTACGTTCGGCGGTAGAACGAATGACAATACCGCTCGGTTTGTGAGTAATGCGCACGGCCGTTTCCACCTTATTTACATTTTGGCCTCCTTTGCCTCCAGCCCGGGAAAATTCAACTTCTATGTCGGCGGGATTAATTTCCACCTTTGAATGCTTTCTTATCGGCATAATCGCCACGGACGCGGTGGAAGTGTGGACTCTGCCGGATTTTTCCGTGGCCGGCACTCTCTGTACTCTGTGCACTCCGGTTTCAAAACGAAGTGTTTTATAAGAATCCTTGCCGTTTATTTCAAAAGAAGCTTCTTTGTAACCACCCTGCGAATTTTCCGATTCATCAACCGTTTTAAAAGACCACCCCTTTTCGTCGGCAAATTTTCGATACATACTGGCGAGCTCTTTTGCGAATAATCCGGCTTCATCGCCACCGGCGCCAGCTCTCACTTCTAAAATAATATCGTTGGGGTATTCTTCTTCTTTCTGTTCGGCTTCCAATATACCGTCCATTTCTTTAATCAAAGCGTCTCGCTCCCGTTCGAGAGAAACGAGTTCTTCCGAAGCAAGCTCTTTAAGCGAACCGTCCGATTCGGCCATTTTATTTATCTCGGCGATTTCTTTAAGAATAGCCGAAACCCGCTCCGCCTGATAAGCAGTTTTTTTATTCGCCTTATAGCGTCCTAAATCATTTTCCACGGGCATATAAACAGCCGAAAAGCGGTTTTTTATCTAACCCTTTTTGCCGGAAACTTTCGCTCTTTTCTTTCCCGCTTTTTCTTTTTTGGCCACTCTCGCCCTGAATTTTTCAACCCTGCCGGCTGTATCAAGAATTTTCTCTCCTCCGGTAAAAAATGGGTGGCAGGCGCTGCAAATTTCAACATGGATCGCCTCTTTGGTAGAGCCAATTTTAAACTTATTGCCGCAAGCGCAGGTTACGTTGGCGTCGCTATGGTATTTTGGATGAATTTCTTTTTGCATGTTAGGGATGAAATATAACATAACAAAGACTCAAGGGCAACTCCGGAGAAATAACACACCTTACAGCCAGATTTACAATTTTCAATTACCAATTTTCATTAAATATCCCAATCATTCAATTTTCAATGTTCAAACTGACAATTGATTCATTGAAAATTTTTTGAAAATTACCCCGATTCGCTTAGTGAATCGGGGTCCTCGATTTCATAAATGAAATCGGGAAAAATTGATAATTGAAAATTGTTTTAGCTCCTTTCCAGTATATCTATCTGGCTCTGGTATTTACCAGCAAGCTCCATCACGTCGTCGCCATAAAAAGCGTAAGCCGATTTGTTGGCGTTAGCCCAGCCGGCCAAATATCTTAAAGCGGCCAGCCGCTCGGCTGAATATGAATGATTAGTGGCGCCGTTATCGGCCAAAAGAATTGCCGAAGCCATAAAAGCATCCTCGGGATCCCACGGGTTGGGCGGATTGTGTCCGGTTTCTTCAGCTATCCTATCTTCGTAGAGAATCCATGTAGAAGGAATAAATTGGGCAGGCCCCATCGCTCCGCCATAGCCATACCACGGCTTTTTGGAAACCGGCATTTTATCGGGGTCCAAACCGAGCCGCGCGCAAATATCCTGAAACGGCACGGTGTCGCGCGGCGCCTTCATATCCACTCGCCAATTGCCAGTTCCAACATTTTCCCCAAGATTAGACTCCTCGGCGATAATTCCCAAAATAAGCGCAGGCCGAACACCCATTTTATTTCCGGCTCTTACCGCATATTCATACGCTTTTTCAAAAGGAATGGCCGCGCTACCCCGCAAAGTGAAAAGCTCGGTTCTTATCGCCGCCGCGCTTTTTTCTTTACCTTTGATTATTTCCTGATAAGTCGCTTCCACTCCCTTGGAAATTTTCAAAATCTGCTTTTTTTCAGCTTCTTGTTCTTCAATCCTTTTTTGCTCCAACTCCTGAATCCTTCTCAAATCTATCTCTTCCTGAATTTTCCCCTCCAAGCTGGTTTTTTCTTCTTCCGTGGCAATCCTGTCTTCAATAACCGAATCATAAGAATGCCGTAGCGATTGTTTTAGCGAATCAAAGGTATCCAAATCCTCGAAAAATTTCGATATGTCCGAGTCACTCAGTAAAATTTCGGCAATAGAGTATTGATCTATCTCATTGGTTTTCCTGATTATCTGCGAGAGCGATTGTTTTTCCCGATCAAGTTTATCCGACAATGAAACAATGGTCTGCTCTTTATTACCGATTTCTTCCTTCAGGGCCTGGATAGTCAAATTTCTGGCTTTGATGCTAAGTTTGGCTTTTTCAATCTTCGCGTCCAAAATGGCTATGTCTCTTTCAAGCGAAACTCTCTCGCGCTGTCTTTCTTCCAAAATATCTTTCTGCTCGTTTATTTCTTTTTCGAGTAAAGCTAAGTCCGTCTCAAGCTGGGCTCGGCGGGAGCTTACTTGGTTTGATGCGACTTGGGAAAAAGAAACGGCGGGACATATCAAAAAAACGGCGGTTACAAAAATAACGGCTGACTTAAAACACACGTTTAAAAAACGGGAATTTAATGACCTGCTCAGATAAAGCATGGTTCTATTTATTATCGCCTCCCTTGGGAGTTTCGGCAACTTCGCCTTCGCCTTCTGCGGCTTCCTTGCCTTTCTTCTCCACTTCAATTTGAGATAAATCCACGGTTTCTGCGGGCTTCTCTTCCTCCTCTTCTCTCGGTTCGGAAACCGCAGCTACCACATCTCCGAGATCATTCATAACAGAAACTCCTTCCGGCAATTTAATGCCCGAAACCAAAATCTGACTTTTGAAATCAACAAGTGTTGATATATCCACATTAAGACTTCGCGGCAAATTTTTCGGTTCGGCCTCCACTTCCACTTTGTGCAGAACTTTAACCAAAATACCGCCCAAATCTTTGACTGCGGGCGATATGCCGGTGAATTCCAAAGGCACTTCCACCTGAAGTTTTTTGCCCTTCTCATAAACGTAAAAATCAACGTGTCGGGGTATGCTTCTTATCGGGTCCAAATCAACTTCGTGTATTAAAACTTCCCTGTCCCCGCCCGCTTCGCCGGATAGTTTAACGACGGACGTCTCGCCGGCCTCTTTCCAAATTTTCATAAAAGTATTCAAGGGAACCGCTACCGGGGTTGATTTCTCCTTTCTACCGTAAAAAACCGCCGGCAATTTGCCGCTTTTTCTTAATTTATTGGCGTTCTCCTTCGGAGAACGCTTGAATGCTTCCAAAGTTAGCATTGGCGCATTATAAACTCACTTGCCGAAAAAATCAATCTCAAAAATAAAGGACTGTCCTTCGTAAAGTTAGCGTGGGGGTCAATTGCCTACAAAACAATTCAATTGAGGAATACCTAAAAATGTCCCTGTATTCAAATTGCAATAACAACTTGAAGGTACCGGCCCTTCAATTTTAGTGGCTAATACATAGTCCGTTGCATTACCAGTAACCTGTGCACACGAACCAGTCATTGAGAGATCGACTCTGGCACCCTGACGATAAACATATATATTGGGATTAGTATTTATGGGGTCAACCGGCAAAGATGGCATAAAAACCGATAAATTGCTCCGTAAACCACTCCACCAATTTACACCTGAACAACTACCCAATGTTGTTTGGCTATAACAATAAGTACAGGAAGCCCCACACAAAGGATAATACCCATAATTATCTCGATATAACTCGAGGGCCAAACGAATTTGGTTTATATCCGCCTGTCGGGTTGCGTCCCTCGCTTTGGCTCTGACAGAATTCAAACTGGACAAAACCACGGAAGAAAGCACGCCAATTATCGCTATCACCACCAGAAGCTCTATTAAAGTGAATCCTCTTTTTTCCATTCGCTAAAAACTAATTTACTTGGTGGGCCGGCTTTTTGCCCTCAAAAAATTCAATAATGCTTGTCGCCGCAATCTCGCTCATTTTATCTCTGGCGAATTCCGTCGAAGAAGCAACGTGGGGGGTTAAAACAACATTGGTTAAATCCGTAAGGCCGGGCGAAAGACTCGGCTCGTTTTCAAAAACATCAAGCGCCGCTCCTCTCAACCTTCCCGACTGGAGCGCCTCCACCAAAGCTTTTTCCTCAATCACCGCTCCCCGCGAGGTATTCACAATGTAAGCTTCTTTTTTCATCAGGCCAATTCTCTCTTTATTTATAAGATGCTTGGTCGAGTCGTCCAAAAACACATGAAGTGTAACAACGTCGGCTTGCTTCAAAACTTCCTCAACGTTGTTGGCGAACTTCGCGCCGAATTCTTTTTCGGCCCGCTCATTCCTTACAACATCGTAATAAATAACGCCCATGCCAAAACCCCTGACCGCTTTTTCTATTACAAAAGTGCCAATTCTGCCCGCCCCGATAACTCCCAAAGTTTTTCCTCTGACATCCACGCCGATTAAAAGATTCGGGTCCCAACCTCTGTAATGGCCGGCCCGAACATATTTGTCTCCTTCCACTACCCGCGACGTCAGGGATAAAATCAAAGCCATGGTGTGTTCGGCCACGCTTTCATTCACTTCTACGCAAGGCGTATTGGTAATTACCACTGCGCGTTTCCGCGCTTCTTCAATGTCTATGTTATTAAAACCAACGGCGTAATTGGCAAAAATTTTCACCGAAGGAGCGGCATCGAAAATTTCCGAATCTATTTTGTCGTGCAAAAGGGAAATCACTCCGTCATAATTCCCTTCCGAAAGCTCCTTTTTCAAAATTTCGGCGGAAAGAGGATTATTTTCCGGATTAACTTTAACCTCATGGCCTTTTTCTTTAAGCCGTTCCACCGCGTCGCCCGGTATCGGTCTGGTTACGAATATTTTCGCCATACCTAATTGATTCCGTTAAAAACTTTTAATTTGTCCGTAACCACTTTGGAAACCGCGCCGACGGCGCTCTTTAAATATTTGTAGGGCGCCACCTCATCCGGATCCTCCTGTAAAGCGAGCCCGATAGCCTGCCTGTAAGCTACTCTTATTTCCGTGCTTACGTGGACAATTACCGCCCCCGCTTCTACGGCTCCCCGAATATCTTCATCGGAATTTCCCGAAGCTCCGTGAAGCACGAGCGGGATTTTCGCCGCCTCTCTTATTTCTCTCACTCTCGCCAAATTTAAAGCCGGGTCTTTGCCTCCGTTTAACATGCCGTGAATGTTGCCGACCGCCGGCGCCAGAAGATCAATGCCGGTTTCTTTAGCAAAACGCGCCGCTTCCTCCGGCTTGGTCAAATATTCTTCGGTAATCTTCACGCCTTCCGGTATGGCTTCCCAAACTTTTGAGGACTTTCCTATAAAACCCAGCTCGCCCTCAACGATCATTTCCGGATTTTTGCTTCTCGCGTAATCAACACATTTTTTGGTTACTTTCAAATTTTCTTCGAAAGACATGGAAACGCCGTCAAAAATCACCGCATCATATCCGGCATCCACCGCCTCCATAACTCTCTGCTCACTGTAGGTATGGTCGGCATTTATAAAAATAGGGTAATCGTATTCTTCTCTTAAACTTTTTATAAGCGCAACCGCTTGGCGCACTCCGATAAAATCCCTTTCGCCTTCGGAAACGCCGATAATTACGGGCAATTCAAGCGCCCGAGCGGCCCTAAACACTCCCCAAATCATCTCAACATTGGAAACATTAAAATGCCCAACGGCAACGCGTTTTTCTCCCGCATCGGCGAGGCATTGTCTCAAACTTTTCATACTTTTATTCTAACACATCGAAGCCCCGTCCAGCCAAAAGTTATGCATAAATCCAAAAACGCTGTGGTATAATTTGGGGATATGGGAAAAATAGATTTTCTTGCCATAGGCGATATCGCCACCGACGCCTATATTCGCCTAAAAGATGCTAGCGTTCATTGCGATTTGCGCCATGAACACTGCCAAATTTGCCTCCGCTTCGGCGAGAAAATTCCTTACGAATTCGTGGAGATAGTGGCCGCGGCCGGCAACGCGCCGAACGCCGCTGTCGCGGCAAGCCGTCTCGGACTTTCCACGGGTCTTATAAGCGATGTCGGCGACGATGAGGCCGGCCGCGAATGCCTGAAAAATCTGGCTGCCGAAAAAATTCAGAGCGATTTGATAAAAATTCATCCCCAAGACAAAACCAGCCACCACTTCGTGCTGTGGTTTGAAGATGAAAGAACCATTCTCACCAAACACGAACCTTTTCAATACGCTCTTCCCGATTTCGAGCCGCCCAAACTTCTCTATCTGAGCTCCATTGCAGCAAATTCCGAAAAGTATCACGAGGAAATCGCCAACTTCCTCAAAAAGAACACGGGGGTGCGCTTGGTATTCCAACCCGGAACTTTTCAACTTACCGCCGGTCTGGAGAAAACCAGATATTTTTATGAAAGGGCGGAATTGGTTGTCGTAAACGAATCCGAAGCAAAAAAAATAATGAGCGGGAACGCCAAAATAATTCCCCTGCTCAACGCCATGAAAAACCTTGGACCAAAAATTGTTGTCATCACCGCCGGAAGAAACGGCTCTTATCTCCACGACGGTGGTTCAGTCTGGCACGTTCCGATATATGAGAATCCGAATCCTCCTTACGAACGCACCGGCGCTGGCGACGCCACCGCGTCAACTATGGCCGCCGCTCTGCTTCTGGGCAAAGAACCAATTGAAGCTCTGATGTGGGGCACGGCAAATGCCAGCTCAGTTGTCCAAGATATTGGACCGCAAAAAGGACTGCTCAAAAAACCTGAACTGGAAGAACGGCTAAAAAATCCGCCGGCAAATTTCAAACCGGAAAAACTTTCCTAACCGCCAAACCCCATGAACGACTTCGTAAGTCACTCATATGAGTGACTTACGAAGTCGTTCATGTTTAATTACACAATTTGCCTTTCCTTTTAACAACACGCTCTACCGCCTCCAATATAGAAAGCGCGTCTAACTTGTATTCCTTAAACAATTCTTCCGGAGTCCCTGACTGGCCGAATCGGTCTTTAATTCCGACAAACTCCTGGGGTACGGGACACTCCACCGCCAAAACTCCCGCCACTGCCTCCCCCATCCCGCCGAAAATTTGATGCTCCTCAACCGTAACAATCGCACCGCTTTTTCGCGCCAGAGAAACAATGGCTTCGCGGTCTATCGGCTTAATGGTAGATAAATTGATAACATTCGCGCCCACACCCTTCTTCTCAAGAATTCTGACCGCCTTCAAAACTTCGTGAATCATAATACCGGTAGAAATGATACCGACATCGCTCTTATTATTTTCCGAAAACCAGATTTTCGCCGCCCTGCCGAAACTAAACGGACTATCATTTGTATACAAAATCGGGACACTCGGCCTGGCCAACCTGATGTAAACCGGTCCGTCTATATATAAAGAAGCGATAACCGCTTTCTTGGCCTCTTCGGCATCGCAAGGAGAGATAATGTTCATTCTGGGCAAAACTTTCATAAGCGCGATATCTTCAAGCCCTTGATGAGAACCGCCGTCCGGGCCAACAGAAACTCCTCCGTGCGAACCGATTATTTTCACCGGCCGATTGTTATAACAAATCGTCGTTCTTATCTGTTCCCAATTGCGTCCGGGACTGAAGACCGCGTAAGAAGCCATAAAAGGAATTTTGCCCATCGCCGAAAGGCCGCTTGCCACCGCCGCCATATTTTGTTCGGCTACGCCCATCTCCACAAATCTCCTTGGAAATTTAGCCCTAAAATCGGCCATATAAAGCGACTCCGTCACATCCGCGCAAAGTCCGACAACTCGCTCGTCGGTTTTAGCAGCCATTACAAGACCCTCGCCAAAACCCTGTCTGGTGGATTTTTGCTGGCCACCTTCCGCGAAATAATTTTTATTCAGCTTTAATTCGCTGTTAAGCATTATTTTCCGGCCGATTTTAGTATATTTCTAATAGACTCAAGTTCCCGCAGGGCTTCCGCCGCTTCTTCCTGGTTAGGAACCTTGCCGTGCCATTCATATTTTCCTTCGAAATTTTTAACTCCTTTGCCGGGCACAGTATTAGCAATAATAACCGACGGTTTTACAAAATAAGATTTTGCTTCGTTGACCGCATCGTCAATCTCGACAATATTATGACCGTCAATTTCTCTTGTATGCCAATTGAAAGATTTCCATTTATCGACAAGCGGTTCGATAGGCATAACTTCCTCTGTCCAGCCATCTATCTGGATATTGTTTCTATCTACAAAAGCTATTAGGTTTCCAAGCTTATTTTTGCCGGCAAGCATCGCGGCTTCCCAAGTTTCCCCGATTTCCATTTCCGCGTCGCTCATAATGCAATAAAAAAATCTGCCGGGCGCCCTACCCACATCCATTCTCTGGGCTATAGCCATACCTGTGGCCTGAGAAAGTCCCGAGCCGAGCGGACCCGAACTCGTTTCAAGCGCCGGAAAAAATTCTCTATGGGGATGGCCCTGAAACGGACTGCCGAATTTCCTCATAGTTTTTTCAAGTTCCGAAACGGGGGCGTAACCGGCAAGACACATTGCCGAATACAAAGCCGGACAGGTGTGGCCGTTTGATAAAATTAATCTGTCTCTTTCCTCCCAATCGGGTTTTTTGGGATCGTGTCGAAGAGCGTAAAAATATAAGTAAGCCAAAATGTCCGCCAAATCCAGAGAACCGGCCGTGTGTCCTGAACCGGCGGCGGTTAACGCTTTAATTGCAAGCGTGCGAATCTGGTTTGCCGCCCTCTCCAACTCTTCGATTTTGTGTTCGGCTATGCGCATTTAATTTATTAAATCGGAAAGATTTTTATAATTTTCTTTAACCGCGCCGTCCGCAAAAATAGCCGAACCGACAACAAACCTTTCCGCTCCGACTTTTTGAAGCTCTTTTATATTTTCCTCATTTATCCCGCCGTCAACGCTTATAGGCAAATCTGGCCAATTTTTTTTCACCTCCTTAATCTTATCAAAAATTTCTTCGCTGAATTCGCTGCCCTGATATCCGATTTCGCTAATACTCATTAAATGAACGTAATTTATGCTGGCCGCGTATTTTTCTATCGCGCTTGTCGGCGTTTCCAAATTAACACCGAGCCCAAGTTCCGCTCTGCCGTCCAAAAATTTCGCCATATTTTCAACCGCTTGCGGCTCCGCCGCTTCCGCGTGAATAATTAATTTGGAAACGCCTGCCGCAAACCACCGCTCTAAAACTTCCTCCGGCTTCCGAATCATAAGATGAACCTCAAAATCAAAATCTCGCCAGTGGGGCAAACCCTCTTCCTGCTTTGTAATAGAAAGAAATTTCTGCCAATCTTCCCGCTCCGCGTAAGGCCAAGATTTTTCCGGCGTGAACAATCCGTCGCAAACATCAACATGAACTTCCTTCGACAGATTCGCAATCAAACCAAGTTTGTCCGCGAGCTCATACTCATTTTCCGGTAAAATCGCGGGAATAATTACCGTCTTATTCATCTTTTTAATAATTTTCCGCGGAAACGCCCCTCGGCGATAAAGATTCAATTTTCCTGATTCTTCGATTGTGCCTTTCCTCGCCGGTAAATGGCGTGTTGAGCCAGAGCATTACCGCATTTTTCGCGTCTTCCTCCGGCAAATACCACGCGCCAAGCGACAATATGTTGGCGTTATTGTGTTCTCTCGTAAAAACCAATTCATTCGGCACTTTTTTCTCGGGTGGCGCGGGAGGCTGGCCGTTGAAAACAACCGCTCTGACATTCGGAAATCTGTTTGCCATTATGGCCTCGCCTTGTCCCGAACCGCCGATAACTATTCCCCAATTCTGATTGGGATTTTGCGACACTTCCGAAGCCGCCGCCGCGACATAGTCCGGATAATCATCCGCCTCGTTATACTCATACGGCCCGCAGTCAATTACATCATAACCCCTGTCTATTAAATAGTGCAGCAAGACATTTTTTAAATCGTAACCGGCGTGATCTGAAGCGATATAAATTCTCATTTTTGTTTATAAATTGAAAATTAATTAATTGAAAAATTTTTTGAAAATTGAAAATTGAAAATTATCATA
>CAZRUK010000016.1:0-2590 GCA_964603405.1 uncultured Candidatus Saccharibacteria bacterium
AAACTCCAACCGCAATAATCGCAACAATCAGAGCCTTCACGTCCCTATTATATCACACGGAGCAATTGAAGCACCAAGAGTCTTTGTTATACTTGAAGTATGAACGAATTAAAGCCTAGAATTATCGAACTCTTTCGGAAAAATATTCGTCCGGGTGATAAGTTTACTTACACTGTCCCCTCGCCAAGTTCCTACCCTTACCAGTGGCTTTGGGATTCATGCTTCCACTCAATTATCTACAGCCATTTCGACCTGAAAAATGCCAAAGAAGAAATTTTTTCCCTGATGTCTAAACAATTCGAGAATGGCATGGTGCCTCACATGATTTACTGGGAAAGGGGCCCTATCATAGATATAGATTGGGGCCGAGGCAAAGAAACATCGACCATTACGCAACCACCGATGATAGCTTACGCCGCTTGGCAAATATTCCAAAAAGATCAGGACGTGGAATTTCTCAAAAAAATATACCGCGGGCTTTTCCATTATTACAAATATCTCATAAATGAACGCGACCCTCACGAAAGGCATGTTTTGGGCATGATTAATCCCGACGAATCAGGCGAGGATAATTCACCCCGCTTTGACTCTCTGCTTGGTCTTCCACCAGTGCACAGTTTCGAAGATAACTTGAAAAGACGCATCGGCCTGGTTGAAGAAAATATCAAATGCAAATTCGATGCGCCTTTTTGCATGAAAAACTTTTTCTGGGTCAAAGACGTGCCGTTCAACACGATAATGATTGAAAATCTTCAGTGTCTTATTTATATCGCCGAAAAAATAGAGCGCGGCTATGACGCCGAGTACTTTAATCATGAACGTGACAGCATGATAAAAAGTATGCGGGAACTAATGTATGAGAACGGTTTCTATTGGCCGACCTTCGGAGAAAACTATCAAAAAATCAAAGTGAAAACCTGGGCGATTTTCACTCCCCTTTTTGCAAAACTTCTGACAAAAGAAGAGGCCGATGAGTTGGTTACCCACTTAACGAACGAAAAAGAATTTTGGGCTAAATATCCAGCCACCACGGTTTCCAGAGATGAGGCCTCTTTCAACCCGAATGACATGTGGCGCGGACCCGTTTGGATTGGGGCCAATTGGTTTATATATAAAGGACTGATGAATTACGGTTTTAACGAAGTCGCCCAAAAAATCAAAAACTCTTCGATTGCCCTTCTTGAAAAATCCGGCTTCCGCGAATACTTCAATCCAGATACCGGCGAGGGCCTCGGCGCCCGTGATTTCACTTGGGGCGGATTAGTGCTAGATATGGAATAAAAAACGGCTTTTGCTGATTGACAAAGAGGTGTATATTATAAGCAGTCAGCCTTTTGGCTGTATTTCTCCTGTTCAAGCTCCGCGATGTTCAGTATTGCGGGGCCCTTTTTATATAACCACAAGAGCAACAAAAATCACAATGGTTATTGCTAAAAGAAAGCCCACCGTCAGCAAAAAAAACTTAACCGCTTCCTCTTTCTTGCCGTCCAAGTAAAGCAAAAACGGTCTTCCTAAAACAAGGGAGCCGGTAATGGTGGCGGACAAGACAAATAACAACAAAAATGCAAGCGGACCCCAAAAGTTTTCCTGCTTGCCAAATAATTGTTCGGCATTTGACATAAGCAAGGCAACAAGACCCACATAAACCGCCGTGGCTATTGCGTGTAAAACCGCCCGTCCTATAATATTTGTTTTCATATATTTATTATAACCTTTTATAATCTCCAGAAATTACGGCTGTAAAACATCTTCCGTCCGGCCCTCAATAGAAATTTCCACTTCCCGAATTGAAGGAAACTGCTTCAGGGTTTCTTCTGTTTGCGCGCGTATAGCCGTAACACGGCAAGAACCACCAACTTCTTTTTCTATCTGCTGGTCGAAATTCACGTGCGCAAGACCGTCTTTCACATCAAAATCGAGAATTATCACTCCGGGATTGATGCTGGTAAAAAATCCTTCTGCCTTCTCCGATTCGCTGGGACCCAAAAGAAGCGCCTCAATAGTTGCTTTGGCGTTTTCCGCCCCACTCACCTTTCTCTCCACCGGAAAAACTTTTTCGCAGGAAATCTCCGGATCAAGAATGTTGTTGCTGAAAAAAACTTTGACGGTTTCCATACCACCGGAAACGGGAGCTTCGACTTGCCTGTAAGTAATAAAATACCCTATAAGAATAGCGACCGTTAGAGCGATAACAAAAATTGCAGACTTCTTGAGCATACCTCATCATTCTACTAAAAATTTTGGATTTGGATATACATCTTTAATCTGAAAATTCTTTCTTCAAAACAAAAACCCCTCCGCCGACTGGCGAAAGGGGTTCTTGCTTTCACATTTATACGCGGCTCACTTTCGTTGCCTGCGGGCCTTTCTTTCCTTCGGAAACTTCGAACTCAACTTTGTCGCCTTCTTTAAGGCTGTTAAAGTCTACGTTCTGAAGCTCGTTGGCATGGAAGAAAAGGTCTTTGTCGCTGCCTTCGGTCTTAATGAAGCCGAAGCCTCTGTCCATAAGGCGAGCGATAGTTCCTTGCTGCATTCTTCATAGAACTAAGCGAATAAAAACTCAAATAACCCCAAAGATAAAACCCGACTC
>CAZRUK010000016.1:2600-11106 GCA_964603405.1 uncultured Candidatus Saccharibacteria bacterium
CTCAGTTCTACTTTAGTACTTACTTGATTGCGCTTAACTATAATAGATTCGTAATTCTGTGTCAACAAACAGCCGGGCGCGCAGACGCGCAACCGGCTGTTTTGTATTCGCTAAAATTTCTACTATTAGATCAGAACCTCAACTTGGCTCGAACTTCGAAGATTCGCCATAAACTCATTAATGAGAGCCTGCTGTTTCTGTCTGACTACTTCGGCTTCAACCTGACCCTTTACCTCTTCAAATTCAGGAATATTTTCACCGCCACCGCTTACAGATTGCTCATAAAGAGCTTCCACCTCTTCTTCTGTTGCGCTAACAGAAGCCAAATCAACGTGAGCGTTAATATACTGTTGGAAGATATTTTGGTTAGCTAAAGTTTTCTTGAAAGAATCTTCCGTAAATCCCTGTTTCGTAAGCTCGTCCGCGAAAGCTTTTTCATCAGCAAATTGTGATTTGCTCTGTTCGAAAGCGGTATCTACGGCAGCCTGATCAACTGCGATTCCCTCCTTCTCGGCCTCCTGCAAAATCAAGGCCTCGGCAATGAGGTCATCAATAACCTGTTGCTTTATTAGTGGCGCAAGCTCCACACTTGTCGGATCTTGCCCTTGAGCGCTAAACACAGACGCCAATTGCGACTGCCTGGCATCATATTGCGCTTGGGTAATTTTCTCACCATTGACAGTGGCAACCGACTTGCCAACCACTCCACTGCTTAAGAAAACATAACCCACTGCCGCAATCACCCCGACAATGACAACAAAAATGACTAAACGGAAAAAAGATAGCCCCCCTCTCTTCTTTGGCGCAGAAACTTCCTGCTGTTCCTGCTGAGTTGATTCTTCAGACATAACTTAAATATTATTAATTGTTAATTAAAAACTCTTTTAAGAGTTTGTGTAGTTTACCACATTAAAAATCGTTCGTAACCTTGCGAGAAGTGTATAAGTGTTACGAATGAATACAACGGGTATTTCCGCTTTTCAACACTTTACAAGACCTAATTTTAGAGCCCTGATATAATTAACGGGATGAATCCCGTTATAAATTTACAGGACACTTACCATCCGAAGCGCGAGGAGCGAATAGCTCCCTCCTTTTTTACGGCGCAGCGCTTCGCCCATGACGGGAACTGCCTGTTCGGCAAACGCGTTGCGCGGGGTTTTATAAACGTAAATTTTTAACGGGATGAATTACGGTCCTACAGTCGCTTATTTTTCAATGGAAATCGCTTTTGCCAGCGGTATGCCAAATTACGCCGGGGGCCTAGGCGTACTTGCCGCTGATATGTTGATGTCGGCTTCCGATATGAAAATTAATATGGCCGGCATAACATTGCTCTATCACCAAGACGACAACGAGTATGGCTTCAAATATGAAAGATACCTGACACGTAGACCGGAGACGGTGGAAGTTGAGATTGAGGACCGCAAAGTAAGAATAGCTATTTGGCAAAAAGAAATTATGGGACGGTCGGGTCATGTGGTGCCCATCTTTTTACTCAGCTCAAACTTGCCAGAGAACAAAAAGTGGGACCGTGATTTGACCAAACACCTATATGCCATGGATCGTTACACCCGACTTGGACAAGAAATAATTTTGGGAATAGGCGGCGTGCGAGCGCTTGATAAACTGGGTTATAAAAATGTGGCGGTCTATCATCTAAACGAGGGTCATGCCGCTTTCACGGCCATTGAGCTCTTGCGCAAAAATAATTACGACGAAAATAAAGTGCGGTCGCTCGTAACTTTTACCACTCACACCCCCGTCGCGGCCGGCCACGATTACTTCGACTACAATCTTGCCGGCAACACCCTGCGCGAAATGATGCCTTGGAATATCCGCGACCTTGCCGGCCGCAACTCGCTCGGTATGACAGAGCTCGCTATGAATCTTTCAAAATCGGTCAACAGCGTATCCGAAAGACACAAAAAAGTATGCCAAGGAATGTTTCCGGGCCGGGAAATAAAAAATGTCACCAACGGAATCTACGCGCCTCGCTGGGCAGGCAAACATATGCACGAGCTTTACAATATTTACCTATCCGGTTGGGATGAAAACCCCGCCATTATGAATGAGGCGACCAGCCGCCTGCCCAGCAAAGAGTTTTGCGACAGCAGACAAAAAGAAAAAAAGGATTTTGTTCATTGGGTAAATTTCAACAAGTTATTTTTCCCCGTCTCCAATGTAAATGTCGACGATTATATTCGCGAGGACTCCATTATTATCGGCTTTGCCAGGCGCTTCGTGCCATACAAACGCCCCGACCTTATATTCCGAGACCTTGAGAGACTGGCGCGCTTGGGCGAAATAAAACCGATACAGCTTGTTTTCGCCAATCGTTGCCACTCCAACGACTCCTACTGCAATGATTTGCGAAACAAGATGAACGAATATGGCGACGTCCTCCGCGGAAAAGTAAAAATTGTTTTGATTCCCGATTACGACTTAAGAATTGCCAGACATTTGGTGTCGGCTGTCGACATCTGGCTGAATACCCCTGTCGCGCCGCTTGAAGCCAGTGGTACCAGCGGTATGAAAGCGGCCTTGAATGGCGCTCTTAACCTCTCAACAAGAGACGGTTGGTGGATAGAGGGTTTAGAACATGAACCCAAAAGCGGCTGGTGTTTCGGGGGTACCGGCAATTTTCAAAGCGATGAGGAAAGAGACCGAGCGGAAGCCTGCGAACTTATGGACCGACTTGAAGAAGCGGTTAACTGTTTCTACAACAAACCGGATGAATGGACAGAGAGGTCCAAACATGCCATTGCTATGCTTGGTTTTTTCAACACCCACCGCGTGGTGGAACAATACGCGAAAGAAATCTGGCAAAGTTGACTTTTTTTGATTAATTTAAAATCGCGGCTTGAGTATCATTAATAAAAAAAGAAATTTGGCCGACTATATCCGTAATTTCGTTTTTGGTGTTGAAGACAGTCTTGTCTCAACGGTCGGCCTTTTATCCGGCATAGCTGTAGCGGGAATGTTGCGTTCGGAAATTCTCCTTACCGGCCTAGTTCTTATTTTTGTAGAAGCTTTTTCCATGGGCGCGGGCAGCTATCTTTCCGATTATTCGGCGGAAGAATACCTAGATGGCCGTAAAGCCTCTCCCCGCCAACCGATTATAGGAGGCGTCATAATGTTTTTTTCTTATCTCGTAGCGGGCTTTGTTCCTCTTTCTCCTTACTTATTTCTAAATATCGATTCGGCGTTTAAACTTTCTATTACCTGTTCTGTTTTGGCTTTATTTGTTTTGGGAGCTATAAGCGGAAAATTCTTCGGGGGACGCACCTGGCGGAGCGCTATCAGAATGTTTTTGGTAGGAGGAATAGCCACGGGCGTCGGCGTGCTTGTGGGAACAATTGTCAGATAAATTTTTATAAAAGCCGCCCCGCCTTTAGGCGGGGCGGCTTTTCAAGTTCGCATAAAATAAATAAATTTAACTGATATAAGAGATGATCTCTTGGGCCGACGGTAGAATGCCATACCAAATCAATAGACAAACCAAAATAGTATAAATGGTTGTGGCTAAAACGTAACTTTTCCAATGAGCCCTAAATGAATACTCCTTTTTATTAAAACCAACACAACCGTAATGCATCAAAACAAAACCGGCGATGTTCGACAGCCAGTAACCCAAAACAACCATCGGAAAAAACAAAGCTTCTGAAATTAAAGAGAAAAGGAGGCCGAAAAAATAAGCCAGCGGTATATTGGTGAATAAATCGTTCCAAGGGCTTAAAGGCGAGAGCCAAAATCCCAGGAAAATCAAAAACCCGTTCCAGAGTTTTGAAGAATCTCTTCGAGCGAGAACTTTCACAACAAAATTATTATACCACGAAAAAACTTATTTTCTGTTTAGAGCAAAAAGATGATAAGCAAACCAAGAACGATCATAATCACTCCGGCGATAAAATGAAGACGTTTTAGATTCCTTTCTTTCCACTGTTCCGCCTTTTCTGCTGAGGTAAATCCAAAATATATCATGGCAGTAATGAGAATGAGTGGCATAATGAAGAAAATATTATAAAGTAGAAGTAAAGGAATCGCTTGTAACTGGGTAGCTCGCTCGGCAAGGAGACTTAATATCACGAAGTAGGGGCCACCGGTGCAAGGTAATTCAAAAAGGGCTACTACAAAACCTATAAGAAAAGCGCCAAACGGGGTGGTCGCACTGTGTAAAATTTTTTTCAGAGTGGGCCGCCAGCGCCTGGGAATTTCAGTGACAAAACCTCCGGCGCCATACCATATAGAATCTTTGATATTCGCCAAACCGATCAAAACAGCAGCCGCGCCGATAATTTTATTAAACCAAAAAGCAAGACCTGAAATTCGCAGAGCGGAAAAAAGTCCCAAACCGAATAAAAAATAGGCAATATAAATGGAAACGGAAAAAGCCAACCCCGCTTTAATTGCCCGTCTCTTGTCGCCGCTCGACAGAAGGGCCGACAACAAAATAACTAAAACAGCAATGGCGCATGGATTTATGGAATCAACAACCGCGGCTCCGATAATCGCGGAGAGAGTTAAAGTCTTCTGAATATCGACGGTGGCGGAAATATCATTTTCTACAACCGTTTTTTCAACCAACGCTTCTTCCGGCTGAGACAACGGTTTATTCGCTATGTAATCAAGTATCGCGGGCTCAAGTCCTTCAATAATCGGCGTATCGCCGATAAAATAATTATCCCCCGCAAAAATCACAGGCACTCCGCGATCCTCTGGTGGAACATTATACCTGTCATAGAAATCGTTAAGTTTAATGAGATTGTCTCGATTGCCGTAAACCTCATAAATCTGAAAATTTATTTGGTTATACTTTTCTTTTGACTGTTCAATGTACGGCAAAACCTTCGCGCAATGAGGACATCCTTCGCCGTAAAAGAAATAAAAATTGGCATCATTTTGGGCAAAAGAGAAAGAAGGATAAACCGTCGAGATTGTAAACACAAACGCCGGTAATATTATTTTTGCTAAAACAAAATTGCGCATTTTTTAAAACGGCTTTCTGCGAAAAATTACGGACACCAAAAATAGTACCACCCCCGAAATAATTACCATGGGTCCAGTTGGAAAATCAAAAACCTGGGTTATGACTATGCCAGCGATAGCCGAAACCACTCCAAATACAACCGCCAAAATTTTATACAAGGATAATCCCCTGCTTAAGTTTCTTGCCGAAGCGGCGGGAATAGCTATAAGAGCAGCGGTTATCAAGCCACCAACCAAATAAACACCCAGCGCAACCACTATGGCGATACTGAAAAGATAGAGCAAATTATATAAACCCAAATTAATGCCCTCCGTTTTCGCCAAATCCTCATGAATGTTTATGAGCATCATCCTCTGATAAATTTTCCAAACAACGCAAAAAACAAGAGCACTTAATAGAACCACAACCACTGTTTCTGAAATTGAAATTTTATTTATATTTCCAATCAACGCCTCTTCCGCGTCGCCGATAGGCAAAATAAGAAGCGCTACTCCGACGCCCGTGGCAAAAATAATCGCCGCTAAATTTTCCATCGGTAAACTCGTCCTTTTCTCCAAAAGCCATATCAGAAAGGCTCCAAGAATCACAAACGGAAAAGCGCCAAGTGATATGCTGAAACCGTACACAATAGCCAAAGCCACGCCTGGAAGAGCTAGGTGGGCCAAGGGTCCCGCAACCACTGACATTTTCTTTGAAAGCATAAGCGTTCCCAAATAACCGGCGACTCCGCCTATAAAAATTCCGCTTATTAAAGTCAAAACTAATTGGGATGTCATTATTTTAAAATTTTATCGGTGACCATATAACTTAATTTCCGAGCCAAAAATTTGTTCGAGTGTTTTGGGGTCGAGAGCTTTTTCTGGTTCTCCAAAACAATGATGACCTTTTCGACTTAAGCACAAAACGCTGGTAGACTGTTTGTAAACAATATTCAAATCATGAGTCACCAGAAAAATAGTCAGCTCTCTTTCCTTCCTGATGGCGTTCAAAAGAGAATAAATGGTCTCCCCACCCCCAATATCAACGCTCGTCGTTGGCTCATCAAAAAAGATAACGTTCGGCTTGGAAATCAAAACCCAAGCTATAAGCATTCTCTGAAATTGCCCGCTTGATAAATTGCCCGCTGTTTTTGAAAGAATATCTTTTTCTAATCCCACCAAACCAAGATATTCAATAATGTTCTCTCGTTTTATAACAGGCTGCTTCAGTTTGAAAAAATCCAGCACTGTCAGAGGAAAATCTTTAACCTTCAATTGATTTAGGCCTTGGGGAAGGTACCCTATTTTCGGTTTGTCGTGCCAAATAACACTCCCTTTGTGCGGTAATAAATTCAACAACACCTTCAGCAACACGCTTTTTCCGGCGCCATTCGGCCCCAATATTGTCAAAATGTCTCCTCGGGAAACGTTAAAAGAAAGATTTTCTATAATTCTTTCTCCGTCCAAATCAACATTTAAATCTTTTACTTCCAACAAAAAATTAGCCATGGCACTTAACAATTTTTATAGTTTTTCCGTTAATCAAAGCATCAGCGATCTTATTATACGCTGAAGAAAGGAGACGTTGAACGGTGCTCTGTGATGTGTGTAATTTCCGAGCGCTTCTTTTCTGGCCCATAATAAGCAGGTTGCGGAGGCGTATCACTTCCATCTCCTCCGGACCCAGCTCTACAAACGTCTTTGCGCCTAAATTCGACGGCCGAAACTGCCTTTTCGTTTGAGAAACATCAATGTATTTGCAAAAACAAATTTTGGGACGGGGCATATTATTATGCAAAATAATATTATGAGTATATATTCATTTCAAAATAAGTCAAAGCGACGTGTTCCGCGGTATGTTGTATAATAAAAAAGATGAAAAAGGTCAGAAACGCGCTATTTTTACTCTGTCTTGCGGTTTTCGTTGTTACTTCCTTCACCAAAAACAGTTACCGCAGTGTGGAAAATATTCATCCGGCCGTTCTTGAAGCACCCATTCAAAGAGAACTTCTAGATAGAAACAAAATCACTTTTGTCCGGGACGAATATGAATACATTCTTACTCCGCTATATGACTACGAGCTGAACGGCCTGGTAATAAAAGCTATGGACTACACTTGGTTCAGTCTCTTAAAAAGGGATAGTGTTTTCCCGAAAGACATTTGTGTGATTTGGGGAGAAAACGCCGGAAGTAGCGTTTATCAAAAGAAAAATCTCCGATTTAGGCAGGATTTTCGTTTTTGCCTCTACGAATGGTACGGAGATGTAAAGTTCAACGCTTCAGAGCTTTCCAATAATCATCTTGTTGCAACAAACGACCAGATGGAAAAATTGGTTAAAAGTATTAGTGAAGGCGACCAAGTTCGGATAAAGGGCAAGCTCGTAAATATTGAAGCGGTAAATGTGGGTATACCCGGAAAATATGATCCCGAACGTTTTATTTGGAACTCAAGCACCACCCGCGCTGATTCGGGCGGTGGCGCCTGCGAAACAATCTTGGTGGAAAGTGTGGAAATTCTTGCTAAAGGCAATTCCATTTCCCACCTTTTGAATAAAATAAGTCTGTACGGCATGGGAATTCTCGCTCTTGCGGCAGTGATAAATTTCTTTAAATATATTTTCGCGAATAAGACGAGTACCAAAACGAAATTTTAATTATTAAAAAGCTCGCGGTTTTAACGCGAGCTTCTGATAGTCTCCGAGAGACTTATGCCGCCTCCGCCTGTTTTACTCCAATTTTACCGTTGATATGATTAACGACTGCGCGGTATTCAGCCGCCGGTATTTCTCTGAAATTCAAAAAGTGGTCTGACATTCCTTTTGTCAAAAGAATCGCGAGAGCGGTCCAGATTTCTTCCTGATTTGGAACTTTCAACGGTTCACAACGTTCAATAAGTTGAATCATTTCCTCTCCGGAAATACTCAAACTCCTAGCAACACAATCTTCCAAGTAACGCGCAACCTCATCAAGAAATACCTTGTTTTGTTTGCTCAACTCTTCAAGAGTTTTTACTTCTGGTATCATAGCTACCGTCCTTTCTTTTTGACATTTAGAACTGCAAAAACAATCCCCCTACAGACAATAGCACACCGAGCAAAGGCTGTTAATCTCTTCGCAAAATCCCCCACACAAAATCAAACCCTGTGATTTTTACTCGTACCGAAGAGCTTCCATCGGACTTTTTCTTGCGGCTTGGCGCGCTGGTAAAATGCCGGAAATGATACCCACAACAAACGTGAAAAGCAAAACCGACAGAAGACCGAAATAATCCAAAGAGTTAAAAGAAAACAGTCCCTTAAAACCCGCCAAATCAACCGCTAACCCTACTACTGCTGAAATCATGATACCAAAAACCACTCCGATAAAACCGCCAACCAAACCAATCATTCCCGACTCAATAAGGAAAAGTGACAAAATCGCTTCGTCGGAAGCGCCGATTGCTTTCATAATACCGATTTGCTTCGTTCGCTCCAAAACACTTGTATAAGTTGAATTCATAATACCCACCGCGCCAACTACAAGCGAAATCATACCAAT
>CAZRUK010000017.1:0-9554 GCA_964603405.1 uncultured Candidatus Saccharibacteria bacterium
ATTTACTGCGTCATGGATAAAGAAGAAGAAATTATTGAAAAAGTTAAGTCATCTCCGATCATAGAGACCGTTCCCTTCAAAAAAGAAAAGACGCTCAATCCTGAGGACTGAGCGCCAATTGTGAATTCGGGGAATTACCTTCTCGAACGGAGGTAACGGACTTCGTCCTTTTTCTTTTGACTTTGTGGCGTGACAAGATCATGCCACAGGTGTCCAACGTAACACGCAACATCATCAGGGTTGCGACGGGCAATTTGCTCAGTCACAAACGATACGACATTGCCCAAGCTTCTGGCTAAAGCGAGGCTTGGAACAGTATCCTGATTGTACCTTGTCATTTGCCTTCTGGCCTCTTCAGGTTTTCCACTTCCCTCTCTCTCAAGACGATCGAGGCATTCAGCTTCCGACACGTCGAGAACAAAAATGAAAATTTTGTCTCTCAAACCCAAACCGGCCAGAACACTCGGAAACTCCGCATACTGATCGATACTGTCCGGCAAACCGTCAAGCACGATGCCTCTTTTTTCCTGCAGTGGCTGAAGGCGGCTTAATTCTTTAGCAACCGAAGCCAGAATCTCTCTGTCATTATGTCCGTTTCGGTTTATAGAAACCAAGCCAAACTCGAGACGCCTCGCCAAAATCTTGGACACCCGCGTCTTGCCGCTGCCAGGCCGACCAACGAGACTTATGATTTTTGCCAAACTAACCTCCGTTGTTGATTGTTATGGTCTCTCTCCGTTCAAAAGAACAGAACCAGTTGAGTAGCATAAAACACAATGGTTCTAAAGTCAAACTGTTGAATTCCTATTTCTTTATTTCATAAACAACGTCCTTCCTTTCTACAACAATTCTCCAATCATTGCGCAAAGCATGTCTATATAACTTTTCATTCGGATTAAAACAGATTGGGTTTTGCACCAATTCCAAAAAAGAAATGTCTCCCTCGGTGTCCCCGACACCCACGGAACCTTTCAGGGTCAATTCATGTTTTGCAACTGCCCTTCTTACGATATTCGCCTTGTTACTTATCAAATGAAGATCAATTATGCTTCCTGTAAATTGCTCCGTCGGGCCAACTTCATAAAAACGGCCATATATTTTATCGAAACCCATTCTTTTGCAAAATCCGTCCAAAATTCCCTTGGGAGATTGGGATATGGCCAAAAGAAAATACTTTTGCTTTTTTAGTTTTGCCACCAAATCTCTGGTAAATTTATAAACCCTGTCTTTATGAACAGAAATCACTTCCTTGACAACGGTGTCAAAATCTTTGAAAGGCACCCCCTTTATATTCACCATAAAAGCCTTAACTACCGCTTCAATGTAGTCTTCATACGTTCCCTTTCTGTCGAGCCAAGCATTTCTTTTTTTCAAATAAATTTCCCTCGTGGTTTTGTCAAAAATTCCTGCTTCTATCATTCCTTCCACAAGCTCAATAAATAAACTGGAACGAAATATCGTCCCGTCAACATCAAAAATTGCTACTTTTCTAGGTGTGTTCATGGTGTCATTCTACACAAATTACACCTGGGATAAAATATATCGACATCTCATTTATATAAAAGGTGGGCCGAGTAGCGCGCGATGGGCTTTCGCGCATCGGACTAATCTCGGCCCCGTTTGTTAGTAGTAGACACTATGTGTCTGCTTATGTTTTGGCCTACCCGGCTCATTGTCCAGTGTCAGCCCCCGCAAGCCTATATTTCAGGTCTACACGGGTTCAAAATTATCTTTGCATATTTCCTTAATCAGAACAAGTACGCAAACCTCCACGCCGAAAACTTCTGCAGAGGTATAATTATCCATAAAACTATCCAGTCAAAATCCGCTAACCCCCACGATTGAAACGCCTGATATTCTTCGTTTTAAAAACCTGAACATTCTTTTTATACCGAAAAACGGAAGGTGTCCGAAACGCCGGATTCCCTTTTTTGTTGCCAATTTTAGAACGGTCTTTCATGTAGGTAATTATACCATCTCCGTGGCCTTTAATAACACCTCTTTTATTTTTTCCCAATCGTCGTAATGGTGATTATTTCCAGAAATTTCTTCCGTCCGACAAACCGAATGGCAATTATCTTCAAGATAAAGTTTTAATTCTTTCGCGCCCATCGCCGGATCCATGGTTTTTTGCATAAAAATCGTGGGCACAAAATAATTTTTTAAAAGCCAATTCATTTCCAAACCCAATCGCTCTCCAAAGTCGGGCGGGAAACCGACAAAAACACAAGCTAAGGGGTGAATTTTTCCCAAAACCGCGCCGTTTAAAGCAAGCAGAGCCCCGGCCGATTTAGCAAAGATTACATACAGTTCAAGACCGGATATTTTGTTTGTTAATTCTTCCAGTTCAAAATCCAAATCAATCAGTGGCAGAGCCTGCGACCAGTGACGGTAATAATGGACATAAATGCTTTTGAAATCTGGAGAAAGTTTTTCCTTTACTTCCCTCACCCACTCCAAATTAGTCCGGCTATTGCCACCCAAAACAACTAAATTAACATCAATCATTTTATCGATTCTATAATTCTTTCTTCAAATAAACGGTTTTCGTCAGAAAAACCCCCAAAAATAATTTCCCATACTATTACCTAGTAAAACCTTCACCCAGCAAGGTAATGGGAAATATTGACCAATCATCGTAAAAAGTCTCTAAAAAATTAATATATCAAGACAAGAAATTTAGAATTACCATCTCACTGGTATAATGATAAAAGGTTTCAGTCTAATAACAAGCCCCGGACCAGAAATATCCTTCTTTTTTATTTTTCGGGAATGTTCTCAATTGGCTGGAACACCAAGATTAGCGATTTTTAAATATTCCTCAATCTGTTTTACATCAGAAACATCTTTTTCTCTGCCAAAAACCTGTTTCCATTTAATAACTTCCGGCAACAAAACAAATGGCACACCGCCGATATATTCGGCCGTAGAAATCAACTTTTTCACATCCGGCCTGAAGCTAGGAAAATTCCAATCCCGATACATTTCGACGTTTCCCTTAACAAGCTTTAAAGTGTTGCCAGACTTTCTCTCTTCCCAACCGCTATGCAAACACTGGTGGTATAAAGAAGGTAAAACTATAATATCAACATCTCCACTCTTTCTCATACTTCGGACAACCATGGGGCCAGAACCAAAAACCGCGTATTTTCCTTTCGGCAAATGTAAATTTTTTATTTCGGTCAAAAACTCTTGGGCATCACCGTTGTTGGCGCAAAGATCCGAAACATCTTCTTTGTCTGCTTTTCTCCCAAGCTGAAGTTTTTCCTCAAAAAGCGACGACTTGGCTATAACTGGAACATGCAGACCATAAAATTCTACCGTATTAAAAAGTCCCAAATCTCTTTCCTTCGAAACCCATTTGCCCAAACGCTTGTCGAAAATTTTATACCGAGTAGCGCACAAATCTATTTCCTGACCTTCGTATTCTAATGAAACTAAAAATATATCCCAATTTTCATCTTTGTATGTGTCCGGACCCCAAAAAGCGTATTTGATGTAATTGTAATAAATTTCCCCAAATCTTTCTTCTGGGATGGCGATATCTATATCGGCAAGAGATCTACCGGCACCGTAGCCCTTGGCCGCTAACCCCCCAAAAATCACAAAGGGTATTTTGCGGGCCTGCAAAAGGCTTATAATCCACTTAAAAGCTTTTTCGGTGTGACGCACCATGCTAAGAAACTACAATTAGAAACACTTTTTTACAAGTATCGAAAACCGCCCAGTCGAGGTGGCGGTTATCCGGAAACGAGAATTTTATCGGCCTCAAAACTAATTTTTTACCGCTTGGGCAAGAAATTTTTCTTTGGCCGAATTTAGGGCAAGCACAAAAGCATTGTGCGCATTTTCTATTTCCGCAAGCTTAGTTTTCCTTAATTCCTCGGCCTGAACCGTAAACTTTTCCGCCTTAAGCCGGGCTTCGTTGAAACGCGTCCTTGCCGCATAAAGCTCTTTTTTGAGAGTTGCGCGGGCTAAATCTTTTTGAACAACTTCTTCCCGGCAAGCTTCTTCGGCCTTAAGACGAGCCGCGTTCACCTCCTTACCATAAGTTCTTACAGCGCCAAGCAATATTTTGTCTCTATCCGCCAAAATTTTACTCACACCCTCCCGAAAAGAATTGATGGTTTGAAAATAAGCCAAACTTCTCGCTTTTATCGCGTCCGTCAAAGCAACATAAAAAACCCGGACGGCCACTTTTGCTTTTTCATCCGAATAACCGGTCTCTATTGCTTGGAAATGATTTTTTCGATTATTTTCCCAAGCTGTCCGTCTCGTGGACAATCTTTCTTCTGTATCCAAAATACCAGCATTTATATTTTCAGTATTGGCGGTCATTTGATTAACAAATTCTATTTCGGCTTTAATGATATTTTGGGAAATCACCGAGTCGGCTATTTTGTTGAAATCAAAACAAAAATTCGCCGTTTTGAGTAAATCGTTATCCTGCGCCTTCGTCTGAACGGCCGTTTGAGCAAAAACCGCCACCGGCGCCACAACGGCGACTGCGGCAATCACTAACCAAAATTTTTCGATTTTAAATATCTTCTTCATCTTTTGAATTAGCCAGATCAAGTGCTTCGGCGGTTAAAATACTCGTGTTCACATTATTTATTTCTTTCTCATACTCGTCTTTTTCTGTTTCGGCATAAACCGTCACAGCATTCAACAAATCGGAAACCTCGCCTGTCGGGGCCACAAGAAAAATAGAGTCTTCAGGAGAAACGTCTTGGGCGGTGTTCTGTTCAACCGAAGGAAGAACCCTTTGGGAAGTGGAAAAACGAAGGTAGAAATAATAAACGGCGATAATCACCGTCGCGAGGACGAGAACAGAAATTATTATTTTGTAGACGGTTGAATGATTATCCATTAAAGATTACGGGCTCTTCAATGCTAATTTTCTTCCAGTTCCATCGTGTAACAACAATATTTCTGTTCCGTGGTGTCATCTATGGCACCGATCAGATATTCGGCAGGCTCGCAAACAGAAACTTGAGAAGGTTTTCTCACAACACCATTCCTTTGAGCGCACTCGAGTGGGCTTATAGGTCTGTCGACAACTTTTCCATCCTGAACCAATAGTCCGATTCTAATCGCGTCCTTCTCCAGAAAGACCATTTTGCAATTATCGCAATTGCCTTCATTTACTGCCACAACAGTAAGACCGTCAATCGAGCCTACCAAATCAGTAACGGCCTTCACGGCCGCTCTATCCGTCAAATCTGTTACCTCCCACGAACGCAAACAAACTTTCAAATCTTCATCCCAAGAATAACCGGCAGGCTCTAGACAGCCACGTTCGTCTCTTTGCCCACCTATAAGTTCATTATCCTCACTAACTGAGCTACTGCCACCCATAAAAAAGAACGACGGAAAAGAAATGAATATCACGGCCAGAACCACAAGAATTATAACGACCGAAATAGTTTGTTTTTTGTTCATGATATTTTGTTTCTATTGAAAATTTTCTTATAAATTTTTATAAAATCGACATTATCGGCAAAAAGTTCTCCTATAACGGCAAAAGGCACTGCGATAAGAACCACTATACCAAAAGTTGTCCAGGTTATAGTCTGTCCTGTGGTGAAAAAAACAGCCAATAGGTCCTCGATAATTCCCACTACCACGCCAAAAACCAAAAACTCAAACATGACCTCAAGCTTCTTTTCTCTAGGAATAGACATGACTTAATTATATTGCCATATGGCAATACAGCAAACATGATTTCAACATGGCAAAAATCAGACCCTTCCTCTCAACTCCAAGGCATACGCGATATCCTTGACCGCCAACATAAAAGCGGCATCGCGCAAAGATATTTTCTTCTCTCGAGAAAGAGCCCAAACTCTTTCAAAGGCGCCCACCATAATCTCCTTGAGCCTCGATAAAACCTCTTTCTCGGTCCAGTAATAATTGCTTTTGTTCTGAACCCACTCGAAATAACTCGTCGTCACTCCGCCGGCATTGGCTAAAACGTCTGGCACCACAATTTTTTTCTTCTTTCCCAAAATTTTGTCGGCCTCGGGTGTAGTCGGACCGTTGGCCATTTCCAAAATAATTCCGGCTTTTATACTGCCGGCGTTTTTCTCCGTAATAACTCTATCCAAGGCGGCCGGAACCAAAATGTCGGCGCCACAAGAAAAAATTTCTTCGTTGTTTATAACTCTGACTTTATCTCTCATCAGTTTTTCAGTATCACAAACTTTACCATCGCAATACATAGCCGTAACCGTTTTCTTCGCTTGCTTAACTTTCCAAACAAGAACTGGATCCAAACCTTTTTCGGAATAAAGTCCTCCTTGAGAATCGGTTAAAGCAACTATTTTGAAACCGGCATCGCGCATAAGTTTGGCCGCATAGAATCCCACATTGCCAAACCCTTGAATCGCCACGCTGAGATTTTGAGGTTTAAGTTTCAAAACTTTCACCAATTCACCTAAAACGATAGCACCCCCCTGACCAGTAGCCGCTTCTCGCCCTAAACTACCACCGAGTTCTATGGGCTTACCTGTAACTACACCCGGTTCAGAACAACCGGTAATTTTTTCAAATTCATCAAGCATGTAGGACATCACTCTGCCGTCGGTGTAAACATCCGGAGCGGGAATATCTTTATCCTCGCCAATGTAAGGAGCGAGCACTTTGGTGAAAGCGCGTGTCACCTTCTCAATTTCCTTGCGGGAATAACTTTTAGGATCAAACTGCACGCCGCCCTTGGCGCCGCCAAAAGGAATACCGGCAACTGCGCATTTAATACTCATTGCCGCGGCAAGAGCTTTGACTTCGTCGAGGTCAGCGGCCGGATGGAATCTTATGCCTCCTTTATAAGGACCGCGGGCATTGTTCCATTGCACTCGGTAAGCGCGGAGTTTCTCAGTTTTGCCATTGTCGCGCTTTATACTAATTGTTTTATTAATTATCCTGTTGGGAGTAGCGAGTTGTTTAAAAACGACCTGAGATAAGCCGAGGGCCGAAATCGCAACCTTGAGGTTTTTCAGATAATTTTCGAAGGGATTGTTTTTCATTAAGTTCTAATTATATCAGCCAAAAGCAACAAAAAGTCAAACTATAACCAGAAAAAGGTTTTCACAAAAGAAAACCGTAGGTCGTTGGACTAAGCCAAATAAACAAAGTTATCACCAAAACATATATGGCATATAAAACGGCAGATTTGGTTTTCTCCGACCAACCCCGCCCCACTTCTCTTAGAAAAAGTGGGAACGCCATAAAAGAAAAAATTGCCGCTGCGAAATAGTGGTACAACCTCATATCCCTTTCAATAAAAAAGAACGGCAAATAATTTATAGTGTAAGCGGAAACTAAAAACAAACTAACTCTTTTCAGCCAAACATCGTTTATTTTCTTTTTTATCAAAAGATACAGAAGAGATACCACCGATATAAAAGATATCGTCCAAGTCAAATAGTTTCCATGTAATTTTATAACCGTAAGCTCTCCAATATGATCCCAGTATCGCATCAAACTATAACCCGTTGGCCAGTAAAACGGTGAATCGGCCTCGGCGGTCTGACCAAAATCGGCGCGATGAGCGTTTGTATTCCAAATTTGGACATTGTAATCCCAAACCAGTTTTAAAACTTCAAACGGCTTATCGGCGCCCGGCGAATAAAGTCTGGCAATTTCCTCACTCTGATAAAGCCCTCTGCCGGCATCGACAAAACCCCTGTCAAAAATAGACAAATAGGAATAAAAAACAAAAACATAAATAAACAAGGCGGCCGCGCCGGAAATCAAAACATTTTTCCAATTACGTTTTAGAGCGAAAAAAATAAAAACTGCCGCGAGAAATCCCAAGCCTATCCACTTTACACTAAAAGCCAGTCCGACAAGAAAACCCGCCAGGATTGCCAGAAGACAAGAAGATTTTAATCTTGCAACCCGACTGGATAAAATCGCAAAAAGAACTCCGGCAAAACCTAATGTTAAAAATAAAATGTCCGGCAAAATCGCCCGCGAATATAAAACCAAAGCGTTATCAAAAATAATAAAAACGGCCGGCAATACAGCCAAACGCCTGTCAAAATAAAGAAGTCTCATTAGAAGAAAAATTATCACCGGCAACAATGAACCGAGAAGGACACTAAAAAGCCTCCCTGTTTTGTATGGAAAATCGTAGAAATCGTTAGCTACTGTTCGAAAATCAGACAAGCGCGGGTCATAAGAAAAAGACGGCGTCAAAGAAGATAAGGAAAGCCAGTAAAACGGCGGGTGTTGTTCAAAGAAAGGAATCCCCTGTTTGGTAAAATTCACCCAAGTAACATACGCGCCCTCATCAACCATCATCGACGGCGGTCTGTCAAAATAGGGCAATCTCAAAACCAGAGCCACAAGAAAAATAAGAACGGAGACAATTATATCCTTCTTTAGGTTTGAATTTTCCATAAACAAATCATCCGTAATCTTTATTATAATATGGTAATCAATTAAAACCCCATGGCCAGCGAACACGATATTGTAATAATTGTCCCCTTCCGCAACGAAGAGAAAATCATCGGCAGAACGGCAAGAGCCCTTTTTGAATATTTCAATAAAAATCAACCAAGTAAAAACTGGATTATCTTGCTTGCTGATAGCGCTTCAACCGACAGATCAGCGTTTGAAGCGGAAACGGCAAGCAAACAAAATCCCGAAAAAATTAAATTATTGAGAGTAGTTAAACCAGGGCGAGGATTTGCTCTTCGTGAATCCGTCAAAAATTTTCCTTCTCGATTATATGCCTACACTGACACTGACCTCCCCGTTGAACCCCAAAAAATCGACGAGATTTTTAAAATTATAGAAAAAGGAAAAGCCGACGTTGTTGTCGGCAATCGCTTTGGTCCCAGACCGCCGTTAAGAATTTTTGTCACTTTCTGTCATCGAATCTTGTCGTTTTTACTTTTGAATATGAAGTTAAAACATCCTCAATGCGGCGCCAAATTTTGGAATAATCGAGCCGCCAAGATAATGGAAGAATGCAAAGAAGACGGCTATTTTCTCGATACGGAATTCTTGGCGAGATCTCAATCGTTGGGATTAAAAGTCGAGGAAGAAAAAATATACTGGATAGAAAACCGATACAAAGAGAGAGGCTCGGCTGTAAAATTAATCGGGTCCAGCGTCGAATCTTTTGTAACTTTAATTAAACTATCTGTCGAACTTTACCCCCTTAGATTAACCACTATTTCCGCACTGGGACTAATTATCTTATTGGCCATAACGAAACTTTTCGCTTAAGTCAAACAGAAAAACTACATAATTCTGTAAACCGGTTCCTCGATATTCAACAGGTCTTCCACCAACGGAATAATAATGGCTTTTTGATTGTAATAATACTCCGAAGATGCGCCGCCAATAATCGGGAACATCAGGGCCGGTACGAACAACTCCGCATTCTCGCCATTATTATAAACATATCGATGCAGCAAAATTTTCTCCGGCGTACCCACCTCCATTTCAATCTTCCTTATTGGCATTCCCTCCGGCATATAGCTATACAAACCCCCGCTTTCTAGAATGGAAAAAATCTTTTGTTTGTCGGTCGTCAAGCTGTA
>CAZRUK010000018.1:0-9468 GCA_964603405.1 uncultured Candidatus Saccharibacteria bacterium
GGGTTGAATTTTTTTTTGTTTAGTGTAAACTTCATACTCAGATCCGTGCAGGATCATGGCAACCAATGGGGTACGGGGCCAGTGCCGCAAGCGCGGTATCTGGCCCCCTTTTATTTTCCGGGCACTAATTTTAGCGGATAAATTAAGACAAAGTTTATTTTTTACCCGCAAGGGGTCTTTACAAATAAACATTAGTGTTTAGTATGGCGATTATCGAAATTAAAGACACGGAAAAGTCCGGAAGCGGATGTCAAACTAGCCCGATTTATTTGGGTAGTTTCCCAGTTTGACATCCACTCCCGGATTTTTATTTTTAGGAGAACAAAATGTTTGTTGACAATACATTTCTATTATATCACAGGGGTTTATTCACACTAGACAATACCTGCATTAGTTATAAGATTTAGCTGTCGTTTGCCCAATTTTGGGCGGGCGATAGTTCGCAGGGAAACCGAACTTCATATAGCGACTTTTCAAAATATGATATCGGTTTCCAACCAAAAGTTTTTTTGCGTTAATAATTTTTCGGAATCACCAAAGGGTTTAACCTTTTTGGTGATTTTTTTGTTTTTACCCCCGAACTAATTTTTGTATCGCGCCGTGAGCGCTGGCTATGCCAATACAAAAATTAGTTCGGGGGTGAATAAACTCCCAAGGTCGATAAGCGTTTTATTCCGTTTTCCCTTAAGGGACGGAGGAAAACGAATTACTAATTAACCTCCGAACTAATTTCCATAACTAATCGTTCGCGATTAGTCAGGGGATAAATAATTTGTTCGGGGGTAATAACAAAAAACGCAATGAAAAAAATTATTGCAATAGGAGCAGTTCTCGCGATGCTTGCGACGGCAACTCCAGCTGGCGCCACGTGGTGGAATTGGGGTTCAGATCCTTCCACAACCATCAATGTTACTGTCAGTAACATTGCTTCAGTGGTAAACGACGTTGAAACCGAAGCCGAAACTGGCGACAATGACGCTTTTGGCGGCAGCGCCCGAAATTACGTTCGGGGTGGCAGTGTCGACGACACTTCTGCTGTCGGTGGTGATGCTGATGTTGATACTGGCGATGCTACAGCTTTCTCAAAGGTTTACAACGATGTTAATTACACCAAAACCAGAATTTCGGTGCCATGTAGCGATTGTGATGGTGATATGACAGCTAATGTCAGAGTAACCAACAACGCCACGGTGGTAAACTATGTTGAAACCGAAGCCGAAACTGGCGACAACGATGCTGATGCTGGTAGCGCCAAAAATATGATTAAGAGCAGATCTTCTTCATGTGGTTGGTGGGGTTTTGGCGGTGGTGTTGATGACACTTCTGCTACCGGTGGCGATGCTGATGTCAGCACGGGCGATGCCTATGCTGATTCGATGGTGACCAATTTGGTTAACACGACAATCACTCGCATCCGAAGATAGTTCTTTTTCTCCGAGACAGTTTTCTGTTTAGCGGCCCGCCCCGATTCCTTTTAGTCGGGGCGGGCCCAAGGAGAATCAAACAATGAAAATAGTTTACGCAATAGCAATAAGTTTGTTTTTCACTTCAGGCGCTTTTGCCGATACCGCCAGCGTAACGAACACGGTTAAAACAAGCGTGAGTACGGGAGGAAATACTTCATCGGGCGCGGTTACCGAAGGCAAAAGCGAGGCATCCATCAAGGTTTACACCGAAGTCAATGGAGAAACTATCACTGATTTCGAAGAAAAATACGAGGGCCGAGATATTAATGTTGTCAAAGAATTCAATTACGGCCAATCCGCCGCCACGGCCTCTATTAAAGTAAAGACGGATGTTGGGACAAAAGATTACCCGCCGAAAATTCTCAAGGAAAATTCAGGTGAGCAGGCGGGCACAAGTTCTGCCACGACAACGGCAGAAGAATTAAATCCGATAAGAAAGATGTTTGTTCGGGTTAAAAATTGGTTCAGAAATGTTTTCTCAATATTTAGATAATTTAATAAAAAACAGAAAGCGATTAACAAAGCAAATAGTCGCGTGGCTTTTGATATTTTATTTTGTGCCGGCGCCGCTTATTGTTGTGCAGGCGGAATCTAGCTCTACAACCTCGCCCACAACCGATACTGCAAGCACAACAATTGAGACAGGGGACGCTCTTTCTTTAACTGATATTAATAATGAAGTTAACTTTGATGAAACAGAAGCCGTAATGATTCTTGACGGTCAAGAGCCGTCCGTTATCGGGGCGAGTGGGGTTTCTTCGACCACAGTTGATTTGATAAATGATGCGGAAATTTTGAATAATGCCACTACTACAGCCGAGACGGGCGAGAATCAAGCGGGAGATAATTCGTCAATTGAAACAGGCGATGCCGTAGCCGTCGCCAATGTTGTTAATACTGCCAATACGAACATCTATAATTCGGAAGGTTTTGTGGCTTTATTGAATAGTTTTTCCGGTGAGGTTGGCACGATTGACCTTCGCGGAGCGATGACTGGCGGCGATACCAGTCCCACCTGCAACGGTTGCGATGACAGTGTTTTTGAAACGATTAACGCAAGCAACACAGCTTCTATTTCCAATAACGTAATTGTCAGGTCAAGCACGGGAGAAAATGAAGCCGATGAAAATGGCAACATCAATACCGGTAACGCCTATGCCGCCGCCAACGTGGTAAATGTCGCCAATACCAACATTGTTGACGCGAATTACGCTCTTCTGGTTTTCAATAATTTCGGCGACTGGACGGGAGATTTGATTTTTCCCAACGCTGAATTTTTTGCCAGATTATTCTTTGGCGATGATTTCGCGAATTGCTGCTCGCGAGATTTGGGCGTGAATATAGAAAATCAGGCCGCGGTAAATAATTCAATTTCTACGGAAGCGAATACGGGCGAAAATCAGGCGGAGGGTGGTTCAATCGAAACAGGTAACGCCACCGCTATTTCCAATACGGTCAATCAAGTCAACTCAAATTTCATTAATACCGATTCTTTCTCGGTTGTTTTGAAGATTCACGGCAATTGGAAGGGTGGTCTTTACAACTTGCCCCCGGGTATTTACTGGCGGGAAACAAGAGACGGAATAGAGCTTTTAAGCGATCCCGGGCGGGGAAATAATCGTTCTGCGAGCGGGTCGGGAGAAAGCGAACTTACGGTTAATGCTTCAAACGCGGCTAATATTCAAAACAACGTTCAGGTTTACGCCCTGACGGGAAACAACGAAGTTGGTAGCGGAGATTCTTCCGTTTCAACCGGCGACGCTCTGGCGGTTTCCAATGTTGTGAATATCGCCAACACGAATATTTTGGGCAGAAACTGGACGCTTGCCATTATAAATATTTTTGGTGACTGGAACGGTGACCTTTCTTTTGGTCAGCCAAATCTTTGGCTTGGCACTCGAGTTGTCGGAAATTCGGCTGGCAACACATCTGTCGGACCAGGAGGTGTTATTGATTTTGAGTACACAATTTGGAACAGAGGTGATGCCGATGCCCACGATGTAAGGCTTTACGGATGGGCTAATTCTGCTTATTTTGATTTTAATGTTCCCCAAAATGGCCCCAACAATGCTTACTCTTGGAATGTTGGAGATGTGCCGGCTGGTTCATTCAGGGTGATTCGGGGAAGTGCGAATGTAAGGAGTTTGCAATTTGGTTACACCAATATGCCCTCAACCTATTCCGTGGAGGCATTTGAGCCGGATGCGGATATGAGTGACAACCAAGATGAAATTTATGTTGTTGGCCTAAATTATCCGGAGGGCAGCGATTATCTTCCGGTTGTTTTAACTCCTGACCCGGAGATTGTTGTAACCAAGACCAATAATACAGAACTGGCTTTAGTTTCTTCTACCACTGTAAAATATACAGTTAATATTAAAAATAACGGCGGACAAGCATATCATGCTGTTTTGCTTGATGTTCTGAAGAATGAGAGGGGAGAGATTGTTAATGAGCAGGTTTGGGATTTGGAGGGAATTGCTCCGGATGAGGAAATTGTCGTTGATTACGAAATCTTTTATAACGCGAGCACGTCGCCGGGAGTTTACACCAATTACGCGGAAGTGAGAGCCATCGGTCGGCATCCTTCGCTCAATCCTTTCTACGGTTATTTCGCAAATTCAAATGTGGCTTCAAGCACAATTACAATTTACGCCTCAAGGCCTTTAACTTGGGATTACGAGCCGTTTATTTATTCTACTAGCACAATGGAGGTTATTAATGCCAGTGTTACCAGTGATGGCAAAACCGAACCGGCCAGACCAGTTGACCGAGAAGAACGCAGACGAATGGAAAATAGTATCGTGCCGTGGCCCGGTTCGCAGTCCGGCCCGGGGAGTTCTCCTTGGGAGGGAGTTCTTTTGGACGCTTCTTTAGCCCCCGTGTTTTTGGCTGACCTAAGTATTCCCGACGAAGCAGTGCCTAGTGACAGCAATCTTTTGGCAAATGTCTTTTTTGGTGTGCCTTTGCCGTGGACGGGGCGATTTAATTTTTTAGTGCTTGTAGCTTCCGTGGTTTTGCTTCATATCCTCAATCAATCTTCTCCGAAATATCGTATTGCGATACAGCAGTTTGTGAGCATGCTTTAATTCGTCTGGCAATTTGTATTGTGATAGAGTAGGGGCGTAATGATGCCCCTTTTGCCTGAAATTTTATACGAAGACGAAAATTTGTTGGTGATAAATAAGCCGGCGGGTTTAGTGGTGCACGCTGACGGCCGAGGCGACGAGCCGACCTTGGTTGATTGGCTTGTGGCGAAATACCCCGAGATAAAAGATGTCGGCGAACCTCCCATAAATCTAAAAGCTTCAAGCTCTAAGCCCCAAGCTATTTTGCGTTCGGGAATTGTTCATCGGCTTGATAAAGGAACGTCGGGGGCAATGGTAGTGGCAAAAAACCAGCCGACTTTTGAATTTCTGAAAAAACAATTTCAATCGCGCAAAGTGCAAAAAAATTATCACGCCTTGGTTTGGGGGAATTTTAAGGAGGATTCCGGCGTGATTGATAAACCGATTGGCCGGAGCAAAAAAGATTTCAGGAAAAAAACTTCCTTGAAAGACGCTACGGGGGAGATGAGAGAGGCGGTGACGGAGTGGCGGGTTTTGAAACGAGCGAGGGATTTTACGCTTATTGAAGCAAGGCCTAAGACCGGCCGGACGCACCAGATTCGCGTTCATATGAAGGCGATTAATCATCCGATTGTCGGCGATGAGTTGTATGGGCCGGGGCGTCCGACTCCCAAGGGTTTAGGGCGTCCAGCTCTCCACTCGTATTCAATAAAATTTACTGATATGGACGGCAAAGAAATTTCCGTTGTTGCGCCATATCCAGAGGATTTTTCCCAAATAGTGGGGAATTTATAGGGTCTTGCGACACATCAGAGCTTATGTTAAAGTAGCTCTTACTTTTATGACCAATACAGCAGGTATAAAAATTTCACCGGTAGATATGGAACAAAGAAAGAAGCTCGGTCTTCGCGCCGGAGATACAGTTCGAGTTTCCCAGAAGGTTAAAGAAAAGACGGTAGTTGAGGGAAAATGGAAAACTGAAAAGAACGAGCGGGAACGCATCCAAGTTTTTGAGGGCTTGGTTCTGGCGACAAAACACGGCACGGAAGCGGGCGCCACTTTTACCGTGAGAAAATCTATAGACGGCGTGGGAGTGGAAAGAATTTTTCCTCTTTACTCGCCGATTATAGGAAAAATCGAAATAGTCCGACGCGCAAAAGTCAGGAGATCCAAGCTTTATCACATTAGGCGCAAAGCGGCTAAAGAAGTCAGAAGGCAAATGAGAAGCGAGATGAGAAAGAAAGAGAACGAAATGACTGTCGTTGATGAAATTGTCGCGCCTAAGATGGAAGAAAAAGCGGAAGCGAAATAAAGATAAGGACTCGGGACGCGAGGTTTAAAAGGGCGAGAGCCCTTTTTTTGGTTGAAAGGGACGCTTTTTTAGAATAGTATTGTTGTGGCGCGCGGGTGGTGAAACAGTAGACACGTACGCTTGAGGGGCGTATGCCGTAAGGCGTGGAGGTGCGATTCCTCTCCCGCGCACATTTGGTTAGCAATTATTTTTTTAGTGATTATTTAATGGAAGAAGAAACAAAAAAAATAGGCAAGGGAAAGCGATTCATAAAATTTATTTTTGGATTGGTAATCGTTTTGCTGGTTGTTTGGGCGGGTATTTCTTTGTATGCGGGTTTTTCGGTAAAGGAGCTTGAACCTGAAGCGTCTATAAAAACGATGATGAGCAAGATCACTAAATCGCCCGCTTTTTCCGTAGTTTCGGATTTAATCGTTCAAGATATAGACAAACAAAGAGTTTCTAACTTTAAAATCGATTTAGCCGCGGATTTGCGCCGCGCTTCCAAACCGAAAGTTCTTTCGTCCATTTTTGTTCAGTATGGCTCTTCGTTAACTGCCACAGGAACGGCGCCAAGCGTATTTAAGGTTGCCGGTGAAATCCGTTCGGACAATCAAATTGTTTACCTCCGGTTGACTGACGCTTCAGGTTTCGAATCAGCGAGCTATGAGCCGTTTATAAACCAATGGTTTAGCATAAGTTACGATAAAGCTGAAAATTCTTACAGCGGGGCTTTGGAGGAGAAAGGAATAAATCGTTCCACTTTGGATGTTTTGTTGGAGCAGAGCAAAAAAGTCCGAGAGTTGTTTTTGAATTACCCGATTATCGCAGTGGTTGAAGAATTTCCAAATGAAGAAATTTCTGGCGATTTGGTTTATCACTACAAGGCAAAGTGGGATACGGACAATATCAAGCAAATATCAGATGGTATAGCGAAATTATCGGGGTTTGAAACTTCTACATCAAGCCAGCCCTTCAGCCCGTTTTTTGGACAACCTTTTGAAATTTGGATTGGTAAAACCGATAATTACCCTCAAAAAATAATTATTTTACCGCCGGAAGAAATGAGCTCGACTACCAATAAAATATACAGCGGAGAAATAGTCTTCGGAGAATTCAATAAAAAAATATCGGTGGAAATTCCCACCAATGCCGTTGCTTTAGAGGATTTGGTTAAAAGCATTTTTAATCAGTAGCCGGAGTTGTATTTGTTTGAAATAGGAGTAAATTAGTTAGTGGAATCAGTCTGGCCGATGAACCTATAAAAAAACCATGCAATCATGAGCAAAAAAATAGCCATGCGTGTAACAAATGTTGCAGAAAAAGGATCTCATCCGAACAATTCTCCCGAGGTCGATTCTCACATCTGCCTCAGATTTTTCAAGTTCAGATTTCCTTGTTTACCCACCGGACTGTGGCCCAAGAGGGTCGTGTCCGGGTGCATGAGGGCGATTGTTTCGTCCTGAGTTGCTGGTTTCCAGTTTATCAAAGCACCGCCCGTTTGTGGACGGCGCTTTTTTTGCCTCCGCACTAACTTTGCCATTGCGCTAATAGTTGTTTATTTAGATGAAAGATGAGCGTTGATGATTCAATGGAGTTTATATATTCCAGTTCTCAATTGGTGCGCGGGAAACAATGATGGCAAAGTTAGTGCGGGGGTTTGCCCCCATCTTGCCGGTCTGTTCACGTTTTTATCAAGGTGTATGATTTGGGTATGGCGTTATTCACCGGAAAAGGCGACCCAGAACCGAATTTTGGCTTTGCTGGAAGTTTTCAAATTACACGAAGGTATTGCAAATGGTATAAACTTAGATTAGTTATCTGACTCTGGTGCGTCCCAGCAATTGAAAGCCAAAATTGGTTCACGGGCGAGAAGTGGTAATACCGCGGTTAATTATGTGTTATAAGTAAGTTGTGTATATGGCGTTATTCACTGGAAAAGGCGACCTAGGTACTACTAAGACCCTTAAACAGGGGAAAGGAGAGCGTATTTCCAAGAGTTCCTGTCTTACGGAAGCTTTGGGCACGGTTGACGAGCTGAATTCTTTTTTGGGGCTTTGCAAAGTTAGAGCCAAGAAATTTCGATGGAAAGTTTCTGACCTAAGTTTCCAGCAGATTGTGAACCAAGCTCAGCAGGATTTATTTATCGTCCAAGCGGAACTTGCTGGCGCAAAAAAAACAATCAAAGCCAGCAAGTTGGGAGAAATCGAAGACTTGGTTGCGGAGATGGAAAGACAAATGCCGCCGATAAAAACGTTTTTTGTTTCCGGTGGGACAGAAGAAGCGGCACTATTTGATTTTGCGCGGACTTTGGCGAGAAGGGCCGAACGCGAAGTGATAAGAGCTGTGGGAGTGGGCGAAGCCGAAATAGGAGACAACACTAGAGCTTACCTCAATCGGCTATCAACTCTTTTCTACGCTATGGCTCGACTAATCAACCATCTTTCTGGTATAAAGGAGGAGCCGCCGACATACGAGTAGGCAGGAACGGGTACAAAGCTGTTATTGTATGTATCCACAGTAGTTAGTGTTTACAGACCGTTTTTCAATTGTCATGCTTAAGGTATGCCTGTAATTCCCTGTAAAATTTGTGGGAAGAGTTTCTACACCAAACCAAATTGGTTGGAACGAGGAAAAGGAAAATATTGTTCCATTGACTGTGCAGGTAAAGCGAGGAGAAGAGGAAAAATGTTTTCTTGTTTTTCGTGTAAGAGACAGGTTTACAAATCTCTCAGAGAAATTAAGAGATCAATAGGCGGGAAGTTCTTTTGCAGTAAAGCTTGTAGTTTGTCATATCTCAACCAAAACCAGTTTGGTGAGAATCATGGGAATTGGAAACACGGTACATTTGCATATAAGACAGTTATACGAAAGCACAAGCTGTTACCTTTTTGCCGTTTGTGTAACAAAAAAGACGGGCGCATTCTTGTTGTTCACCACATCGATAAAGACAGGAAAAACAACAGTATAGAAAATTTGACATGGCTTTGTTTCAACTGTCATTTCTTGGTTCATCATTACCAAACTTCAGGGTTTCTACTAAAATCTAAGTTAAAAAGATAGAATGCCATGCGTGTGTTGTAAAACGTGTCAGAAATCTTTCTATGCAAAACCATCTTTTCTGAAAATTGGATGGGCTAAATTCTGTTCTAGAAAGTGCCATCATCAGGGAATGAAGACGGGTAAGAATATGCTTTGTTTTGTCTGTAAGCAAGTCGTTTATAAAACTCCAGAGCAACTAGCTCGCTCAAAAAGTAAAAAATATTTTTGTTCAAAATCGTGCCAGACAAGATGGCGTAACACTCAATATGTTGGAGAACAACATAGAAACTGGAAAGGAGGGTTTTCTGTGTATCGCGATGTATTGCAAAAAGTGAGACCAGCAAACAGATGTGTATTTTGTGGAATTAGAGATAAACGAGTGCTAGCGGTACATCATGTTGATGGAAATCATAGAAACAACAAAGTAAAAAATCTAACTTGGCTGTGCCACAATTGCCACCATCTCGTTCATCGTGATAGTGTAGAGAGGCGAAAGTTTCTTGCTTCGCATAAGCAAGAAACTGAGACGGTGCCCTTAGTTTAGCGGTAAAACACTGCCCTGTGGAGGCAGATTCGAGAGTTCGACTCTCTCAGGGCACCC
>CAZRUK010000019.1:0-9209 GCA_964603405.1 uncultured Candidatus Saccharibacteria bacterium
GCATCGGAGTGCTCGTCATAAATTTTAAGCAGTAATTCTTCGGCGTGTTTATGTGCCAACTCTATGCAATTAGACGTTTAAAACACACTTAGATTACAACTTAAAATGACACATTGGAAGTGTACTGATATATCAAACATATTAGGCATTTTTTATTCATCCCTAACAACACAGTTCCCCGTGTTCAAGAATAATAACGATTGACACCCTGTAATATTACAAATCGTCAATCGTCTTTAAAATCAAAGAAAATTAAACAACATTTTCAATGCCCCCTTAAAGCGGTCTTTTATGGGCCAAAGTGCTAAAATTAAATAAGGAAACGTAATTATAAATAAGATATTTTATGATAATAAAAATTGTTGGGTTTATAGTGTCCGCGATTATGCTGATTGGAATTACTGCGCCGGCAACAACTATCGCCACCAATAATACCGGCTCTGTTTCAAGTTATTCCGGCTACACGGTAGAGCAACTGGAAGCTCTTATAGTCAAACTTCAAAAACAACTTGAGGAACTGCGTAAGGGCGCTCAATGTTTCGTCTCCGACAAAAATTTATCCATCGGTGACGGAGAAGAAGACGGGTTAGCGTATGATATAAAACGCTTACAGGATTTCCTAAGGGAAAAGGGGTATTTCCAAATTAAAAGCACCGGCTATTTCGGGAAAATAACTAGAACGGCGGTTATTGCTTTCCAAAACGCTCAAGGCATCACTCAGACAGGCGAATTTGACCAAGCGACTCGTGAAAAAGCTCACGCTCAATTCTGCAACAAAATCACCACAGCCAACCACACAAAACAAACAGCAAAAGAAACAAAAACAGAAAATAACGCCGTTTCCAAAGTTACTTCTATATCGCTCTCGGCCGATACTAATGGGAAAATAACTTGGGTCTTAAACGGCCAACCAACGAGTGGCTTTAAAGTAGTCTGGTCAAAGAACCCCGGACCAACCTACCCACTTCGAGATGGCGACACATATCTTTACCTCACGAATAATTCGGCAAACAGCGCCACTTTGTCTGCTTTCGGTGGAGCCGGCACGTACTACGTTCGCGTTTGCGAATACTTAGGCGGAGTCTGCGGAACGTATTCAAACGAAATAAGCGTCTCGTTATAAACAAATAAAATCCCCCTCCCGCCTGTGGCGGGAGGGGGATTTTAAATTTTACTGAATCTCCACTTTCTCCAAAATCACCGGTTCTATCGGCCTATCTATGCTTCCCTTGCCTTCAGTTTCTACCATCTCAATCTTGCTAACAATATCCATACCCTCTACCACTCTGCCAAAAGCCGTGTGATGGCCATCAAGCCAAGGCGTGGCTTCGGCCGTAATAATAAAAAACTGGCTACCGTTAGTATTGGGTCCGGCATTGGCCATTGCCAAAACCCCGCGCACCAATTTTTCATCGTTAATTTCATCTTCAAACTGATAACCCGGACCGCCCGTGCCCCAATAATCTTTTCTGGCATCATCACGCGACAAAGGATCGCCGCCCTGAATCATAAAACCGCTTATCACTCTGTGGAATTTGGTACCATCGTAAAAACCTTTTTTAAGCAAATCCACAAAGTTGGCCACGGTCTTCGGCGCTTTATCGTCAAATAATTCTAACTTGATAACCCCATGATTGGTTGTAAAAGAAACTTGTGTCATTTTATTTGTTTTTGTCTGGTCAAGATCAATGCCTCCAGAACTTGATTCTTCGGATAAATCTTGCGAAGAATTTTTCCAGAAATAGACACCGGCAAAGACCGCCGCTAAAATAACCAGAACTATTATTAAATTTTTAAAAAGCGCGCTATTGCCGCTGCTTTGATTATTTTCGTTTTCCATAAGAATCACATTTTAACATATAGAACCTTTTAACCAAATCGAGTTTATATTAACAATCAGCAATAAAACAAAATATTCCACAAGAAAATAAATCAGTAAATTCGACGTTGACAAAATAATAATTATGTGTAAGTTTAAACTCGGAAAAGAGAGACTCTTTGTCCTCCACAAAAAAATAAAACCTCAACGCCAAAATCCGAATGAAAAAACTCTGCTTAAGCCTGTTGTTCCTGTTTGTTTTTACGGCAATCACCGTTAACTCGCAGGATTACATCATCACTCTGTCGACAAACGAAATATCCGCGCGCGACATGATAACAGTCAACTGGGACACGGGGACAAACAAACCGCCTTACGGCGATTATGTCGCTCTCTACCCAGCCGACGAACCGTTGGACACTCCGCCCATTCGCGGTTACCCCAAATTCACAGCGCGAACTAGTAATCCGACCAGAGACAGCATTATCGGCATTGTCGGTGAATATGAATTCCGGTACGTGAGAAGGCTGGGGGGTTGGTTTTCAAGTTCTTACGAGACATTGGCAACTAGTGAAATCCTGGAAGTCCGAGAACCCGTGGAAGATCCTGAAGAAATAACAAATTTCCCTTCTCCAGGGGAAAGTATTATCGCTCTAGGCGACAGTCTCACCTTCGGAATAGGTTCTACGGAAGACGAAGACTATGTCTCGGAGCTTATGAGACGTTTGGGTTGCCCCCAGCAACACATAATCAACGCCGGGATTTCCGGCGACACCACAGCCAAAGCTTTGGCAAGGCTCGAGACGGATGTACTCGCGCACAATCCTAAACTGGTCATCGTCTGGCTCGGCGCCAACGATGCCAAAAATCGGGTGCCCAAAGACGTTACTTACGCAAACCTCAAAAGTATTGTGACAAACTGTCATAATGCCGGCGCCGTTGTTGTTCTGGTCGGCTTCTATCAGAAAACCTCGTCTTTTTATTACAGGTTCAACGATGTCGCCGACATTCAAAAACAGATCGCTACGGAAACAGGTTGCGCCTACGTGCCAAACATAATGCTCGGCATCATCACGAACTATAAGCTGACAAGCGACGTGATACACCCAAACGACGCCGGATACGACATCGTGGCTAAAAGATTGGCGCCAACAGTTGGTCTTCTTCTGGAATCGTCCGGACAATCCGCACTAGGTATTTCTATGTCTGACGGCCGAGTACAAATGTCAATGAGACTTGTTCCGGGCAAACGCTATGAAATACTGACAAGTAGTTCTCTACCAGATTGGAGTCCTATAGCCAGAGTATGGGGAGACGGCAACTTTGTGTTTGAGGTCGTCCCCGAGGGGAAACAATTCTTCTATGGAACCAAAGTTCTGCCTTCGAACGAAGAACCTTGGGAAATGCCTGATGAAGAAATTTCTCCTTCTGATGAGGAGGAGAGCGATTCTATCCTGGAATAATAAGTTCTTTCGCGCCCGGCGCTTAGCATGCTAAGCGCCGGTTTTTTTCAAAAATTTTTCCGCCTTGAGTATGTCTTCCGGAGAAGTTACGGGGAGCCAGCGTGTCGTGTAAACAACCCGAACCTCATGTTTGTCCATAGCAGACACAAGAGTTTGGGGGAGCCCAAACTCGTTGCGTTCGGGTAATTTAATCTGTTCATAATTAAAAATTTCTTTACCGAGCATATAACAACCCGTGTTGATCATATCCCCTTTCGCCAAACTCTGTCCTTCGACAATGGAGGAAACTCTTCCTTTCGCCGACATCTTCACCAAAGCTCCGCGGCAAAATTCCATCACTTCTTCAACCAAAATAGCCCATTCGTGTTTTATCATTTCCTCTAAATCTTTTTTCTCATACAAATCATCACCCATAAGAACCAAAAAATCCCCCCGAATTTTGTCTTTCGCAAGAAACAAAGCGTGCGCTGTGCCAAGCGGTTCGTCCTGCCAAACATAAGTGATTTTAATATTTTTATATTTGCCCCCTATTCTTTTTTTTATCTGGTCACCTAAATAGCCCACAACCAAAATAACTTCTCGAACGGAAGATGGGAGAATATCAAGTTTGTGTTCTATAAGACTTTTTTCTTTTACTAAAAGTAAGGGTTTAGGACACGAATGAGTCAGATGATTCATTCTCTTGCCACGCCCAGCTGCTAGTATTACTGCTTGCATAGCCGTAAATTATAACCCGAAACAAAACAAAAAATCAGTCACCGGACCACAAATCGCTCCACCATTCGAAAGTCAGAAAAAGTAAAACGGCAGCGGGAATATATATTGGCGCAAGCAATACAAAAAGGACCTTTTTCATTTTTCAATCTCTTAGAAATTTATATCTCTGACAACTTCAGCTCGTATAGTGCCGAGTTCGTCGTCATCAGCCCGAATGTGGCCCCAAATCCTTATGGTGTCCCCAACAAGAAATCTGCTGAACGTAACCGTGTTTCGAGCTTTATTCATTATCAACGGATTGTCATAAAGAATAATGTCATAGTCTTTGCCGCCAATTTTTAAAATAAAGGTTATTGGCTTTGCGTCTGATGGCAGGGTCTGCAGTATGCCTTGATAATTTTGCCATTCAAAAATTTTTGGATCTATATAAACATTGACCTTGTCCGCCTTCATTATTCTCGAGGAAGTATCGTAAATTCCTTCCATACTCGTGATTTTGTCTCCAACATTCAAATATTTTGGAAGAATTTCTCTTTTATTTCTATATATTCTGGTCGAGGAATCCAAAATGACAGTAATATTTCCTCCCCTGTCAGCAGTCAAAGTAAATTGCTTCTCGGGAGTATCAATACTTTTAATGGTACCGGAAAAGGAAGACTGAGTCGTATAATCCGACCAGTTAACGATTTTGGTGGCCATAATCGAAAGACCGGCTCCACCTTCCACATAACCCTCAAGAGAAAGATAGTCGCCCTCTTTGAAATCATAGACACTCATTTTATCCCCAAGACGTTTCTTTATTTGGGTATCTTGATTGGTCTTTATCGTCCACCTTATAAAAGCCTCGTCCCATGTCGTTCTTCCGAAAATGGTGGTATTGGCCATTTGCATTATTTTCAAACCTTCTATGGTTACAGCCCCGTTTCTGCCTATATGGATTTCGGGTATGGTCGGGTCGGCTTCAAAAGAGGTTTCCGCTAATACGTTCTGGCCCACAGCCATAAATACCCCGGGAAGTCCGAGAATGGCCACCAGCGCCAAATACAATATTTGCTTTTTGTTCATAAAACCCTTTATACCACACGAAAGAAAAGCGTTCAATAACAAAACATATCTTGAAAATATCTCGCAAAGTGATACCTTGTGTTTAGGTGTACTAACCAAAACCATAAGGAGGTAACGCTTGCACATTTCCCTTTTTCGAAATGTCGGTAAAAAAGCTTGGGGACAAGCCCGCGTGGAAGAGGGTCGTATGAACGAGCAAAGAGTTATAGCCGCTCTCAACGATCTATCTCATGAATTCCCAGAAGAATTCAAGGGAGCCAGACACGGTTCACCTGAAGAAGATTTCCTAAGACAGATTGATGTGGTATGCGGCACTCGAGTCGGCGATGTTTTTATCCAAGTGAAAAGTTCCCGAAACGGTGCAAAACGTTTCAGGAAAAAACACCCAAATCTCACGGATGAAATCATCCTGGTAGTGGTAAACGGGTCAGATAATCCGGCACTAAAGAGAAACCTTCATAATCAAATCACCGAGGTGATAAAAAACCGTCTCGCCCAGGTTTGATTTATAGCCCCTTCGGGGGCTTTTTGTTTAACAAAAAACGCCGCCCTAAAGCGCGTTTATTTTAAACTCTAATCAGAAATTCCTTTCTACCCAACTTGATTTTTCTGGCCCCGATAATTGTGAGATAAAGTAGCCAAGCAAAATAAGAAATGGTAATGGCGCTCGATAGAAGAGCCACCTGAACGGTAAATTCCGTGTTGACAATAGCCCGCGTCAGATAATTGAAAAAAGAACCGGCAGCCCAAGTAACCGTGGCATTGTGAAAAACAGCCTCGAAGGACACAAAGAATCCGCCGATAAACATTATAATTCCCAAAATAATTGCTTCAACGGCTCCTGGTAAAACCCAGTAACGGGTAAAATACACCCACTTCACCCGGTGCATTATCTCGTCGTTAATATTTCTTTCCTCGATGTTGCTCATTTTTAAATTATTTCTAATCTGGCTTTTTTAAAAGCTTTCTTGGCCCGATGAAGTTTGGTTCTGGCCGCTCCTACTGAAATATTTTCCGCTTTTGCAACTTCTTCAACTCCCCTGCCCTCAAGAACAGAAAGCTTGAGAACCCTCTGAAAAACAATTGGCAAACGGGAAACAAGCGACAAAAAACTGTCTAAATCAAACAGTGCTGAAAATTGCTTATCCTCCCAACCCAAAGTTTCACTGTCTACCCCGGCGTCATAATTTCTTTCTCGAACATATTTCCTATACTCCGTGTAACAGGTATTAAGAAGAATTCTGTAAGCCCAAGAACTGAAGGAGGCTCCTTCAATTCTGTGGAAACTGGGAGCTTTGATATAGATTTTCACGAACGTCTCTTGAACAGCATCTTCGGCGGCATCACGCGACATAAGAATTTTAGTCGCCGTCCGCATGAATGGCTTCTTGTACTTATCAACTAGACCGGAAAAAAGATCCGGATTATTGACTGAACCGAGTAATATTTCCTCGTCAGCCATCGTCATTTTGTCCTCCATCTTAATCCTGCCATGCAAACCTCATTTTGGTAAATTGGCGGGAAGGCCACAGGCCTTCCCGCGCGTTTAAATTCGACCTTTCAATCAATATAACGCCTGACCCATCATAATTATTACATAAAAAAATTGGTCCGCCCCCCGATAGAGGGAGCGGACTACCGTTCAACATTTTCTTCATTTTCGTCAAGGAGCTCAAAACTAACTTGGTTATGAAAAACATAACCCACTACAGTGGATACTTTCCAACCCCTGTGAGGAATGACTCGAGCCAACGGAATCTTCAGACCCAACTTGAGCGACAATTGTGCCAAGACTTGCCAAACCAAATCGGCTTCGATATCAGTATCCGCGCTTATCCTCTGAATCGGGATATTAGGAGATAACCGAGACAGAGCCTCCTTCGTGAATTGGCTGATTTCTTCCTTAGAATATAGCAAGGACAACACCTCCTTTCTTTTTGTTTTGACCAATCCAGGCTTAACAATAATCCCTGTTCTTGGACTGTCAAGACGGAAAATTCCCATTGGCAAAATGCCCGCCAATCGGCTAAAATAAGTCGTATGGCAAAGGAAAAAGCCAAATTAGACACAAGCTCGTATAAAGGCGTCCGCGATTTTTATCCGGAAGATATGGCCATACTCAAGCATATTTTTTCTGTCTGGCGAACGGTTGCGGAAAAATTCGGCTACAGCGAATATGGCGCCTCGCCACTTGAATACGCAGATCTCTATCGCTCCAAGGGTAGCGATGAAATTGTTAATGAGCAGATGTACGTCTTTAAGGACAAGGGCGACAGAGAGGTTGCCTTGCGCCCCGAAATGACACCAACCTTGGCACGCATGATTGCCGCCAAAAGACAAACGTGGAAATTCCCTCTTCGCTGGTATTCAATTCCCAATGTCTTCCGCTACGAAAGGCCTCAGAGAGGCCGACGACGCGAGCACTGGCAACTGAATTGTGACTTAATGGGTGTTCCAGGAATTGAAGCAGAAGTAGAAATTGTCTCTCTTGCTTACGAAATTATGAAAGCATTCGGTGCGAAAGATGAAGATTTTCAAATAAGAATTAGCGATCGGCGGCGCTTTGATGAAGCAATAGACTCTATCGGCGGCGCTTCAGACAGTACAAGAAAAGCAGTAATGAGAACGATGGATGGGTGGGAGAAAAATGACAATTCAAATCAAGAGTTAATCAAAAACTTGGGTAAGGAAAAAGCCGAACAATTTTTGAATCATTTAGAAAAAACTAAAAGCGGAAAGGTTTTGGATGAGCTTATGAGTCAGCTTGGCTCTAAAGGTATAAAAAACTGCATTGTGGACACCAACATAACGCGTGGCTTTGATTATTACACGGGAGTGGTATTTGAAGTTTTTGACGCCAATCCTGAAAATAAACGTTCACTCTTTGGCGGCGGACGTTTCGATAATCTAATGGAAATATTCGGCGTGAATCCGGTCCCAATGGTAGGATTTGGCATGGGTGATGTTACTATCCGCGACTTTCTGGAAACTCACAAACTACCTCCGTTTGATAAATCCTAATTTTAATGCGCAAAGTAGTCTTTGACATCGAGACAAGCAATTTCTTTGGCGAAACGGGCTCAAACGATCCGGCCTCGCTCTCTATTGCCTGCGTCTGCATTCATGATTCAAAAACCGATAAACTTTCGAGCTTTCGCGAAGACGAACTCAAAGGTCTTTGGCCGATACTTGAAAAAACCGATTTGCTAATTGGTTTTAATTCAGACCATTTTGACATCCCCCTTTTAAACAAATACTACTACGGCGACCTGACCAAAATCAGAAGCTTGGATATCCTGAAAGAAGTCAAAAAAAGTTTAGGCCGGCGGATCAAGCTCGACACTCTGGCCGAAGCCACTCTCGGACGCAAAAAAACCGCCGACGGCCTTACAGCACGCGCTTGGTGGAAACAGGGAGAATATCAAAAAGTTATTGATTACTGCCTGGAGGATGTGCGAATAACTAAAGACATATATGACTACGCTATCAAAAATAGACATCTCAAATATTTTGACGCCGGGAAAGTAAAAGAAATTCCTCTGGATACTTCAGATTGGGAAAAACAAGAAGATTCCGGAATGACACACACGCTTCCTTTTTAGCGGGCTTATGTATAATACGATAAGGAGTGCCGAGCGGCGCACGACCGTCCTGCGGATAACCGGGCCAATGAACTAGCCCTGGGAGCTCGTGCTGAAATATAAAGCTGCCGAAACGAGAAGCGATGCAATATTCGCATGCCCCCACTTTAGGCACAAAAGTGGGGGCTTTAAACTATCAGAAAAATTATTACTGCCAGAATTACTCGATACAAAACAAAAATATTCAAATTGTGATTTTTCAGAAATCTAATCAAAAAACTTATCGCCCACAATCCGGAAACGAAAGCGGCTACACAACCCAAAAGTAGCGATAAACCAATATCTTCCATGGCGCCCGCGCTCGTTAAATCGACAAGTTTTTTGGTGCCCGAACCGAGAAGAATCGGTAAAGCCAAAATAAAGCTGAAACGCGCCGCTGTCTCTCTGGAAAATCCCGCAAAAAGTCCGCCGGAAATCGTAGCGCCAGAACGGGAAATGCCTGGAACCAAAGCCAATGTTTGAAATAAACCAACAATAAGCCCTCGGCGAACATCGGGTTTTTCA
>CAZRUK010000020.1:0-8891 GCA_964603405.1 uncultured Candidatus Saccharibacteria bacterium
ATTCAGTACTACCCCTTAAGGAGATAGAATAAAAAGCGACTTAAATTAGCCGAAAAATTAAACCCCGCTTTGGCGTATAACACCAAAGCGGGGTTTAATGATAAATAATTATTCCGCACAGGGTAGCCGTTTAAATTTGAAGTCCGTTTTTCCTGTTTAGATCTCTAACCTTTGATATAATTGATTGGTTCAATAATATGAAAAAGAGGTCTGTAAAACTTAGACATTATTTTCTTCAGGACATCAATCCCATTATCCGTTTTCTTATTATTTCAGATACTGTTCTTATCGGCGCGGCTGGCTTGCTTGGCCCCATTTTTGCTTTGTTTGTGGAAGATTTTATTCAAGGTGGTAATGCTGCGGTGGCTGGTGTCGCTGCGGGCATATATCTTTTCACTAAAAGCATTCTTCAAATTCCGGTTGCCCAGCTTGTTGATAAAATTCGAGGAGAAAAGGATGATTTTTGGCTTATGTTTGTTTTTACTCTCCTTATCGGTTTTGTCCCCCTGCTTTACCTAATCATTCACACTCCGCTTCAATTGTACGCTGTCCAGTTTGTTCTCGGTTTTTTCACCGCCTTTACGTTCCCGACGTATATGGCTATATTCACTCGGCACATTGATAAAGAAAAAGAGGGGACGGAATGGGGAGTTTATTTTACTCTGACTGATTTAACAAGCGCTGTGTTGGCCGCGGTTGGCGGTTATGTGGCTACTGTTCAGGGATTCCCGGCGCTGATTTTTACCGTTGTTGCGGTTTCTTTTTTCGGATCCATTTTGCTCTGGCCGATAAGACCCTATATAAAAAATGTTTAGATTTGACGGTGTTTTGAAATTCGTCGTGATTGTGGTGGCGCCCATTTTGTTTTACTTTATTTTTCGCGCGGACATAACGATTGTTTGGAATAAATATTTTCCTTGTAGTCGGCCGATAGCTTATTCCATTGGCACTTTTGATGAGCGTTTTGGGATTTCTCAGGAAGATTTTTTGGAAGTTATAAGCGAAGCGGAATCGATCTGGGAGAAACCCATATCGAAGGAACTATTTTTTTATAAAGACGGCGGCTTGCTCAAAGTAAATTTAATTTATGACGATAGGCAACAAGCCACGGAAACTCTCGGCAAGATTGGTTCAGTGGTTGATGAAGCCAAGGATTCTTATGAGTCGGTTAAGGCTCAATATGATTCTCTGAAGGCGCAATTCGAGGCCGACAAAAATCTTTACGATAAAAAAAGAGCGGAACTCGAGTCGTTGCTAGATGTTTACAACAAGGAAGTGGCAACTTGGAATCGGCGGGGCGGGGCGCCAAAGGACGAGTATGAGTCTCTGCAAGAAGAAAAAGAAAGAATAAATTTACTTATCGCCGAAGTGAATGCTTTAAATACAAAACTTGCTTCGGAAGTGGATAGGATAAATGCTTTAGTGCCAATTTTGAATCAGCTAGCGGCCGAGCATAATATTAACGTCAGTCGTTACAACGAAATAGGCGAAGATTATCGCGAGTTTGAGGAAGGAACTTATCAAAGCGGCCGCGCGCAATCCATAGACATTTACCAATTTGATAATCGTGAGAAGCTCTTAAGGGTGCTGGCTCATGAATTTGGACACGCCTTGGGCCTCGACCACGTCGATGATCCTTCGGCCATAATGTATTATCTGAATCAGGGGAGAGGCGGGGTCCCATCCTCGGCAGATATCACGGCCTTAAAAGATCTTTGTCGAATTGATTGATTTTTACCCAAGAAATCTGCTAACTTGAAATATTAACCCCAATTGGTTGTATTAAAGTTAGATATGGGTCATACAGATGAGGAAATTGCTAAGGCGGTACAGAGAGGCGACATAGAGTCGTTCGGGATTTTGATGGACAGGTATGAGGCCAAAATGGTTCGTTACGCCAGAAAATTTCTTTCAGGTTCTGATAATATTACCGACCTTGTCCAAGATGTTTTTATAAAAGCCTACGTTAACATTAAGAGCTTTGACGCCGGTAGAAAATTTTCTCCGTGGCTTTACCGCATCGCCCACAACGAATTTGTTAACGCCCTTAAAAAACAGAAACATGGAACTTTTCAATTATTTGACGCGGATGCGATTTTTCCTCATCCGGTAGCCGCGGAAACCGCCGACAGCGAAGCGTCAAAAAGAGAGATGAAAAAAGAAATCGACCACTGTCTTAATAAACTTGAACCGAAATACAGGGAAATTATGGTCCTTTATTATTTTGAAGAGATGCCCTACGAGGAAATTGCCGAAGTTTTGCGTATTCCGGTTTCAACCGTTGGCGTGAGGCTTCATCGGGGCAAGGAAATTTTAAAAAAATTATGCGACGCTTTTAATTAAAAAAATGGAAAATTCTAAAAAAGAAAAATCAATAAAAGACATTGTTCTTTCCAAAATAGAAAGCGGAAAGGCGAAGATGAAACCTCGCTGGCATTTTATTTTGAAAGCGTCTCTGATGGTTCTGGGCGCCATTATTCTTGCGTTAGCGTTGTTATATCTCTCGAGTTTTATCGTTTTCGTCTTGCGTCAAACAGGTGTGCTTTTTGCTCCGGCTTTTGGCTTGCGCGGAATCGGCGCGTTTCTATTTTCCATACCATGGTTGCTTGTAATTACCACTCTAGTTTTTCTTGTTCTGCTCGCTGTACTGGTTAGACAGTATTCTTTTACTTACCGCAAACCTTTGGTTTATTCTCTCCTGGGTTTGGTGATTTTGGTTATTATCGGCACATTTATCATTCCTCGTTTTGGCGTTCATCAATTTATTTACAGGCAGGCCCGAGAGGCGAATTTGCCTTTTGCCGGTCCTTTTTATCGTGATTATGGTATGCGAGAGTTTGCCGATATCCACGCCGGTGTTGTTAAAGAATTAACCGATGACGGTTTCATTTTGATAGGTAGGGATGACAATGAATTAAAGATTATAGTTTCGGAAGAAACGCGTTTTCCCCGAGGTATCGATTTTGCGGAAGGTAACGAGGTCGTTGTGCTTGGAGAAGAAGAGAATGGTGTGATAGAAGCCTTCGGTATTCGCGGTATTGATGAAGGACCCCACCGTCCCCCCAGGCGGCCAGGTTGGTTTTATCCGACAACTTCTCCACCCAAGAGATAATTTTCGCGAAATAATATTTTTCGCCGTTTGTATTAACTGGCGGAGGGTTAGGCAGGCTCAGGGCCGAGTGAGAGGAAATTGGCCTTGCTTAATCCTCCTTTCGGCCCTACTGAAATAAATAGATACGAGGGTTGTATTAACTGACGGAGGTTTTATTTACAGTCTATGTTCCGAATACCTCTCAATCGGACAGATAACATGTTTTTAAAACTTCATTATTAAGTCAATTAAAAAATATGAAAAACAAAATTTTAGTTTACGGTATGTTGCCGGTTTTAGCCTTCGGTCTTTTAGGAAGCGGCGTAGCTTACGCCCAAGGATGGGGAATGTGGCAGAACGCTTCGCCAGAAGATATAGCTTCAAGGCAGCAAACCATGTTTGAACATCAGGCGGAAACTCTTGGCGTAAGTGTGGATCAGATTAAATCCGCTTGGGCTCAGGGTAAGAATGTGAGAGATTTGGCAACGGAACTTGGTATAACTGATGAACAGTTGCAGGAGAAAATGAGAACCGAGAGACAAACACAAATGCAAGAACGTCTCCAAACCCTTGTCAGCCAAGGAGTGATAACGCAAGATCAAGCAAATAAACGATTGGCGTACACAAATGGACAAATTCAGAATGGCGGAGGTCGGTTCGGTAAAGGTTTAGGAGGTGGCGGATTCCATAGGGGATTCGGTATTTAGAGAAACCGGGAACGGGGAAAGTTAAAAGTATTGTTGACTCAAATCAGGTCGGATGCTTTAGGTAGGCCGGCTATGTAGAATAAACGCAAATAATTTATTGTAAAAACACCCGACATGTTACATGTCGGGTGTTTGCGTTTGCGCGCGGGAGAGTTATTCGTCGTATTTCCACTCTTCTCCGTCGCCGTGTGCAAAGATTCCCTGGATGGCTCTCAAAAACCTTTGGGTATTCCACCCCGGAGGCAGTTTGACGGTAACAGTTTCTTCAATTTTCACCGGTTCCTCAGTAATTATCCAATTTTCCCTCACATAGATTGTTTTAATCGGACCGGTGGCAATCTGGGGAAATTCTTCAGTGAGGTAGTTTCGGAAGATAGATATTGCCAATTCCAACAAGTGGTTTATGAGGCCCATCTGTTTTGAGTAAAACTCAATTTCCCTATAGGTTTTATCTTTCCACCACTGTCTGGTTTTGCTATGAGCTGGTATTACCTGATGACGGGCTAGTTCTATACCTTTAGCCAGAATGTACATTCTCCTAGCTGTCGGGTTGCGCAGACGCCCCACGGTTTTCTCAAATTGGTTCATTGGGAGGAAATCACGCGGCGGTTTTTCTATAGACCACTTGTTGTCACCTCTCATTATTTCCCCGAACATTTCAAAGAAACGGTTTACCGGATGCTCGGCATCAGGGAAAAGCGGGGTTTTGTCGATTTCACCCTTGGCGACCAATTTCCAGTTCTTACACAGCCGTATCTTTTGGTGATCAAACAGCAGGCATACTGACGGGTGCTCTCTCCTTATTGCCTCAGCCATCAAATCGCGAGCTGTTTCGTATGTTGACGCGGCAAGATTCTCGTACAAATTGGAGGTTTGGCAAAGCCTTCCCTCGGCCGTCTCTTTGCGGAAAGTTTCCCAGGCAAGGGCGTGTATAGATTGGATCAGAACAGATCCGGAGAGGTCAGCTATAACCTTTTCTCCGGGTTCTGGTTCGCTTTCTGGCGGATATACGATATCCGGCGCCCTGTTTCGGAATACATCTTCCAGTCTCGTGATAAAACTTTTTTGGGATTTTTTGTCAGGGTTCATGAGATTCCTTTTGGAATTGGGTTCTTGCCTAAGATTATGATTTATATTTACCGTGTCAAGGAGAGAAATTTGTGTTTTTGGGCAAAGTAGGGTTTTATATAATCAATCCAAGGTTTGCTTATTAGCCTCTTGAATTAATTAATGTATGAAGAACGTAATTTTATGGGTAGTTGTTGTTTTAGTTGTTGTCACAGTTCTTATTTTTATTCCTTGGAATAAGGGTGGGGAGATTGAATCGGTTGATTCGGGAGTTTATCTGGCCCAATCGCCTTTAGATGCGGAGTATTTAATTAGCGGCAATGAAGTCAGACTTGCTGATGGCCGCGCCGAAAATGAAATTACTCCCGATTCAGCTTCGAAGGAAATAACGTCCGTTTTTGGAGAGCCGATTTACGGAGATGTTGATGGTGACGGCGATGATGACGCGGGTTTGCTTTTGGTCCAAGATTCCGGCGGCAGTGGCGCGTTTTATTATGCGGCAATTGCTTTGAACGTTGACGGCAAATACAAAGGAACAAATGCTATTTTGTTGGGCGACAGAATTGCGCCCCAAACTTCGGAAATAAGAAACGAGGTTTTTACGGTAAATTATGCTGACAGACAAAAGGATGAACCGATGACGGCGAGGCCTTCTGTTGGTGTTTCAAAATATCTGATTTTGGAGAATGACAAAATAAAAGACCTCGGTGTTTTTGGAGAAGGGGAAATGTTTTTGGAAGGAGGACTTGTTTACGGTCACGAAGCGCGTTTTTTCAAACCATGCCAATATGAGCAGGAGATGTGGATTTTAGGCACCACTACTGTCTTGAATCAAATCAAATTAGAATATGAAAAAAGGATTATTGAAGCCGGAAAATATCCATACACGCCGATTTTTGTTTCCTTGGTAGGCAAGATAGTTCCAGCGCCCGATGAGGGCTTTGGGGCCGATTACGAAAGGGCTTTGGATGTAAAGCTTTTAGTTCGAATTCCGGAAGGCGGAAAGTGCAGATAGTCTTATTTAAAGCCATTTATACGGGCTTGTCTAATCGTTCGTTTTGCTTATCATTGAATATAGTTACAAATCTATAAGATTTATCGAATGAAAATATCAAAACTAACTTTTATATTAACTGGAGTAGCATTGCTTTTGGCTGTCTCGGCGAGCGCTATGCAGACGCGTATTCCGAGAGAAAGAGCTAGCAGAGTTGTGGCGATTCCGGAAAGAGCAGTTGAAATTGCTCCCGACGTTTTTGACCTAGGCGTATCCGTAGATCGGGTAACAGGCAGAAAAGTTCAAGGGCTTGCTTTTATTCATCGCAGGGATAGCAATGCCCGTCCGCCGCGCGGAGGAGCAGTCAAAACGCCGAAAGCGCTCGCTTGTTACTCTTTTTTGGCGAGCGGCGCCAAATGGAAATCTATTGAGCCGTGGATTATGAACGCGGAAAACACTCGCAATCTTTTCGATGTCGGTGTTTTTGGCATAATGACAGACGGTATTTACAAGTGGGAGGATGCGGCGGATGGCAGTGTCGGTGGGGGAATTATAGATATTCTTGGCGGCGGTTCGCTCACGGCTTCAGTTTTGGAAGCCGATATGGTTTCGCCCGATAATAAAAACGAAGTTTACTTTGCCGATATCGAAGAGGCGGGAGTTATCGGCGTGACTATTGTTTGGGGATATTTCAGTGGTCCGTCAAAATGGAGAGAGTTGCTTGAGTGGGATATGGTTTTTGACGATGTTGATTTTGATTGGGCGGCGGAAGCGGGTGGTGTGGACGGTAAAATGGATTTTGAAAATATTGCTACGCACGAGTTGGGCCACGCTGTCGGTATGGGAGACGTTTACGAAAGCGCTTGCCAAGATGTAACTATGTATGGTTATGCAAGCGAAGGGGAAATAAACAAGAGAGACCTTGGGTTGCAGGATATAAAAGGAGTGAGTGGTCTTTATTAAGTTTTACCTTTTAAAAAAGCGAAAAGCCCCCGAGGGGGCTTTTCGCTTTAAAAAAACAGAAAATTTATGAATTCATAAAGAAAATTACCGATTTTGTTTGAGAAAAGGACCTTTGATGTTGTTGTTTCTCTTTTTTCTGTTTTAATTCTTTCGCCTTTTATTCTCGCAGTTTTAGTGGCCTTGTTTATCGAACACATTTTAAGAGGTTATCCGCAGGCTCCTCTTTTTTATAAAGAAAAAAGAATTTCCCAAGGCAAACCCTTTGTCTTTTACAAATTCAATATTTTTAATCAAAATATTATAGAAAAGCTAAAGCGGGAAAATAATTTTATTCATACCAAAGACCTTGAGCATAACGGTGGTTTGGTTTTTGTCGGCAGATTGCTCAAACAGGTGTATATGGACGAACTGCCTCAGCTTTATAATGTGATTCAGGGGGATATGAGTCTTATCGGGCCAAGACCTCTTAATTTGGAAGTTTATGAAAACGTCGTAAAAAACGCTGTTTCGCCGACGCCCCAAACCATTCTTAAAGCGGGGATTACCGGAAATTTCCAGTCATACAAAGGCAAGGAGAAGGTAACCGCAAAAGAAATGGATGAGATTTATCTTAATTTTTATTTGAAAGCCAGCCCGTTTGATATTATTTGGTATGACTTGAAAATAATGTTCAGGACTATAAAAGTGATTTTAAGGGCCAGAGGAATTTGAACGGCAGGAGTGCATAACTTTTGTTTTTCTTTGGCAAGCGGGTGATAGAATAAGAACATAAATATTGTGGCGGTAACAAGGTCGCTTCCGCCGTTATGTGACTATTTAGTATATAAATTAATTTTTAAATTTAGACAATGAAACAAAGAGGAAACCTTATTGTCATTGTGCTTATTATTGTTGGCGTAGTGGTTTTGGTTTATCTTATGGCCAATTCCGGACCCAGTGCGGTAACGGCGCCCGCAGACTCCGTTATTCCCTCGGAGGAACAAAGCGTAGATTCACCGAAAACCACAACCGCCGATTTTCCCAAGGGTGACGGTATAATTCGGGCCGAGCAATTTAGCGTCGGTGGAGTTACTTACGCTCTTGAGTTGGTTTCTACGATAAATAGCAAGGGAAACAAAATTGTTTACCAGCGTATGGTGAGGACGGTTGGAGGAAAGAGAGAAATTGTGGTGGCCGATATTGACGCGGTTGTGCCGAATTTAGGCAAGTATGCTCTAACCAAATTTGTTATTGATTCACCGAGCCGCACGGTTGTTTTTGTCGCGGCGGTGTCAGATCCGTCGGTCCCGCTTGGTGGCTTGTATAAATTCAACCTAAGCAACAATAGATTTACAAAAATGTTTGTCAGCCGTTTCTTGCCGAGCAACCTGAACGCGGAGGTGAACGCTTCAGTTTTTTCTCCGGACAAGCTTAGATTTTTGAGTTTGGTTGACAGAGAAAATCGAAAAGTTGAAGCCAACCAGCTTTATGTCGTTGACCTTACTAACGACCAAGCCAGAACTCTTGTTTTTGCTAAAAGCGGAGAGAGTTTTACCGAAAACATCAACGCTTATGGCGACCCGACAGGTTCTTACAGATGGCTTAGCGATACGACTATGGAGTATTCGCTCTTTAGACCGACTGACACGATGCCCCGAACAAGTTTTATTACGAAGTCTGACTTCGTAAACCCGGCGGAGAAGTAGAGTTAGATAATTTTGAAATAAGCAATCTTATGCAGAATTTAAGCGAACTGGCGCCTCTGGTTGGTAGTTATATTAATCAGATTTACTACCTTCTTTTAGCCGTGGCTATGATCACGCTAGTCGTTGGGGTGTTTAAATTTGTGGCTAATGCCGGTAATGAACAGGGCAGAAAGGCGGGCAGACAGGTAATCTTGTGGGGGGTTATCGGGATTTTTGTTATAACCTCTATATGGGGTATTGTAAATATTTTACAGAATACTTTGGAGTTGGGGGACGATAGTAATCCAAATGTCAGAGTTCCTCAAATAGTAGGAAATTAACCCTGTTTTGAGGTTTATAATCAGTGTTGATAAATTGATTGAAATTTACCTGTGTGGTGCTAT
>CAZRUK010000021.1:0-8170 GCA_964603405.1 uncultured Candidatus Saccharibacteria bacterium
CCAACGACAAGCGAAATCATACCAATTGCCATAAAAACAAGTTCAAGAATGGAAAGCACATTTCCAGCCAATCGCTCGGCGGTCTCTGGAGTAAGAACCGCAAAATCGCGAACCACTTCCTGCTGAGAAAGCTTGGCTTTTACTTGAAGTGCCACCAAATTAACGTCGGCGTCTGGATTAACTTTTACAAAAGCCATCACTGCCGCTTGCTTAAATCCAGTCATTATTCTGAAATCGGCCGGCGAAACATAAATGGAATTATCGTCATCCTGCGCGCCGATTTTAGAAATTACGCCGGCGACCCGCATCCTTTTAGCTTTGATTATTATATCTTCGCCAGTGCCAATTTTGTTTTTGAACATCTCGTTTGCCACAAGATAACCAATTACCGCCACCCCATTATCGCCATCTTTTGGCCAAACCCCTTCTTCAAGCTTGATGCCGCGAGACGATTCAAAAAGCCCGGAGACGCCGCTCCAGTTTCCCCCTTGGACACGAGCAACTTTTTTCTCGCCTCTATATTCAAGATTGAGCATAGCAACGTCCATTGGCAGAGCGAAACTAACGCCCGGAATTTTTTCTAAGTCCATAATATCGCTTTCGCGGAATTTTTGAGCGCCAAAAACAGAAGCAAAGGGATTGGTTTCCTTCCCCGGGAAAATAATGATGTAGTCCGAACCGAATTGTGCCAACATATTGTTGACAACATTTTTGATACCGCTTCCCAAAGACAAAATCACAACAACAAGCATCACACCGATAACCACGCCAATTACCGTAAGCCAGCTTCTAATCGGCCGGTGGCGAAGAGCTTTAAATGTCAGAATGAAATAATCTTTTAACATTTTGAAATCATTGAGTATAAATTTTCTGGTGAATACGCTGATCGCGGACAGTTTGCCCGTCTTTGATAACGATAACTTCTTCGGCCTTGTCGGCGATACCAACGTCGTGAGTCACAATTATCAAAGTCTTATTTCTCGCCTTATTCTGCTCAATAAGCATTTTTAAGATTTCCTCGCCGGTTTTTGAATCAAGGTTTCCGGTCGGTTCGTCTCCAATAATCACTTCAGGATCATTAGACATAGCACGAAGAAGCGCCACGCGCTGTTGTTCCCCGCCGGAAAGTTCGTTTGGTCTGTGATTAATTCTGTGAGCAAGACCAACTTGTTCTATTTCTTTATCTATCTTGCCAGAACTCAAACTGCTTCTTTCACCCGCGAAAATTACCGGCAGAGTTATATTGTCGTACACGGAAAGCCAAGGAATAAGATTGTATTGCTGAAAAACGAAGCCGAATGTTTTTGTTCGCATCAGAGCTCTTTCCCCGCCATCCAGATTTTCAGCATCTCTTCCTTTAATAAAAATTTTACCGCCGGAAGGCGCATCCAAAAGACCTATCATATTAAGCAAGGTTGATTTGCCGGAACCAGAAGCGCCGACTATGGCCACAAAATCCCCCTGCCAAATATTCAAGTTTATACCGCACAAGACTCTGGTTTGAGAATCCCCCTCGCCAAAATTCTTACAAAGACCGCGGATTTTTATAAGCGGCTGGCCCAAAAAGCGCTCCGGCGACCGCTCAAAGCGGTGAGCGCAACCTTCCCCGCAAAACACATATTCTTTCCCGCCGTGCGAAACTTTTTTTACGTCCGGCAAATCATCCAAATACATGCCGCAGACAGGATCATTCCTTTTGTTGTTTTCCTCAAGCATTATTTTGGCGCTCTAATTTGCCGAAACGATAACCGTCTGCCCCTCGGAAAGACCGGAGATAATTTCCGTCGATTCGCCATCGCTCAAGCCGATTATAATCGGAATCTCTGTTTCCCTGCCATCCATTTCCATTTTGACGAAATCCTTACCATCTTTCTGGTAAATAGCATAGTCGGGAATGAGAAGAACATCGGACTTCTCGGCTATTTTTACTTCAAGATCGGCGCTCATACCCGAACGAATATTTACTTCACCAGAGTCAAAATAAAAATTCACGCGATAATATTTATCGCCGTCTTTAACAATTTCTTTCGGCTCTATGGAAACAACTTTGCCCACAAACTCCAAACTCGGAAAGGCGTCGAATTTTATACTTGCTTCGGCGCCGCCCTCTTCAGGAATTTTGACAATGTCAAGTTCGGAAACATCGGCCTGAATTTTGTTCTGGGAAGCGGCCAAAATAATCGCCGTTTCTCCAGCAATGAGTGTTTCTTTCTTTTCGATGGCAATTTTCATAACCTTTGATTCAACTGGCGCGGTCAGCGTAGCTTTTCTGATTTTGTCGCGCGCCGTCGCCAAATCGCTTTCCGCCGCCGCAACTTCGGCCCGCGCCGCCGACATGTCTTCAGTCCTCGGCCCGGCCACTTTGAGTTTAAGCTCGCTTTCCGCCAGTTCGAGTGCCGACTCAGCTGTACTTGAGCTCTCTATGGCCGTCGTCAAATTTGTTATGGCAGTATTCACCGCTGTGCGGGCAGTCGAGATGTCCGAACGGTAGGTACTGATAGTGGTAGCTGAAAGACTTGCGGTCGGAGTCAAAGAATTTACTGCCGTAGCCATTTTTTCCAAAAAATCGCGGACACTCTCAAGATATACTCCGGACTCTCTGGCGCTTTCGGCTAAATTGTCAGGAGAAAGTTTCGCAAGTAAATTCTGCCACAAAACAAAACCACCGCTGATTTGCAAACGTTCATTTTCCAATAAATTTTCCAATTCGGAATCGGCAATCGTTATATTCAAACTAGGATTTGTTCCTCGCGGATTTTCAAAAAACTGATCGGCATAAACCCCCACAGCATTGCTCGCTTTGGTGTAAGCATCGTTCAAATAATCATTCAACGCGATATTCTTATCGGCCAAAGATTGCTTGGCATTCGATACTTTCGTCTCCGTAACCGCTACATCTTCAGCAGTATAACCGGCAAGCAATTTTTCCAAACTGGACTGCTTTTGGGCGAGAACAGCGGCAAGTTTTTTAACTTCCAATTCGTAACTCGTTGTATCAAGTTTGATTAACGCGTCTCCTTCTTTAACCATATCGCCTTCTTCAACAAAAATCGCCGCCACCGTGCCGCCAGAAACAAAACCCAAATCAAACTCTTTCTGCGATACCGCCTCGCCACGGACCTTGACGGTTTCTATAATGCTGCCTCGGGTCACTGGAAAAGTCAGCACATTTTCCCTGTCATCGTGAAAATACTTCAAATAGATCCAGCTCGAAATCACGCCGGCGGAGAATATAGAAATAGCAAGAATAAAGACCGAAATCCGTTTCATTGGGTTAATTATAATATGAAAATTTATGAGCTCAAAGTTTATCTGGGTCGGTAGTAGGTTTCTTTCTGCTCTTTACCACGCCTACAACGCCGGAGATGGCTACAACTAACCCCAAAAGTTGCGCGCCGGGGCTGTCGTCATACCCGCCGTACACAAACAAAAACGCGCCAATCAATATTGCTAGAGCGAGATAAAAAACTCTGGTTTTTTTCATATAAAAATCTTATCACAACTGTGCAAAATCGGTTAAAAAATTTGCCCCGGGGGCTCGAACCATTTCATAAGGAATGAGCGAGCAGTATTGACGGTTCCTACGGAACCAATACCTTTAGAGCGGGAATTCAATCTACATTTATTTAAAAACGAGGAAAAATACAACATCGGGCCTTTTATCAAGAATAAAAAAACGCCAAATCTTCACATTGACACCAATGGAGAAATACATAAACTGGTAACTAAATAGCTCTTTGTCAAGTAACAAAGGGCCACACCAGAAATTCGGAAAAGAAAGGCCGTATAAATGAAGGTCCAAAACATACTTCTGCTTCTCGTTACTTCCGCCCTGCTTAGGGCCGGAACACCGACTATCGAGTTCACCTACATACCTCCCATCGGGTCTACCGAAGAGGTCAGAGCGAAGACAACCGATGTAGACGTCACGAAATACGGCGTCTCCATGATAATCAAAGTCGTCGGCACCTACTGGACCAAACCCTTCTGGTCAACGCCGATAACTCCCTTCAGCCCGAACGGGACGTGGCAAAACCGTTATGCAACTGGCGGTCAAGACCCCATGGCGGAACAGATAATTCTGTACGTCGTCCCGTTGGATTATGCGATACCGCTTTTAAGCGGCCAAACCCGAATCCCGCAGGAAATCGAAGACCACGCCATAGCGAAGGCGGTGACGAACAGATCATTCCCGGGAGCCGGTGAAATAACCTTCGCCGGATACAAGTGGGCAAAGAAAGTCACGGGCGATTACGTATGGGGACCCGGGCCCAATCACTTCGGCGCGGATAACGCATACGTTGACCCGCAAGGAAAACTCCATCTGAAGATAACTTGCACCAACGGCGTATGGTACTGCGGCGAGTTGATTCTGAAAGAGTCCCTCGGTTTCGGTCGCTATTCATTCACCTTGGAAACAAACCTCGGCGAATTTCCCGGTGCTATCGTCTTCGGGTTCTTCACATTCGACGAGGACGCCGGTTATCCATACAGGGAAATTGACATCGAGTTCAGCAACGGCGCAGTCGTCGGCAGCGACAACCCATGGCAATATGTGATTCAACCTTACCAAAACGGCAGCAGGTATCGATTCTCCGCTCCGGCCGGTATAAACCGTTCCACTCACGCATTTACATGGGTATCGGGAATGGTCTCGTTTGCGAGTTATGAGAATCCTCCAACCTCCAATTGGTACGACCTAACCTACCAAATGGACTTCACGTTCCTTCTCGACTCGATGTGGTGGCGCGGAACTACGCCGACGTTTTCGGTAAGGTCACCGACAAATTACGTTTATTCCGACGGAACCGTTGCGCCTCAGTCAATGTACTATCAGGCCCGCCTGGAATCATTTGCCGAAAATGGCGAACCCGAAGCGTTCGAAAAATCGACAATAAAATCATTGGTCGTATCCGAGACCGGAAACGAGAAACTCCACATAAACTTGTGGCTTTTTGAGGGAGCGCCTCCCGGCAACGAAGGCGAGACTTTCGAAGTTATGATAAGCGACTTCAAATTCGAACCTTTGGATTCAAGGACGATAACACCAACTCTCAAATTGACCGAGTACGATCAGGCCTTCCGGCGCATTCAATTAACCTTGCCGTCCCAATGACGAAAGACGGTAATCAAACCGCCCCGACCTGTACCGCTTTTAGCGGACGGGTCGGGGCTAATTTTTTATACAAAACCGCGCCAATCAATATTGCTAGAGCGAGATAAAAAACTCTGGTTTTTTTCATATAAAAATCTTATCACGATTTCATTAGGATTAGGACGTTCAAAAATTCAAAAAATGAGTTCGTATCCAACTTTTTGGCTCCGCTTGTTGGATGGGTTTAGAACTCTGGATTGGATGCAGGTGCAAAGAGAACTAGGAGCGTTCACTGAGTTTATATAAAAAGAAACTGCATACCTTTCGGCAATGCAGTTTGGTTTAGACATTCATAGAAAGCTCTCTCACTTTTATTGTTTTAGTTATGTTCAGTTCTACGACAGGTCAGGAACCTGTGCATCGCTACTGTCAGGTCCATAAGTAACCATGGATGGACAGCGATTTTCTTCACGAACGAACCGTTGCTGCACAGGAGTTAGGTTTGCAAACCATTTCTCCCACCGAATGGCTCGTGCATTTAGAGGTTGAACCGAACGAACTTCCGCTTGGACAGCGGACCGATTGGAAGAACGGTCAAACTTTTTCACCAAAACTATACTATCACACGGACAGTATATTGTCAACTCCACCGTAATGTATCATGACCTTCGCAACACCCAGCGGCAGGATTCTCGATTACCATGCGCGGGTGTTCGTATGCCTGCTTCGCGGGAGCCCAACGATCCTTTCGAATCCTGACGGAAGCGATAACATCACTTCCTCTCCTCGGGGCAAAACAAAACCGCCCTGAAGGCGGTGATGTTTGTTTTGCTCCAAGCGTTAGATATGTTCAGAAGCGTTAATTGGGGTCGTGTGGAGCAAGAATTAAGCCAAGCAAGCTTTATTCAGAGAGAAGATTTATATAAAGCTAAAGAGTTATACACTGTTTAGTCAGACAGTTTTTAATGAAAATAGTATCATTGTAATTGAGAGTAATTGTGGCTACCCCGTGAAGAGTGAGCCACATACTCCTAACTAATTAGGAGTTGAACGACGATGAGGTTTGATTCTCTTGCCGTTCCTGCGATAACCACGAACAGGAACAATTTTTTGTTTCTGTTTGCCGTACGCAGATGTTTTCGTTTTGGCCATAGGCTTTTGCGAACTAGCTGATAAATCCTGCCTTGCAGAGGCAGGAAGTTGTCAACTACGTGCATGACAGGATTTTTCTTCCGAGATAGCCACAGCTACCCTCAATCTTTCAAAGAACAATACTACCCTAAAATATCCACTATCTTTTCGTTGGACAAAATACCAGTTTCCAAGAACAAGTCTTCAAGTTGTGAATGGTCTATGTCCGCATTGGAGAGCTTCCGTTCAACAATACTTAGTAAGTCTTTTGCTCTTACTAAAATAACAGGCACGCGGGTTGCTCGGTAAATATCTTTTAATGAAGTTTCGAGCGAGGGGCTTTCGGTAAACTCGGAAGACACAATTAGAAACGATACCTTGTTTACTCTCTGTCGCTGTAGCTCACGCTCTTTGTTTTTAATATATTCGGTTATCTCTCTATCACCAGTACCGATTGCATATTCTTTTTCTCGCGCCTTTGCATCATAAATAACAGCATAGTAGCCAGAATGCCCGTCGGTTGAAATTGCTACGCCGTCTGGCTCTCTGCCCCTACCTTGCCCCAGTTCGGTTACATCAAAGCCGAGAATCGTGAATACATATCGCAGTTTTGTTTCAAACGCTTTCTCTGGCTTGATGCCTCGCTTCTTTGACCACTCGGTCTCTTGATTGAGAGCAAGCTGTTCCAAGTCCGCAATGATAGGCGGAATCCAACTTTCGCCAGGTATTTGTTTAGATTCTCTAATGATTGGAGTATCTTTTTTCGTTGTTACAACTTCTGTGTCAGCGTGTTGCTTCGCGAATCCTCTCCAAAGCACATGCTCAACGAACCATATCGGAAATTGTTCTTTAACACCTTTCTCTGTTTCAAAATATGCACGAATAGAATAGATGATGTCGGCAAAGTATTTATACTCATCGCCTGGCGTATCTTGGCTCTTAAAATCAAACCCGATGCTTTCTAGGATATTCTTTGATGAGCCAAAGAAAACGGGATATAGCTCGGGGTTTTGTACTTCCCAAAAATACGAAAGCATAAAAGATTGGTTTGTACGCGGAATGCTTTTTGGATTGTCTGTTTCGGTCTTTAATCGCTTTAGATATTCCGCCATGGAATTTATCTTCTGCGATGCTTCTTCTATTGATATAGGAAGCGTGAGAACGTTCTTCAATTGTGTTTCTCTTTCAGCATCTTCGATATTGTTTACATATTGATTGAGTTGCATCTGTCCGCTAAAACCCTTGAAGCCCCAATATGGGACAGTACGGCTCACGGAGTCACTTTTTTCCTTAAAATCTACAAGCGATAATTTACCAGTAAGAAAATCAACGACCATAGCTTTTAGGTCAGGGACTGCCTCCATGCGTTGCTTATCAAAAGCATCAAAGTGCATTTTGACATTCCTATCCTCAACCATTGAAGTCTTTTTGAAATCTTCAAGAAAACTTTCCAGTTGCTTCTTGTGTTCGTGTGTTAATTCCATATTTATATAACTCGCAAAACGAATACAAGTATTATATAATAAATCTAAGTAATTATCGAGCTTTTTAAGAAACATGGAAATAGATAAAAACAAGATTACAAAGGACTACTATACGACCCAGGAGCTTGTAGACGAGCCTTGGTTTCCAGTCCGTTCTACGCTCACGGTAAAAAAGCTGATTGAGCAAGGAAAGCTAAGGGCAATAGACATTAGTACTAGCCCAAGATTTAAGAGATACCGAATTGAAAAACAGTCGGTTATCGAATTTTTAGAGCAACAATAATTATGTCAGAGGAACAAAAAAGACTTTTAGAAAAACAGTTGTGGGCGGTGGCAGATACGCTCCGTAGCAGTATGAACGCGGATGAGTACAAAAACTACATCCTTGGTTTTATTTTCTATAAATACCTTTCAGAGAAGCAGGAAGTCTATGCGGAAAGTCTTTTGAAAAATGACAAAG
>CAZRUK010000022.1:0-7652 GCA_964603405.1 uncultured Candidatus Saccharibacteria bacterium
TATGACGCAGTAAATGCCGGCATCCTCTTTCTTAATCGTTTTATATGTTCCGAACAAGTGTTTTTCTATCAAGTTGGTGAAGGGTTCCCAGAAATCAGAGCCAACAAGGACTAGTGGTACACGGTTTATTCTATTAGTTTGGACTAAGGTGATTATTTCGAAAAACTCATTTAGAGTTCCGAACCCGCCCGGGAAAAATATATAAGCTTCCGCCGCGAAAGAAAGCACCACTTTTCTGGAGAAGAAATAATAAAATTCATATCGGTCCGTCAAATATTTATTAACGTTTTGTTCATAGGGAAGTTTTATATTTAGTCCGACAGACTGGCCCCCCGCTTCAAAGGCGCCCCTGCTTGCCGCTTCCATTATTCCCGGACCGCCCCCGGTTACGATTGTATAACCAAGTTTGGATAATTTGCCGGCGAGCTGTTTTGCTTGCTTATAGTGCAAATCATCGTCTGGAAGGACTGATGACCCGAAAATTGTTACCGACTTCGGATATTTTCTGATGAACGTAAAACCTTCGGAAAATTCTTTGTGAATAAGCGAAAGCCTTTCTTTGGCATCTTTTTCCACTTCCTCCGCCGTGATGGGAGAAAAAGAGCTCTTGTAATCCCAGAGATCTTTTTTATCTTTATCCATAGCCACTATTTTAATTCCTATAAGAGTTGTTGGCAAACATGTTGTAATCCCCAAACTTGTTGTAAAATATATTTAATGAAACAACTGAGGATGATCATAGTTGTCATGGTTTCAGTTTTTGTTGTCGGCCTATTTTTTGCTGACGATTTACTGTTTTTCAAAAATAGCGGTCAGTCTGTAATTATTTTCTTCTCTTCCGACGAATCAGACGGTTTGTTGCCGGTGACTTATGATAGTCTTGAAACTTATGATGTTGTGATCGGCAAAGGGAAGTCCGCCTATTTGGGGAGCAATTTGGTTGTGAACTATAAAGGATGGACGGAAGAAGGTGAAATTTTGAGTAGTCCTTTTAGCGAAGATACGCCTTTTTCGTTTACTTTAGGAAGGGGAGAAGTTATTGAGGGATGGGATGAGGGGCTTGTCGGTATGAGAGAGGGTGGAGTAAGAAGGCTTGTTATCCCCTCGGAATTTGGTTATGGGAAGGTTGGCCTAAAAGATAATTTTGGAAAAGTCCTGGTTCCTCCGAACACCGCGCTGGTTTTTGAAGTTGCGCTTCTTAACGTCTCAAAGTAGTGTAAAGGTATTAGTTTTGTTTTTATTCCGCTTATGTCGATTGATTTTAGAATTGTCAAAAAAGATTCCGGTTCTATGGCTAGGGTGGCTACATGTGTTACTGAACATGGATTTTTTGAGACACCCGCTTTTGTGTCGGTGGCCACCAAAGCTACGGTGAAAGCTCTGTCGCCGGAACAAGTTAAGGAAACGGGCGCGCAGGTAGTTCTCGGAAACACTTACCACCTTTATCTTGAACCGGGAGCAGAGGTCGTGAAGCGGGCCGGAGGTTTGGGGAAAATGATGAATTGGACTGGTCCAACTATGACCGACTCGGGAGGATTTCAGGTCTTTTCTTTGGGGGCGGCTTATGGCAAAAGATTGTCGAAATTCGGCGGCAAAAAAAATGAAAGCAAAAAAAGAAATGGCGCGGATAATTTTGCGAACGAGGACTTACCCAAACTTGTCGAAATCGACGAAGGTGGAGTAACTTTCCGTTCCCATATTGACGGAAGTAAACACCGGTTTACGCCGGAAAAGTCGATCCAAATCCAACATGATATCGGCGCCGATATAATATTCGCTTTCGATGAATGTCCATCGCCAGAGTCTTCGTATGACTATCAAAAAGAAGCGATTGACAGAACTCATCGTTGGGCATTGAGATGTCTTGAAGAGCACATTCGACTTGGCGGAAAGCAATCCCTTTTTGGCATTGTCCAAGGGGGTAGATTTGAGGATTTAAGAAAAGAAAGCGCCAAGATTGTAGCAAACATGTCTTTTGACGGTTTTGGTATAGGGGGTTCTTTTGAGAAAAAAGATATGGCAAAAGCTGTGCGCTGGGTTAACGAGGTTTTGCCGGAAAATAAACCGAGACATCTTCTTGGCATAGGAGAGCCCGAGGATTTATTGCTTGCGGTAGAAAACGGCTGTGACACATTTGACTGTGTGATGCCCACCAGACTTGGCCGAACAGGGAGTCTTTATACAAGTAAAGGGAAAATAAATATAACCAATGCGGCCTATACCAATGATATGAAGCCTGTGGATAATAATTGCGGTTGCTATACCTGTAAAAACTACACCAGATCATATTTAGCCCACCTGTTTCGTGTTAAAGAAATGTTCGCCGCCACTTTGGCTTCAATACACAATTTAGCATTTATAAACGGCCTCGTTGGGGACATAAGAAAGGCTATTTTGGAAAATCGCCTGAAGGAGTATAAAAAAGAGTTTCTTTACGGTTATAAGGGTTAGGAGGGGTTGACTTGTTGGTTTAGTTGTCTATAATTAAAAGCATGAGGTCAATGTCATATTCAATTTGTCTCGTAGTAACCGATAAGCCATTCGCTATCGAGGTTCATTTTAATGATGCTTAGGCCCTGAAAAGAACAAAAAAAGAATCATTAAAATGAGCCCCAGAGTAGGGGTTCATTTCGTTTAAGGTCATGGCGCGAGATTTAGACGAAACAGTTCTTTAAAGCGCAAAGATGGGAGGCCGTTATGTCAATACGTAAAGCCAGAGGTCAGACATACGGCTCTTCTAAAGAAGATCCGGTATTCGTCTGCCCAGGTAATTCGCTCCGTGCCGAGCGTACACATGGCACGATTGGGTGGAGGTGCAGCCTTTCCGATGAGAATTGGCAGAAAGTCATTTACTACAAAGGACTTGGCTGGATTCCACACAATCTCAGAGCTTTGGTTTTCAAGGAATCGCCGGAGATAGTTCTTTGCGGATAGTATTTCTCTCGTTAAGGATTCCAGAGAGTATCCACGAGAGACTCTGCTAGCAATGGCCGCTGTCCGCGGTAATTGCCGGCACCACCCTGCGTTCTTTTTTGACACATCTGTTGAAGAAGCTACGCAGGGTTTTTTCTTTTATTGCCTGAATTTATAGCAAGATATATAGTAAGCGAATGGTCAAGGGCATTTTTAATATAAAAAGTTCTTTTAAGCCGGCCGGTTCACAACCAGACGCCATTAAGTTTTTGGTTGCCGGTTTAAAAAGCAATATGCGCCACCAAACCCTTCTTGGTGTAACGGGATCGGGTAAGACTTTCACTGTGGCCAATGTTATTGCAAAAATCGGCAAACCGACCTTAGTTATCGCCCACAATAAAACTTTGGCTGCTCAGCTGGCTCAGGAGTATAAAGATTTTTTTCCGGGAAACGCAGTCCATTATTTTGTTTCTTACTACGATTTTTATCAGCCGGAAGCGTATTTACCGATAACCGATACTTATATAGAAAAAGAGGCGATGATTAACGAAGAGGTTGAACGACTCCGTCACGCCGCTACCCAAGCGCTTTTGACAAGACGTGATGTGATAGTAGTGGCAAGTGTTTCCTGTATTTACGGTCTCGGCAGTCCCGAGGAATATGAGAAAGTTAATCTTAAATTATTTGTCGGTAAGGAAATTTCGCGCGGCGATTTTATTCGAGCGCTTGTTGGTATCCACTACGAAAGAACTAATGCCGATTTAAGTCCGGGGTTTTTTAGGGCTTTGGGCAACGCAGTTGAAATCGTGCCAGCTAACGAAAGAGAGCTTTATCGCTTTGAAATTGAAAATGGGCGTATTACTTCGATAGGAGTTTTTGATTTGATTAGCCGTGTTCACCTCAAGTCTTCCGAAACCGTTTTTATTTTTCCGGCCAAACACTTTATTACCGACAAAGAAAAAATAGATAAATCTCTGAAAAATATCAAATCCGAATTAAAAGAGCGATTGAAGCATTTTGAGAAAGCGGGAAAACTTTTGGAGGCAGAAAGATTGAAAAGAAGAACGAATTACGATCTTGCCATGATGAAAGAGATTGGCTATACCAATGGCATTGAAAATTATTCGCGCCACCTCTCGGGTAAGTTGTCCGGCGAACCGCCCGACACATTGTTGTCTTATTTTCCGAAAGATAAGAATGGCAATCCGGACTTTTTGACTATTATCGACGAAAGCCATGTAACCGTGCCGCAAATTGGTGGTATGTATTCTGGCGACGCTTCCCGCAAGAAAACTTTGATTGACCATGGGTTTAGATTGCCGAGCGCCGCCGACAATCGGCCGCTTAAGTTCGGGGAGTTTATGGAGAGAGTTGGCCAGATAATTTTTACTTCAGCCACTCCGGCGGAATACGAGCGGAAAATTTCCGATAAAATAGTTGAACAGGTTATCCGCCCAACAGGTCTCATTGACCCGAAGATAATTTTGAGGCCAATTACGCCAAGCGCAAAATACGAAGGCCAAATCAAAAATTTTATGAAAGAAGCGGAAGCGGATATTAAAAACGGGGGTCGGGTGATTGCTACTACGCTGACCAAAAAAATGGCTGAGGATTTAAGCGCTTATCTTAAGGAATCGGGCATTAAGGCCGAATATCTCCACAGTGAAATAAAAACCATCGATAGAATTACTATCCTTACCGATTTCCGCAGGGGCAAATTTGATTGTTTAGTGGGGGTGAATCTTTTGCGCGAAGGGCTTGATTTGCCGGAGGTTTCCCTTATCGGTATTTTGGATGCGGACAAGGAGGGTTTTTTGCGGAGCGAAACTTCACTTATCCAAACTATCGGCCGGGCCGCAAGAAATGTTCTCGGCCGGGTGATAATTTACGGCGACAGAATGACCGGTTCGATAGAAAAAGCGGTTTCTGAAACCGAGCGTAGAAGAAAATTACAGATAGCTTACAACAAAAAACACGGTATTACTCCCAAAACCATAATCAAAAACATTAAAGATATAACCGAAGAAATAGAAGGAGAGCGCCGAAAAACGGCAAAAAGGGAACTGGATTTAGATATTGCGGCGCACAAGGGGGATATTAAAAATTTGTTAAAGGAGAAAGAAAGATTGATGAATGCTGCTGTAAAAGATCTGGATTTCGAGTCGGCGGCAATAATTAGAGATGAAATAAAATTTCTATTGGATAAAAATAGAATTGGCGGCAATTGATTGCTGTCCACAACACATGGTGCTTGGTTAATTGTAAAGGTTATAATGTTAGAGTCTGAATGGATTCTAAAAATACAAAAAATAGCGTTGTTGCCAAGAAAAACGGTCTCGTAAAAAATTTTTTTTACGCTATAGACTATTTACTTCATTTGGAGTTGGAAACCGCTTGGTCAAAACTTCGGGATCAAAACGCCAAGTTGAATATTGTAACCAAGAACATGAAAGAGGGCGTAATCCTTTTTGATAAGAGGATAGAAGTAATTTTTGTGAACTATGCGGCCAGAAAAATGCTCCGACTTAGTGAAAGCGCCGGTTTGGAAATGGTCAAAGTACGTATAGCCGAAATTTTTAAGGGAGTGGATATCGACAAATGTTTCGGTGCTGCTTCGGTTGCCACACCCTTTCTTATTCCGGAAATGGATGCCGGTAATGATATATTCCAGCTTATTTTCAGCAAAGTTGACGAGTGCGATGGGGACAAATGCAGGGCGTATGGTTCCATTTGGCTTGAAGATATTACCGAATCGAAAAATCTTGAGAGACAAAAGAGCGAGTTTGTTTCTGTCGTAGCTCACCAGCTTCGTACACCTCTCTCGGGTTTGAAATGGACTTTGCATATGCTCATAAATGGCGATTTTGGCGAGTTGACCAACGACCAGAAAGTTTTTGTTATGAAAAGTTACGAAAACAACGAACGTATGATAAGTTTGGTTAATGATATGCTTGCCGCTGACAGAATAGAATCGGGGAAAGTGAAATTTGAGCAGTTAAAAATAAATTTGCGCGATCTGGTTGAAAATGTGTTGTTCGAGGTTATGCCCAATGCTGAAAGACGGAAAGTCCAAGTTCGATTTGATAATTCACCCACGGACAATTTTAAGGTGGTTGTAGATGCCACGAAAATTAGGGCTGTTATTCAGAATTTGCTGGAGAATTCCATCAAATATACAATGGAGGGGGGGTTGGTTACTATAAAGATAGAAAAACTGAACGGTGAGTTTTTAGTGATAATAAAAGACAACGGTATTGGCATTCCGGAAAAACAAAAACCGCAAATTTTCTCGAGATTTTTCCGCGCCTCCAATGCGATCAAGGTTGAAACCAGCGGTACGGGTCTGGGTCTTTATATGGTAAAGAAAATAATAGAAATGCACAAAGGGAGAGTGTGGTTTGAAAGCGAGGAAAACAAGGGGACTATTTTTTATTTCACCTTGCCGGCCTATAAAGATACAAAAATAATTTAGAACTTATGGAAAACAAAAACATTCTCATAATTGAAGATGATGTCTTTCTCGGCGATGTTTTGGTTAAGAAAATGAACGGCGCTGGTTTAACCGCGTATTTGGCAAGAGATGGGGAAGTTGGGTTGCAACAGATGAAAGAAATAAAACCGGCTTTAATTTTGCTCGATATCATTTTGCCTACCAAGAGTGGTTATGAAGTTCTCGAAGAGAAGAATAAAGACCCGGAGTTAAAAGATATTCCGGTGATTGTTGTTTCCAATTCCGGCCAGCCGGTCGAGATAGACAGAGCTCTTTCTATGGGAGTTAAGGATTATATGGTTAAGGCCCAGTTTGATCCCGAGGAAGTGGTAATTAAGGTAAAAAGACAACTCGAGAAAAGTTTGAGGGGGGATGGTGCGGCCGGTGGCAATTTAACCGGCAAGAAGGTTATGTGGGTGGAGGATGACAAGTTTTTAAGCGACATTATTTCCAGGAAACTTGTGGGTGAGGGTTGTACTTTGGTTCACTCGACTAACGGCGAAGAAGCTTTGTCCATCGTTGAGAAAGAAATGCCCGATATTATTGTTCTTGATATTTTATTGTCCGGCATAGACGGCTTCGAGATTTTAAGAAGACTCAAAGCTAACGATAAAGTTAAAAGCGTCCCGGTTATACTTTTGTCTAATTTGGGACAAAAAAGCGATATTCAAAAAGGGGAAGAACTCGGCGCCGCGAAATTTTTGGTAAAAGCAACCATGACTTTGGATGAAATAGTGGATGAAATTAAACAAACTATGTCGGTTTTGGCTAAATAGTTGTGATTTATAAAGCTCCGCTTCGTAATAAGGGCGGAGCTTTTGTTTTGTTTCGACAGATGTTATATTGATTGCCCTATACACCCCTATACGCCGAGGCGAGGGGCGTTTAGTCGTATACATGAAAGACAAAGAATCCAAAATAATTGTGAAGGGCGCCCGCACTCATAATCTGAAAAATATTACCGTGGAGATGCCCCGCAACAAGATGATTGTTTTTACCGGCCTCTCCGGCTCCGGCAAATCTTCTCTTGCTTTCGATACCATTTTTGCCGAGGGCCAGCGCCGTTACGTGGAATCGTTATCAGCTTATGCCCGGCAATTTTTGAGGCAAATGCAAAAACCGGAAGTTGATGAAATCACCAGAGATAAAGGCCTGATCTCCCTCGCAGAAAATTTTGAAGACCTTCATGTGCTCGATAACGCCATCGTGGCATCGTGTGATGATGAAGCGGTGGAGTTTCTGATTCAAT
>CAZRUK010000023.1:0-7592 GCA_964603405.1 uncultured Candidatus Saccharibacteria bacterium
GGAAACATTTGATTATTCTCAAGTTAAAGAATTTAAAGGGAAAGTGGCTATGAAAGGTAAAATTATTGGTACAGCCGTTGTGTTCAAATGGACTGATGACTTGATTGAAAAAATGAAACTAATGAGAGAAGATTCGATTCTCGTCGCTGGTCAGACTCGTCCACAACTTATGCCACTAATAAGCAAAAGCAAAGCTATTGTGACGGACGAAGGCGGTATCACTTCCCATGCTGCTATTGTAAGCAGAGAACTGGGCATACCATGTGTTATTGGGACCAAAATTGCCACTCACGTTCTGAGAGATGGTGATAAAATTGATGTTGATGCCGAAAAAGGCATTATAAAAATACTTAGTAGAGCTTAATCAAGATTTATATGAATAAATTTGAAGGTAGTAATTTTGAAAAAAGAGAAGGGGTAGACTTGGAGAAGTTAAAAGATAAAAAGGAAAAATCCAACGCAGCTTTTATTAGGCACAGTGTTTCTTCTTATAAGACATATGGGAAAATCGCCGGCTCGGATAATCCCATGGGGCAATTAAATCCAGATGAACAGGAATTTCCTGATTTGCCTGAAAAGGGAGTTGAACTTGCAAAACAAGAAGCGGAGAAATTATTTTCCGAATTGAATCCGAGCGAGGAGATCTTATTTTTTGCTTCCAGCAACGAAGCCCGCGCGATTGAGACAGCTAATATATATCGCCAGATTGCTCACCAGAAAGGATTTGAAATCTTGAAACCTGAACACACTAGAAATAAACATGCTGAAGAAATGGGTGAAGGAGAGATTCGTGTGATTGAGAATCTTTCAATTTATCCAGACAAAAAAACAAATGTCGTTCTCGACAGCGTTTTTAACTCTCCAAAAAAGAGGAGTCCGATAAATTGGGACGCCGTCCCGTCTGAGCTCAAGACCAGATTTGAGGAGGCCTCAAAAATAATAGAAACTGACGACAGAGGTTCATTCGGAGCTAATTTGGCGGCCCACAGTGAAGAAGTCAAAAAGATTTTACCGGAAATCTCAACTGCCGCGGAACTGCACGGTTCTCAAATGCAGAATCTGATTAAGCTATTAAAATTTGGTCTAAAAAAGGCTGAATCAGCCGGATTGGAAAAGAAAGTTAAAATACTTGCGTTTGGACACGAAAATTATCTTATGGATATGCTTGAGAAGACTTTTCACGAGGAAGGAATCAAAAACTGCGAAGCAATTCATCTTAAGGTAGAAGGTGACGATGTTGTTGGAACGTTTCGGGGCAAGGAAGAGGTTATCGAATAAACTTAGACAAGTTCCACTTCCCCTCATCTTTACTCAAAACAGCCCAATAAGTTAGAGCTGTTGGGTTATGGAGATGCCCTAAAGCACTTCGCTTCGCGAATGCTCGGGCAATTCCTGAACGATGTTACTGTGTCCGTCCGTAGCGAAAGCGGAGGAGGAGAACCTGTTTTGTGAAATAAAAAACCCTACCAGCGCGAACGCAGGTAGGGTGTCAACTTCCTAGGACAGAGGATTACTACCTTTCAGCTAGAAGCTGAATTCGTGTTCACCTTGATCCACATTGGTGGCGACTAGGGGTGACACATAGGTACATGCCCATTTCTAGTGACCTTTTCGGAGAGTTGACTGGTCTCGGTTTGAAAGAACTAACCATAACTATCCTAGCATATGTATTATCACCTGTCAATAGTAAAACAATTTGGTTCTAACCATCTGATTCTGTACGCAAAACAGCCCATATTTCTAGGGCTGTTTTTGTTGGTGGAGATGGGCGGAATCGAACCGCCGTGCAGAAGAAGATTTTTAATGTATCTACAAGTTTAGTTAGTCTGTTTACTTGCGCGTTTTGAGACTAACAGAAAGCGCACAAATTTTTCTCTAGGTTTTGGGCAAATGTCGAGAAATCCATTTGTCCTACCCCGAAAATATAATACTTGATCCCGCTTATCGGAGGTCCGCGGAGCAAGCATCGCTTAGGTTAAGAAACGTAAGCGAACGCAAGATCCTTCGCACCGAAGTACGGAGAAACTACGCTTGCAACTGTTTTTTTGGCAGTTGTATTTTTCCCGCAGTTTAAAGAGTTACGAGAGCTCTACTTGCGCATTAGAAAATCGTCAACTGTCGATGCCTATCATCCCCGAAAAATGAATTTTACCCGTAAAATTCATTTTTCGGGGATGTATGAATCAAGAATTATGAGTTATGAATTATGGGATAGCCCACTTCATAATTCCTACTTCCTAATTCATACTTCATATGTTTTCAAAGTTCTTGCAACATCCCTATCTGCTTCGCGGCGTTTCAAAATTTCCCTCTTGTCATATTTTTTCTTGCCACGAACGATAGCAACCTTAATTTTTATTCTTCGGCCTTTATTATACACTGATAATGGTACAATTGTCAATCCTTTCTTACTTTCCGCCGCCGCAAGCTCGCCGATTTCTTCCTTATTCAAAAGCAAACGCCTCGGCCGAAGGGCATCATAATCCGCAGGCGTATTTTTCGGCTGATACGGCGCGATATTCACATTGAGCAAAAAGACTTCCCCACCCCGAACGCTTACATGCGAGCCTTCCAGATTTATACTTCCTTTTCGCGCCGATTTCACCTCGTGGCCGAACAATTCTAAACCCGCCTCGTATTCATTCAAGATTTCATAATTAAAATATGCCTTTTTATTGCGGGCTAAATCAGCCATGCCCTAATGCTAGCAGATTTTAGCTTGCGTTAAAATTTTATCCCTGCAGTTTGCCCTTCCCTATGCTTTCCACAAATCCCTGAATCTTTTGAGAATAATAGATGTCATCTTTTGTTTTGCCCACAAAAGTTACTTCTCCGGTTTTTCCATTCCCGTTAAAAAAATAGGTGTCATAAAAATAATCCCCAGAAATATAATGCGTGTGGTAAATAATCATATCGCCGTCTTTGTTCAAAAGAACTTCTCCTTTTATCCAATTTCCATCGCGTGTTCTCAACTCCTCGCTATAGAGCCATTCGGCGTTATAAGCTTCAGTCGATGGCTTCGCGGTCAACACAATATCGGAAAAGTCCCGTCCTTCATAATCTTCTTGTGGCACAAAAACCAGCTTGGTATCAGTGCTCTCAGCAGACATTTTCCAGTTTGCCGCCAACCAATCTGGAACATAAATTACAAACGCTCCAGAAGCCAGATAACCAATAATGTTGCTATAAGGAGAATTTTCGGACTTAAATACGCCAAATAAATCGGGTATAGCTTCTGGCGTAGTGACTTCTGCTGGAATCTTATTATTACCTCCTGACAAATCCCCTCCCACGTTTGTTGTATTTTTTTCCTCCTGCGACAAAATCTGCCTGTCAGTATCTGGGATTTCCGCCTTTCCCTTATACTGAAACAGATATGCAAAAACCACCAGCGCAAGCGAAATGATAAGAGCAAGAATTACAGCTACAAACATTAGGAGAAATTTTTTGTCCTTCATGTATAAAGTATAACGCAAGATTGAAATGACTTAAATATTCCCCCAGCAAATCTTTTTCCCCCACTCTAAATAAACGCTACTCAATCCAATTTGCCTGCTAAAAGCGAGTATCCTGCCGTGGGTAAAAATTGTATTTTATTATCTTGCTTTCACCTCTCTCAAGATAAACAGCGGTGGGAACCGCCACAACATAAAGAAAAACTACCCAATATTTTCTTTCGACGACATTTGTGTTAATTTTTATTTGGACAACGAAAAGAAAGGTGACAATGAAAAAATTACTGACGTTTCCTCTCACCCGAGGGCCAAGAGCTTGTGACTCTGAAAGGAAAACAGCCCTTTTCAGGAGCGGGAACGCAAGAATTCTATTAGTTGTGGAACAATCATTTCCAACCGAGGAAGATTCATTGGTTTTTATCGGTCACACCAAAGTTCGCGGTTTCCCTCCGACCCACGCCATTTGCCGGTGGTCACCCGTACGCCAAACGGGCAATGTAAGTTACCCGTGAGATCCCTCACATGTCTTGCGCCTCTGGCGCAAGACATTTTTTAAAACAAATTAACCACTATCAATCCGATTATTCCAGCAAGAATCGTATAAACAAGCGCCGGCACAGCGTTGTATTTTATTATTTTGCCTTCGTCTCCCTCAAGGTGAACAACAGCGGAGGCCGCCACAACATTATGAACTGCAAACATATTCCCCACCGCAGAACCAACCGACTGGAGAGCAAGCCCTATTATCGGAGAAATACCGACAACAAAAGCCGTTTCAACTTGAAGCGATGAAAACATCAGATTCGAAACAGTTGAACTGCCCGCGATAAAAGAACCGAAAAGCCCAACCATCGGCGAGAAAATAGGCCAGAAAAAACCGGCGCCGGATAATATATTCATCATATAATTCGTTATACTCGGCAAACCACTTATGTTATGTCCCGAAAAAACCATTATTTGGACAATAGCGAGAACCGCGGCCAAAGCCACATAGACTTTCAGGATTTTTCCCAAAATCGATTTGCCTACCGCTTTTAAGTCGCTTACCCGCCCCCGATAAACAAAAAACCCGACTACAGCGGCAATTAAAAAGAAAAAACCCGGCGAATAAAACGGCGCGAAATTGTGGCTGACTGCCACACCGGATATTTGGTCTATGGGGAAAGACATTCCGGATAGAAATTCGCCTACAGAAAAAATATCGACTCTGGTAATAACAAGAAGAAGAACAACAACGATATACGGAACAACGGCTTTAATGTAAAACTCCGGCCGATGCTCGTGGCTTGCAAGTTCCGACATCGCCGCTTCCCGAGCATTATGAAAAACCCATTCGTCTTCGGGAAAGAAAATTCTCCGCCGGGCAAGCATTATGACAATAAACCCTCCCACTATCGAAGCAATGATAGTTGGAAACTCCGGACCCAGAAAAATGGCCGTTAGTAGATAAGGCACGGCAAAAACAGCGCCGGCAACAAGAGAAAATTTCCAAAAAGCGAGAGCCCGCCGAAAACTTCTGCTGTAAATAAAATCCAAAAGACAGATGATTATAAAAGGCAGAAAAAGCCCGAGTGCCGAGTGAAAAAGCGCTGTTGTAATAGACACCTGGTAAACAAAATCAGCCCCAAGAATCGAGGACTGCGCGGCACTCACACCCTCTGCAATACCGATAGTCATAGGAACACCGGCAGCGCCGAAGGTCACGGCCATGCTATCACCGACAAGAGTGGCAGCAACCGCGGCAAGGGGTGAAAAACCTAAAGAGACCATCAAGGGGGCGGCAATCATTGACGGCGTGCCAAAACCGGCAATGCCTTCCATAAAAGACACCAAGAACCATGCCATAAGTATTGCTTGGACTCTCGCGTCCCTTGATAAATTAAAAACAAAATAATTAATGAAGGAGAAGGCGCGCCCCTGTTTTAAAACCGCAATCATTAAAAATACGCCCACCAAGATAAACATTATCTCCGAAGCAAGCATAAATCCTTTGATGACGGAAGCGTTTATCCAAGCTCCATCCATTCGCCAATAAAGAGAGACAGCAAGAATCGTTATCAGCAAAGAAATCGTCGCGGCTTTGTAGGCGGGCTTTTCCAAAACAACCATAAAAATAAGCAACGAGAGAATGGGGACAAGAGCTACGATAGCTGTAACCATCGCTAAATTATATCAGGAGATTGCCACTTCCAAAGTTTCTTACTTTAAACCTTAGCTTTTTTATTCACACCTTTTTGCAAAATTGGGTGCTACAATATATAAATCTTTAATAGTTTAGAAAATAAAATGATAGACAAAATAATCAACGAAACAAAGAACGCTGTCGTAGCCGCCATCACCGGCGCCGGAGACATCGTAAACACTCTTCGCACAACCGTTAAGGACGTGGTAGTAGGCACGGTAAAAGATACCGGTGAAATCGCCGGGGAAACCGTAAATACGGTCGCTGGTGTGACAAAGGGCGCCATTATGGGGCTTGCGGGCACAGCGACAAGCGCAACCGACGGAGCCGCGGCCGTCGTGGAAAGCGCTCTTCATGGAGCGAAAGAAATCGGCGGAGACATCGTCGGGTCGGCAAAAAGCGCCGTTAAGGGAACGATTCAAGGCGCCGCCGAGCTTGGTGGAGATGTGGCTGGCGCGGCCGTTAACGCCGTATCCGGAGCCGTAAAAGCAGCCGGCGAACTCGGTGTAGACGCCACTGAAGCCACTAAAAGCGCTCTAGTGGGAGCGGTTGAAGCGGCCGATGAAATCGGCGGCGAAGTGGGCGCTTCCATAAAAGACGCACTGAAAGAAACCGCTTCCTTGCCGAAGGAATTGGTCCATTCGATAGTGAAATAGAGGTTTTTAATTGAAATGCGTAAAACCCCGCCCTGAGCTTATCGAGGGGCGGGGTTTTGATTGTTCATAAAAATCTTGCAAGCAGGCGCGGCGGGTATAAACTGTAAACAGAAACTTTCTTCGAAAGGACTCAATATGAAAGACGAGGAATCTCTGCCCTCTGAAGAAGAGCGCAGGGCCATCGAGGCTCGGCTAAGGAAGCACAATCTGGAGATATTGGCTAAGGCCAAACAACCAGACAACCAATGGTACACGGGTGAAGAATTTCACCACGAACCAAATCTCCTAGAATGTATTGCACACCTAGAAAACCACTTGGATCCGGGCGAGCATTTCCACGCATAATTGTCCCTTCACGGGACCCGCGAAGCGGACCACAAAATGGCCCGCTTTTTTATTACCGACAAAATTGTTTTGCGATGGATATTATGATATAAATTAGGCGTTAATATATCTCAAAAAAGATTTGCAACAAAGAACAAGAATAAACGAAGCGATAAGAGCCGATGAATTAAGGGTGATAGGGCCGGAAGGAGAAAACTACGGCGTTATCTCTCTAGATAAAGCTCTAGAAAAAGCTCGCGAAGCGGAACTTGATTTGATAGAAATATCTCCAAACGCAAAACCTCCCGTTGCGAAAATAATGGACTACGGCAAATTTGTTTACGCCGAAAACAAAAAAAAGAAAGACAGCAAAGCAAAAATCCAAAACGTTGAGACAAAAGCGATTCAAATAACCATTGGCACTGGCGATCACGACTTGGACCTGAAAGCGAAAAAAGCCGGCGAATGGCTTCGCGAGGGGCACAGGATAAAAATAGACCTGTTCCTAAGAGGTCGGGCCAAATATATGGACCAAAAATTTTTGAGAGAAAGACTTGAAAGAATTCTTAACTTTATCCCTGAGTCATTCAAAGTGGCAGAATCTCCGCAAAAGAGCCCCAAAGGACTGACTTTGGTCATAGAAAAAGGCTCCTAGAAGGGACTTGCAAGGGAAAGGAAAATGGGGTAGGATAAGAGCTACCACGGAAAACCCGTGTATTTTATTTACGGGATGAGCTATCCGCCCCTCGCGCTTCGCAAGGTAAATGTTTTATAAACTTCTAACGGAATGAAAACCAACAAAGCATTTTCAAAAAGACTTAAATTTACCCGCACGGGTAAAATAAAGTCGCGCGGAACCGGTCAAAATCATTTCAACGCCAAAGAAGGCCGCCGCAACCAACTAAACAAAAAACGTTCTGGCAATTTCCATATGACAAATAAAGCGAAAAGTAGATACCTAGTAAAATAAATTAT
>CAZRUK010000024.1:0-7584 GCA_964603405.1 uncultured Candidatus Saccharibacteria bacterium
GATGAGGAAATGCGCGCGGAGCTTCTTCAGGTCGGCTGGAAAAAGGAAGATATTGACAGCGCCATTGTGCCGCCTCCGACGCCAAGGTTTGAACCGGTGCCTGAGCCTGTCCCAGTACCAGAGCCGGCCACCGTTTCTCCAAAGGTGGAACCAATAATCAATCATCAACCCACTCAAGCAGTTGAGCTAACTCCTCAAAAATCGCGAAGAAGCTACGTGGTTTTTTATATAATTTGTCTGACTCTTATTGCCGTAGGCGCCACTCTCTATTTCTTCCTGCCGCAGATCTTTATGTTGATTGAAAAATACACAAATCCTGCGCCGGTGTTTGACCCTTCTTACGTCAGCGAAAATTCTATGATGGCCGAATCGCCGGCGATGGATGAATGGCTAACGTATCGCAACGAAAAATACGGATTTGAGTTTAAGTATCTCCCACAGTGGTATCTTAAAGAGAGTAATTTGAAAAGTGACCTTCACAATGTTTTGGTTCAAATTACGCTTTCCAATTATGATCAGACCATGTATCAGACTGATGCGCCCTTAGGAGATGATAAATTATTAATTACAATCTATATCTCGCAAACCAACGAATCTATAGAGGAGTTGGTAACTAAATTGAGTGCAAAAGATGCGCAACCTATCACAGTCGGGGGCGTAGAAGGAATAATTGCGCAGGTGACGCAAGGTGGGGGAGAATCAGGTTATCTTGTCACCGTTAATGAGAAGGTCTGGTTAAAACAAGAAGGTCTGATTTATGATATTTCCTATCGCCCATTCGGATCAACACTAAAACCATCATTCATTGATATTCTCTCGTCTTTCAAATTTTTCCCCCAAGCTACAAGCACTAAGCCATAAGCTTTTATTGTTGACACCCCCTTCTTCCTTTGCTAGTATGACTAGGCGCCTGTATGGGCGCTTTTAAATAGTTGGCACTGCCCGAATCCCTCGTTTTAGAGCCCCGAAAGTAATGGACAAAACGAAGGACACCGAGCGAACCAGCTCCATTTTTTGTTAAAAAATGTCCAAAACTTCCACATACGCAAGGTCGCAGAAGAAACCGAAATATAAGAGCCGGGTAGTTCGGCGCTGTTTCCGTTGCGGCAGAAAGAGAGGGTATATGAGAGACTTCGGTCTTTGCAGAATTTGTTTTAGGGAGTTTGCCAATGAGGGAATGATTCCCGGAATTAAGAAATCTTCATGGTAAAAGATAACGTAGCAGATTTTATAACAAAAATTAAAAATGCCGGCCAATCGGGCAAGGCGCAAGTTTCTTTTCCTTATTCAAAATTTATTCATGCCATTGCCGAACTTTTAGCTAAAGAAGGATATTTAGCTTCTGTTGAAAAGAAAGGGAAAAAAATCAAAAAAACTTTGGAGGTTGGAATTTTGTTTCTTGATGGCCACTCGCCGAAAATAATCGATGTCAAAAGAATTTCCAAGCTTTCTTGCCGGGTTTACGAGAAAGCTAAGAATTTGAGGCCTGTGCGTGGAGGTTATGGGTTGGCAATTTTATCCACGCCCAAGGGTTTGATGACTGATGTTGTCGCTAGAAAAGAGAGGGTCGGCGGAGAAGTCTTATTCAAAATTTGGTAATATGTCCCGCTTAGCAAAAAAACCAATAATTATTCCGGAAAAGACAACTGTGACAGTTGCGGATTTGACGGTGTTTGTTAAGGGCCCCTTGGGTGAGCTTAGAAGAAACATCAGGCCTGTTATAACTTTGAATGTGGGAAGTGAAGGCGTAACAATGAAAGCGAATTCTACCAATAAAGAAGCAAGAGCTTTGCTCGGCACATACGCTTCGCATGTAAGAAATATGATTAAGGGTGTTAATGAAGGTTTTCAGAAAAAACTTTCCATAGAAGGCATTGGTTTTAAAGCGGAGGTGAAAGGCGGTGATATCGTTTTAAATATAGGATTTTCTCATCCGGTCAAAGTCCCAATTCCTGCAGGTCTTAAGGTTACAGTTGAAAAGAATTTGATTTCTATTTCCGGTTTTGATAAAGAGTTGGTCGGCCAGTTTACCGCTAAGATAAGAAGTTTGAAAAAACCTGAACCGTATAAGGGCAAGGGGATCAGATATGAAGGAGAGGTCGTGAAAATAAAACAGGGTAAGAAGACCGTTTAGTTAGTGGAAAAACAAAAACTATGAAGACGCTTAAAAACAAAAAGTCGGCAGGCAGAGAAAGAAGACACAGAAGAATCCGTGCCAAAGTTTTTGGCACATCTTCAAGGCCGCGATTGTCTGTTTTCAAGTCGAATCGTTTTCTATACGCTCAGTTGATTGACGACGAATCCGGCAAAACTTTAGCGGCGGCGAATTTAACTGAAGTTAAGGGTAAGAAACCGATAGACAAAGCGGTGGAGCTTGGAGTAAAAATTGCGGAAAAGGCGGGCGCTAAAAAAATTTCAAAAGTTGTTTTTGACAGAAGCGGTTATGTCTATACCGGCAGAATAAAAGCTTTTGCCGACGGGGCAAGAAAAGGAGGTTTAGTTTTTTAAAGAAATGGAAGAAAAAGAAACAAAAAAAGAAAATAAAGTTATTCCGGCGACGGATGTGGTCGCGGATACGAACATCCCAGAACCCATGGCTTCTGTGACTAGGCCGTTTTTTTCGCGCGCGCCGGGGAACAGAATGAAAAATACGAGAAAAAGCAGAGGTAGTAGAACTCCTCGCCAAGAATACGACCAGAAAATTATAAACATCCGAAGAGTGGCTCGAGTGGCAACCGGAGGGAAAAGATTTAATTTTAGTGTTGCTATGATACTCGGAGACAGAAATGGTTGCATAGGCGTCGGGACAGGAAAGGGGGCGGATACCGCTTTGGCGATAGAAAAAGCCATGAACAACGCCAAGAAGAATATGATTGAACTCGCTTTGACCAAAACTAAGTCGATAATTCATCCGATTTACGCAAAGTATTCAAGTGCGCGAATAATGATAATGCCGGCGCCCGGACGTGGTGTGGCGGCTGGTAGCGCGACTAGGAGCATTATAGAACTTGCCGGCATCAGCGATGTTACGGCCAAAATTATATCGCCGAGTAAAAACGGTCTGAATGTTGCCAGTGCTACCATTTTGTCTTTATCCAAATTGCCCTTCAAAAAAAATAAAAAGAAAGCGCCCGCTTCGCCGAACAAAATCAAACAATAATTTATGCAAATTCATGAATTAAAAAGAAATACGTCCGAGAAAATAAAAAGGCAGATTGGCCGAGGAGGCAAACGCGGTAAAACTTCAGGACGGGGGACCAAGGGCCAAAAAGCTCGATCCGGCAGAAAAATGCGTCCGGAGATAAGAGATATGATTAAAAAATTGCCGAAGCTTCGCGGTCGCGGCAAGAACAGCAACTTAACGATTACGAGCAAGCCGGCGATTTTTACGCTTGAAGCGCTAGAAAAGAATTTTGAAAGCGGTGATATGGTCTCACCGAAAATCCTCGCGGAAAAGGGATTGATAAAATCAAAGTCCGGTAAATTGCCAATAGTCAAAATTCTTGCCGACGGGGAACTTAAGAAGAAACTGAAAATTTCGGGTTGTTTGTTCTCGGTTAAGGCTCGGGAAAAAATAGAAAAAGCGGGAAGTTCAATAAATTAAAATAAATGTCCATTTTTCTTGATAAACTAGCCGCGATTTTCAGGGACCAGATTTTACGAAAGAGAATACTTTTTACGATTTCTATTCTGGTTATTTTCAGATTGATGGCGTCTATTCCGATTCCCGGCATAGATTTGGAAAGACTTAAGGCGGTATTTTCCAGCAACCAATTCTTGGGACTCTTGGACATTTTTTCCGGTGGCGGACTTTCCAATCTTTCTATCGTCATGCTTGGCGTCGGTCCGTTTATTACAGCGACAATTATTATGCAGCTTCTGACTATGATTTTCCCGAAATTGAAGGAGCTTTATCACGAAGAAGGACAAGCCGGCAGAATGAAATTTACCCAGTATTCAAGACTGCTTACCGTACCGCTCGCTATTATCCAGTCGTATTCTTTTCTTGTCCTTTTGGAGAGACAGCAGGTTTTGCCGAATCTCGGATCTTTTGACATGTTTATCAACATTATCATTGTGACAGCCGGCTCTATGTTCCTTATGTGGCTCGGCGAGCTTATCACCGAATTTGGCATTGGCAACGGTGTTTCTCTGTTGATTTTCGCCGGCATCGTGGCTGGAATTCCTTCGGCCACGAGTCAGCTTTTATTCATCTTCGACGCTTCGCAGGTGCCGCTTTATCTTGGTTTTCTTGTCGCTGCCGTGGCTATTGTTCTTGGGGTAGTGGTTATTACTGAAGCCGAGCGGCCGATTCCGATTACTTACGCGAGGAGGGTTCGGGGCATGAAAGTTTACGGCGGTCTCTCAACCTATTTGCCTTTGCGTTTGAATCAAGCCGGCGTTATTCCGATAATCTTTGCCTTGTCCATCTTACTTTTTCCTCAGATGATCGTGAATTTTTTGGCCACTTTTGAAAGCTCTATTATTCAAACAATATCTTCTTACCTCAATCTTTTCTTAAACAATTTGTGGATTTACTCGATATCCTACTTTATTTTGGTAGTGCTTTTTACCTACTTCTACACGGCTATCACTTTTGACCCGAACACTCTTTCGACAAATCTTCAGAAAAACGGCGCTTTTATTCCCGGTGTTCGCCCCGGTCAATCGACTGCGGTTTATATTTCTAGGATTTTAACCCGTATCACTTTAGTCGGCGCTCTTTTCTTGGGAGCGGTGGCGGTTTTGCCACTTGCTATGCGAGCTATCACCGGCATTGCTTCTCTTGCTATCGGTGGCACGGCTCTGCTCATTGTGGTTTCGGTTGTGCTTGATTTGATGAAGAAAATCGACGCGCAGATTTCGATGAGGGAGTATTAGTCGCTCGGTTTGCTCTTTTTCAAAACGCGCATATCCGCCAGAGGCGGATTGCTATGCTCGTCCCTAGGTAAAACTCGGGACTGCGCAATGTTTTGAAAAAGACAAACCTCGCTCGGACACGCTTCTGGAGGTAAAACTTTCAGAAGCTGAAGCTGGAAAGAAAAACGCTCCGGTGACGGAGCGTTTTTTAATCGGATCTGCTTCACAGCCACCAGTAACCGTTGTGGCGCTTAGCTCTACCAACCAAAATTGCTTGCATTGGTATTCTCTCTATGCCCCTGGGGCAAATGAGATTTGCTGCTTTTCGGATTCTCTCCGACATTTCAAACATCTCCTTTTCCTGTATAGCGGTTGGTTTGCTGGTTATCTTAGTTCTCATAATTTGTCCTCCTTCCACAACAAGTATACAAAAATAATTATTTCACCACAAAATTCTTTTGAATATAAAGGTTTTTGCTTTATAATCTCCCTATGGAAAAACCCACAGCTTTTATTTTTTTTGGAATTTCCGGCTCGGGCAAAGGAACCCAAGCCGAGCTTTTGATTAATCATTTAAAGGAAAAAGATTCTTCGCGAGAGGTTGTTTATATTGAGACCGGCGGCCGGCTTAGGGATTTTGTGGCAAACAATTCCGGTTATACCAGAGATAAGGTTAATGAAATTCTGGAAAACGGCTTGCTTCTGCCCGAGTTTATTCCCATATGGCTTTGGACCGATTTAATGGCGGAAAAACTTACAGGCAAGGAATATGTAGTTCTTGACGGTGTTGCCAGACGTTTTCATGAAGCTCCTGTGCTTGAAGGAGCTTTAAACTTTTATGGCTACGATAAACCGAATATTCTCCTGATAAATGTTTCTAAAGAATGGGCTAAGGAGCGTTTGAAGGCCAGAGGCAGATTTGATGATGACGACGCAGAGATAGAAAGACGTTTTTCTTGGTTTGGTGAGAATACTTTGCCAGCCATTCATTATTTTAAGGATAGTAAAAAAGCTAATTTTCTTGAAATAAACGGAGAGCAGACTATCGAGGAAGTTCATGCTGAGGTGTTGCGAAAGACAGGCCTTTCGGAGTAGTCTTTAGGAATGGCAACCATTAAAAGCGCCGAAGAAATAGCAATCCTGCGCGAGGGAGGCAGGCGGCTTGCGGTAATTCTTAAAAAACTTTCCGAAGCGACTCGACCGGGGGTTTCTTCAAAAGAGTTGGATAACTTAGCTTTTCGCTTAGTAAATGAGGGAGGCGACAAGCCGGCTTTTTTGAACTATCGGGCGCGCAATACAGACAAGCCCTACCCAGCCAGTCTTTGCGTTTCCCCGAATGATGAAATTGTCCACGGCCTGCCGAATGGCAGAGAGAAAATTTTTAAAGAAGGAGACATTGTTTCTTTGGATATGGGTCTTATCCACGGTGGTCTTTATACCGATTCAGCCGTGACTATTCCTGTTGGAAAAGTTGACGCTGAAGCCTTAAAGCTTATCGAAGTCACTCGGGGAGCTCTTAAAGAGGGAATTAAGGCGGCGCGGGCCGGCAAACGAGTCGGTGATATTAGTTTCGCTATTGAGAAATTTATAAAACCCTATGGTTACGGTATTGTTCGGGAACTTGCAGGCCACGGTGTCGGTTACAAAGTCCATGAAGACCCGTACATTCCTAATTATGGAAAGAAAGGCACGGGCGAGGTTTTACGCGAAGGAATGGTTATCGCCATTGAACCGATGATAAACGAAGGGACGGAAAAAATTATTCTGGACGAAGACGGTTTTACTTACAAAACCGCTGACGGCAGGCGAAGCGCTCACTTCGAACACACTGTTGCTATCAGGCACGGAGCCGCGGAAATTTTGACATAAGTTGGTTGTTAAATTATATTTAGAGAGTAGCTTTATAAGTTTATTCATTATAGAAATTAAAATGGAGAAAATGGATTCAGTTGAGGAAATTCCTCAAGAGGATGTGAACGAGACCAGATTTACTGAAGCCCTGCTTGCTGTTACGGAAGCGGGGGATGATGCGGAGAAAGCCAAAGCGGCTTTGGCAGAAGCGGAGGCGGCGGCGCAGGAAATATTAGATGAGGAGAAAAAAAAGGAAGCTATTGATCAGGTGGAGTCACTCAAACAACAGCTCGGATAAATTATAGAGTGTTTATTTTTAAGGACCGCCCCCTCTTTCCTAGAGGGGGCGGTCTACCGTTTTTATGATAAATCACGACTTTAGAATTTAGAAACAGCTTTCCTTGTAAGGTTTTAGAGCGTTATAATAAACGGATGGAATTAAGCCAAAAAGTTCCCGAGCAAGTCTTCACTTCACCCGAGGAAGAGTTAGTTTTTTTACGTAATCAAGTTGCTGAGAAAGAACGTATTCTTTCTGATCGGGTGCCAGATGACAAATCGGGACAAGGTATACGCGAGGTTATTTCGGAGTATAAGAATGTGCCGGTGGAAGCAACCCTCGCGCCCGCGATGCAAGTAGGCGAATCGGAACTCGCGCGATATCATGTGGAGCTCTCTCCTGAGCCACATGACTCGCAGGTATCGACGCTTGCGGAAATTGTTGTCGAAAAAGGTGTAAAAAACGCGTTTATGATTTTGGAGCGGATGAACAATCCACACTTAACTGATGATTTTGAGAGATTTCTTGTCCAATACATCAAGGCCGGATTTGAGACCGGCGCTAAAGCCAAAAGTCCTGTTTACCGCGCGCTTCAA
>CAZRUK010000025.1:0-7546 GCA_964603405.1 uncultured Candidatus Saccharibacteria bacterium
TTCTTTTACAAAAACCTTCTCATATAAATCCGTGAACGAGTTTTCGGCATAATATTTTTTTCTTAAATTAGCATACCAACCATAATCGTATATTTTCCAAAATTCTTCCCTCGGATAATAAGCGTGAGCGTAAAGAACCTTACGACCACCGAGTTGGACTACCTTTTTTTCCAAATTTCTATTTAGCTTCAAAAATTCCGAGTAATCATGGCTGGCTTCTCCCCAAACACCAACATTGATTACCATATTGTTTTCATTGCAAGCCGGCGAAAGTTTTGCTTCCATCTCCGTTTTAAGCGGACAAAACCACAGTGGATAAATACCTGTTTCCTTATCAACAAACTCCAAAAAATCTATCACTTTATCGGACGGCAAACTTAAATCCTGAACAAGATAGCGCTGGGAAATGTTTGTGGCTTGTGAAAGTTGAAAAAGCGAACGGGTTCTTAAAAACTTGTCGAAAATTCTGCGAAATATTTTAAAGTACGGAATTTTAAAATAATTAAAAATAAAACGTCCAGCCCAAAAACCCCCTCTATCATATCTAAACAAATAATCCCGTATTGGAATCAGTTCCTCGTACTTATCATATTTTTTAGAAACCTTATTGGTGTGAATATAAAACCACTCGTCAGACGCCCCGCTAAAAGTCGCTAGGGGTAGATCGCGCTTATCCGATAGATTTCCCAACATCACCGTCCCGAGATTTTTTGAAAACATTATGCCATCAACAAAATCAGCACCGCCGGCAGTTTTGCTTTTTAACACATCAACCATTTCCCCGAAACTGCCAACCTTCTGATAAGTAAGATGAACAAAGCTCTTTGCCGGAATAAGGCACAGTTTTACTAACGTTATGATGCCCAAGGAACCGTAAGAACAAGCTGTGCCCCAAAACAAGTCCTGATTATTCTCCGGTGAAGCGGTAACTAGATCGCCGTTTCCTAAAATAATTTCATACTCGAGAGCGCAATCGTGCACCAAACCGAATTTAAACGAGCTACTTTCCCCCGCCCCGCCGGAAACGGCTCCGCCGACAGTAATGCCCGGAAATTCCGGCACCACCGGCGGCAAAAGATTGTATTTTAAAGTTTCTTCAATCAACATATCCATCGGCACATTCGGTTCAACAACGATATATTTTTTATCAGGATTGACAGAAATTATCCGATCAAAACTGCTCACATCCACAACCGTATCCCCGTCGTTTTCCGAGGAGCGCGTAGAATTGGTACTCCCATGGCGCAAATCTACTTTCTGGCCATTGACACAAAAACTTCTGATCTTTTCCTGAATCTTTTTAACTCTATCGGTATGTTCTTCCATTAATGTTATTTTAGGCCAATCCAGCAAAAAGTGAAATGCCAACCACCCCGCCCACGGTATGGGCGGGGTGGTTAATTGGTGGACCTAGCCGGAGTCGAACCGGCGCCTCGTCAATGCGAATGACGCGTCGTACCACTAGACTATAGGCCCTATTTAACGGAAACTTTTTGAAATAATCATTGTGTTACTAATTGTTCCCATTGTCGGGGTGCCGAGAATTGAACTCGGGTCTCGCGTACCCGAAACGCGTATACTACCACTGTACTACACCCCGATAACAAAAAGAACGACTCCGAAACGCGCATACTGTCACTGTACTACACCCCAACAATAGAAATGAATTCGGGTGGACCTGCGGGGAGTCGAACCCCGAATTTAATCATGCCATGATCACGTGATACCGCTTCACCACAGGCCCTTTAATAAAATTCTTGGAATCAGTTCTAGCCCCAGCTGTATTGTTGAGCTACCGCCCATAATAACACAAACGCCTTTATAGTCTAATTTTTTTGTCGGTTTACCAACTGTTCTTGGGTCCGGGATTGTCTTGTAGAAATTACTTGGCGGAATACCTGTAATTTTAGACCAATATTTCTCTAACGCACTAATATCCTGATCTGCGCGATAACTTATGCGACACTTTAATTGTCCAGGCAATAAACCGTAACAATTCTCCAATAATTTTATATAAAGTACGATAATATTGGGATCGGAACTACCCAACATTAATCCGCTATGAGATTTCCATTTTGAACCTTCGCCTAAATATAATACTGCAAGAATTATTTTTAGAATATTTTTATCTTTCAAATACTTCACTAAATCCTTGTTATCCCTTTCTAAATCTTTTTTGCGTTTCTCTAATTTCAACTTATTTGAGACTAATGCTAGCTGTTGGGCGCGACGGAAACTTTTAAGGTTCAGCTCTTTTATTCTGTCTTCGTACCAACTCGGCAACGCAACATTTTTGCACCAAGAAGATAGTGTGCTTTTGGGTATTTGTAAACCCAGAAAAGATTTGATCTCAGAATATGTTTTACCACCGACTCTGAGATTTTTTACTCTCGCCACAATGTGGGCTGGATATTTCATTGCGTCTTACATATTATAATTGAACCCTAGACATATTCAATGTGGTTTAAACCCTTTTAGATTAGAAAGTTAATCGGACTTGGGTATATAATAAATAACTACAAACAGATCGGCTGGTTGGGAGTGTTTGGCCCAATTGTGTCTGTCAAAACTTGCGCGTTTAGCTCAGTCTTGCCCGCCCAAAATTTGCGTCCTTAGCTCAGTTGGTTAGAGCGCGCCGTTCACATCGGCGAGGTCGGAAGTTCAAATCTTCCAGGACGCACAAAGCCAAACTTAGGCGGGTGAAGTTAGAGCGTGCGATTCACATTCGCAAGGTCGTAGGTTCAACTCCTACAACGCGCAGACGTGATATAATTTATTTATGACAGAAGTCATGCAAAATATTCCTTTTTTGGGAAATTTGTCTCCTGAACTGCAAGGGCCGGCGTTTTTCTTGCTCCTTGCTTGGTCGCTTGTTTGGAAAGGTTTCGCTCTTTGGCGAGCCGCCAGAAATGAGAGCCGGAATTGGTTTATAGTGTTGCTTGTCGTAAACACTGTAGGCATTCTGGAAATTCTCTACATTTTTGTTTTTTCCAAAAAGCAAAAAGTTCAGCCAGAAAACCAAGGAAGCGCGTAAAATTTCTTTTTGGTCTTTTATTATCCCTTGAAATAAAAACAAGGTGTTGTTAATCTATGCCTCATGAGCACTCCCCTTACAGAAATAAGCAAAGAAGATAGGGTAAAAGCCATAGACTCTTTAATTTCCCATAGCACACCGGACTCAAACTTTTTTTTGATGGTCTTACTTTCCGTCCTTATGGCCACCTTCGGACTTCTCAAAGGAAGCGCGGCCGTGGTCATTGGCGCCATGCTTATCGCGCCATTTCTTTATCCGATTTTGAGTTTTGCTATGGGAGTTGTCATGTCGGACAAAAAACTCATGTCTCGCTCTTTTTCGGTCATAATAAAAGCAACTGTCTACAGCATTATCGCTTCATTCGTGGTATCTCTCTTCTTCGGCTTCGGCACAGAAATAAACAATGAAATACTTTTGCGAACAGGTCCTTCTCTTCTTGACGCCGCCATCGCAATTATTGCCGGCCTTGCCGCCTCCTTTGCCATGGCCAAACCGGGAATGAACGAGACCCTTCCGGGTATTGCCATCGCTGTCGCTTTAGTGCCTCCGCTCGCCACCGTGGGAATAGGTCTTTCGAAATTCAGTTGGACAATAGCAAGTGGGGCGTTTATAACCTTTCTCATAAATGTTGTCGGCATTGTCCTAACCAGTATAGCTGTCTTCTCGCTCATGAATTTTCACAACGAGAAAAAACTGGCCGATGTTGCCATAAAAGAAGAGGATAAAAAACTAAAGGGTCCGGGAATTTCCGAGGCCTAAAACACCCACTTAGAAGCGGGTGTTTTTATTCGCGATGGGAAGCGAGCCAGTCCATAAGTTTTTTGCGGTGTTTATCAATCACCCATTTGCGACTACCTTTAAAAAGCGCGGGGTAAGACGCTTGAAATTTTTCCAGAGCATCCGGCGTGGCATGTGGGAAAGATTCAGGAATATTCCGGTTATAGTATTCAATAAAAGTCTCTATAGATTTCCTGAGAAAGTTGACTTCGGGCTGGTTGGAGCGTTTCGTGGTCATGCCCACATGATACCATAACTTCGTCCAATGTTCAATGGAGAATATTTTCCCATAAAAAGACCCGCGCATTCCAGGTGGAAAGCGCGGGCTCGTAAATAGAATTTCAAAGAAAAACTCAGCAGAGAACTATTCCTCTTTGCTTTCCAATAAACCCTGAAGCCGATTAAGGCGCTCAGGATGACGCAGTTTGCGAAGCGCCTTGGCTTCGATTTGGCGAATACGTTCGCGAGTAACCAAGAACTGCTTACCCACCTCTTCAAGAGTGTAAGAATAACCATCTGCCAAACCAAACCGCATCTCAATCACCTTACGTTCCCGCTCGGTCAACGTTGCCAGTACCTCATCCAGTTTCCTTCTTACCATGTGTCTGCTAACTATTTTTGAAGGAATCTCGACTTTTTCATCTCGAACAACGTTACTGAAATCCTCATCGCCATCACCTATTGGCGCTTCAAGCGACAAGGGTTGCGGAATGATTTTGAGAATGAAATGAATTCGGTCTATTGGTATACCCATTTCATCAGCAATTTCCTCTGGAGTGGGCCACCGATCGAGGGCTTGAATGAGTCGCGTTTGCACCCGCATCAACTTACTGACTGTCTCGAGCATATGAACCGGGATACGAATGGTTCGTCCCTGGTCAGAAATAGCACGAGTAATTTCTTGCCGAATCCACCAAATGGCATAAGTAGAAAACTTGTAACCGCGACGGTATTCAAATTTTTCAACTGCCTTCATCAAACCCAGATTACCTTCCTGTATCAGGTCGAGAAAAGAAAGGCCACGACCTATGTATTTTTTGGCGACAGAGACAACTAAACGCAAATTGGCCTCGGTCACTTTTTCTTTGACCTTCCTTGCTTCCTTCATGGACTGTTGCAATCGCTCATATGCCTCGAGATACTTTCTATAAGGCATCCGAACAAAAGTTTCCAAGCCCATTATGTTCACTTGCTTCAACCGGAGGGTCTCTTCGTTTTGCGCAGACTTAGGTTGGCTTTCGATTCCCTCGATCGCCCGCAAATTTTCCCGGAGCTTGCTATAAACACTCTCCGCGATTTTTGCCATTTCCCAATTGACTACCTGCTTGAAGCAGAATCTTTGAAAAACCTTCTGCAGTTTCTCATTCGCCTTGCAAAACCCTCGGGACAATTGGCCATTCTTGGTACAGTTGGTTTTCTGCCAAACGGCAAATTTACCATCCACCGCTTGGTCATAACCGCGAGTTTCGTGGATCAGTCGCCTTAGCGTCTGTAGGTGCCTTTCGCGTCCTTCTGTTTTCCCCTCCAAGACTACACGATCAAACCGTTCCTTGGGTGGGACAGACACAAGCTTCTCAGCTAAAGCGATGTGCTCCTTACCTGTAAAGCCAAAATCGTAGATAATTCTTTCAATCTCTGCTTCGGCTTCTTCAATCTGCCCGAAGAGTCGGATTTCAGTTTCCTTGGTCAAGAGAGGCGTCCTACCGATTCCTTTGAGATACATGCGAACCGGGTCGTCGAGAGCATCTACTTGTTCTTCATCTTCCCCTTCACCCATTTCAAGTCTAGGAAGATGTTTTGTGGTAGTAATTTCGTCGACTTTATCGGTAGAATCAGCACCATTGCCACCGGGACTTCCTGCTACAACCACACCGCTAGACGTGGGCGCAATCGGCTTATCGGCTAGTTTGACACCACGGCCTTGAGCAATCGGCTTACAAACTACAACTTTCTTGGTGGACGTTGAACCCATAGAAATGCCGACTTCTCTAAGGAATCCAATCAAGGAAACCATGGCAGATTGAAGTGCTGTTCTGTCAGACAAAATCTCCGGAAGAACCAGAGTTCGCATATCGCCAACTGAAATTGATGATAACTGTTCAAGAGTGGCTTTGGCCTCCGGTTTCAAACCGCAAGCCTTCAGCCGCTCGGGCGTGAAAAACATGTTTGCGGTCATAAGGTCTAACCTATTCTCTTTTTTCTTTGTTGAGTTTACGAAGAACCAGAACTGGACAAATCATCGCCAAAAAAACGAGAAAGTCAAATCAGCTGAAAACCACAGAAGAACTTCTAAACAAATCAAATTATCGGTTGTTGACAACGGAAATTCTATGATTAGGATGTGACTCAAAGTTGGTCTTTGAAAAATGGCAATGGCCTACTAAAGACCGACAGGCAGAGTCAAAAAACTGAATACGAAAGGCACAGCATGAAAATAGGAACAGATAACCCTGCGTTAGTGGCGGTCATCCTCGCGGCAGTGGCAAGCGAGTGGGAAATCTCGGTCAAAGACCTTTGTGATAATACTGATCTGAACAACGATTTGCCCCGCAATGTGGCAACATATTTCCTCAAAGAAAACGACCTTAAACTCAAGGCCATCAGGAAAGCGCTCGGCTTAACCTACGATGGCGCCGTCTACAATGCCATCAAGGTGGTGAGAGCAGCTCTCGGTGACGGCTCTCTGCTTCAGGAAAAACTCGACAGGATTCAGGCTGAAATCGTGACCAATCAATTGGCCCCGCCTGAAACTCTTGCCTCAACCAGACCGCCAATCCAGCCGGCTACCGTTACTCAACCGGAAAACGTGATGGCTTTGTTCGTTTACGTCGCCTGGCGGCTCGGCACGCCGATTCCGAAAATTGCCAAAATTCTTGATCTCAATGAGGACAACATTTACCGGGGTATCGGCGTCACCACAGTGCGAATTGAGGATGGAGACTCAACAACCCAAACCGCCGTGGACCAATTGACCAAACTGTTCGCCCACAAAACCTGATGAGGATTAAGTTCCCCACTCCAAAAACCGCCCGCGATAACGCTCGCGCAGGCGGTTTTTTTAATTTCTCAAGCGAGGAAATTATTTTACATTCCTAAGAAACTAATCACAGGATCCAATCATTTCAGCGGCTATACGACCTGATTCAAGAATTGTTGGCAAACCGCTACCCGGGTGCGTTCCGCCACCCACTAAATATAAATTATCGATATCGTTGAACTTATTATGCGGCCGAAGATAAAGCATTTGGCCAATGTTGTGGGCCAGATTAAAAACCGCCCCATTATAAACATTCATCTCTTGTTTCCAATCAATCGGCGTAATAATTTTGGAAATCTCAATATGTTTTTCTATATCTTTGAGCTCGGTTTTTTCGCTAATTCGCTTAATTAAAAATTTCTTCAGTTCCTCTTTTTTGTTCTGCCAAGGATAATCTTTTTCTAAGTTAGAAACGGGCATAAGCACATAAATTGTTGATTTGCCTTTAGGCGCTAACGTTGTATCGGTAACTGAGGGATTCTGAATATAGAAAGCAGGGTCGTTCGGGACACCTCTTCCGCTAAAAATCTCATCGACGTTTAGTTTGTAATTGTTTCCGAAAATTACATTGTGGTGGGCTATATCGTATTTTTTATTAACGCCAAGATAAAGCATTAGTGTTGAGCAGGAATACTTCATATTTTCAAGTTTCTTATCTGGATACGAAGGACGATTTTTCTCTTCTATAAGATCTTTCA
>CAZRUK010000026.1:0-7428 GCA_964603405.1 uncultured Candidatus Saccharibacteria bacterium
CGCGAATACAGAAAACGGACAGGAATTTTCAAGTTTCAAAGTTCAATTTTCAAAAAATTCTCAATGAATCAATCATCAACTGAAAATTGTAAACCGATAATTGGAGACTAAAAAAATATGACCAGAGTTAAAAAAGCAGTTCACGCCCTGAAAACCCGCCGAAATATCTTGAAACGAGCCAAGGGTTTTCGCTATGGCCGCTCGACAAAAGAAAGACAGGCTTATGAAGCGCTGGCTCACGCCGGCAAATACGCTTTTGCCCACAGACGCGACAAGAAAAACGATATGAGGAAACTCTGGAATGTTCGCATCAATCGCGGTCTCGCGGAACACAATATTTCTTACAGCAAATTTATCGGGGCCTTGAAAAAGACCAATATTGGTTTGGATAGAAAAATTCTCTCCTATCTGGCCGAAAATAATCCGGCAATCTTTGCCGAAATCGTCAAAAAAATTTCCTAAAGGTTCTACCTTGGAAAACCAAAACAGATAAAACTATATCCCGACTTCCTTACGGAAGCCGGGATATTAAGTGTCAGAGGGACAAAGGGCCCAAGTGTCAGTTGCGAGCGAAGAGACAAGAGTCAGCGCGCCACCCGTTACCGTCACCGAGCTGGATCACAAGAACGTGCCACTGCCCGCCATTGCGACGCACGAGGACAACCGAGACGCCTCTATCCTTGTCGTCCACGAAGAAGAAGTTGGCGTAGCCGTCGGTGTTGAGACCAACGTCCTCTCCCGCTTCTTGCCACTCAATGAGTGACTCGATTACGGAGAGGGTGGTAGTCAGTTTACGCTCCTTGATGAGAGCAACAAGTTCTGCCACGGTTCCGGTCGTCTGGAGCAGGTCTTCGGCCATCTCCTTGAAAGTGGCTACTCTTGTGGTCCGGTAGACCGCGAAAGCGCCTGCTTCTTGGGTTGGTTGGTTCTCATGGAGCCAGTTGTCCAGGTTCGAGTCGCGATAGTAATACCGCGAGGTGTCGGTGAAACAATCGGTGGTGAGCTTGGCGGGGATAGCCGCGGTTGCGATTTCCTTCACCAAACGCAGAAGTGTTTTGACAACTTCTACGACTGTGAACTCGCCACGGAGAAAGCGATCAACACCTTCTTCGCCGCCGAGTTTGTTCCAAACAGCCTGAATCCGATCAACCGTCGTATTATTTTTTGCCATTCCGTCCTCCTTGCCCATATAGGGCACTTAGGTTAAGTCTTCGCTCGTATAGAACAAAGACACTGGACCACCTTAGTCACAGCCAGAAATGGTTTATATTAGACCACTTTTGGCTGTGACTAACGCAAACGATTTAAAAGTTCTTAACTGCAAACAGTTTAATATATTTCAAGACTTTTGTCAAGAATTTCCGCGCACCTAAAAGCTCTGCTTAGCTATTTTAAGCCAAAAGCTAACACCTAAAAGCTAAAATAAAAGCTTATAAGAAATACTTCTCCCCTCTCTTTGGGCAGATAGCATCAAGGCCTGCATAATCGCGGAGTCTTTGGCATAAAAACATAGACGCTTTCGGCTCGCCCATTACTATAAACACTTTCTTGAGCGTATCCGCCGAAGCGCCGGCAAATTCAATAAGATGATCAGAATCCATGTGAGAAGAATAACCCTCTATGTTTTCTATTCTGGCTCTAACCGGCACCTTTTCGCCGTTTATAGAAACTTCTTTGTCGCCGATAAGAAGACTGCGGCCTAAAGTATTCGTTGCCTGATAGCCGACAAGAATTATCGTGCTCCTTGGGTCGGGAAGATATTTTTGTTCGTGTCCCATTACCCTGCCACCCTGCGACATTCCCCCACCGGCGATGATAATTTTAGGCCCGGCGGTTTTTTCTATTTTTTCGGACTGCCGATGGCCGTAAGTAAATTTCAACTTAGGGAAATCAAAAATATCATCGCCGGCGGAAATTTCTTCCTTAACTTCCGGCTTGTACAAATATTTCGCTTTTCTGTATATCTCAGTAACCCTAATAGCCAGCGGTGAATCCAAAAAAACCGGCACTGAGGGAATTTCATTTCTTTCCACCAAACCGTTAAGCTCGTAAAGAATCACTTGGGTTCTTTCGATTGAAAAAGCTGGAATAATAATTGCACCACCTCTGTTAATCGCTTCCTTGATAATTTTTTTTAACTTGGCCAGACGAACATCTTTACTTTCGTGATTCCGATCGCCATAGACGCTTTCCATTATCAAATAACGCGCGTCGGTAACTTCCTCCGTATTTTTAATAATGGGCGCCGGTGAATTGCCAAGATCACCGGTAAAAACTATTTTTTTGCCGTCAATAGAAAACTCATAAATAGCCGAACCCAAAATGTGTCCCGCGTCTTTGGCAAACACACTGAAACCGTCAAATTTTTGTTCTTGATGATAAGCAAAAGTCTCCCAGAGCGACAAAGCTTTGTTTATATCCACCTCTTCATAAATCGGAGAAACATGCTCATCCTCCGCTTCCCTTCTCATAACACCCAGAGCGTCTTCAAACATAAGCGCGGCCAGTTCTTTGGTCTCGGGAGTGGAAAAAATTTTCCCATTGAAACCGTCTTTCAACAATTTTGGAACTCTGCCGATATGATCAGCGTGAGCGTGAGTGACAAAAAGATAATCAATCTCCCGAGGGTTATAAGGAAAATCTTCACGATTTTCAGCTTCAGCGTATTTCTCACCTTGAATAAGACCGCAATCAACCATAATCTTAAGCGGTTTCGGATTTTCCATTTCTAAAATAAAATTGGCACCCGTCACCGAACCAACACCTCCCCAAAAAGTTATTGAGATTTTTTGCTCAGAAGACATTTTTTTAAAGAAAATCCGCGTTTTTTAAAAAAGATGAAAGTAAAAAATAACGTGCCCAAAAGATCCAGTATTATATCCTTCGCCGTGTCCAATTTATAACCCAAGAAGGCGTGGTAAGTTAAACCCAAAGAGTATTCAAAGATTTCCCAAAATACCCCCAGAATCAAACTGGAAAAAATTACAAACAAAAAAACTGATTTCGATGAAGGTTGTGGCTCGAAAAGATAAAGAAAATATATAGCCAAAACAGCAATTTCAACACCACCCATAAAGTGCATCATTGAGTCATACCACCAAATCAACGTGTAAAAAGAGTATTCGATGGCAATCAAATGCAAAAATGAAAACAGGACCGCCAAAAACAAAGAAAAAATAATCAATATTCTATTCGGCATATTATTCAATGATTATAACGTGGAAAAAACATCATCCAAAACAATGTAAAAGCGCCAGCCGAAGCTGGCGCTTTAACGAACCCGAGAGTAACCCTAGTTTAACTAGGTGGGTGTCCCCAGCGATACTTGCTTAGAGGACTTGTCTCGAAAAACTTTTTATTCTCCGAGACAAGTCCTCACCGAAGTAACGCAATATCAGACTCCCTAATATATTATTTTGTAGAGTTTACACCCGAGTTCTGTATATATTATAACCCAGCTGAAAACATAAATTATTCACAAAAACAAAGTACAGAACTTTTTACCGCCTTGGACAAGGGGCTGTAATCAAACTGCCCCGCATCGGCAAGCGATTGTCGGGACAGTTCAACAAACGGGTATTAACATTTGTGGTCAGCTAATTGCTAAGTGGTGCCTAAGCGCTTCGGGGTTTACCCCTTTATTAGCGACAAATTTCGGCTCCTGTAGTTTTCTCAAACCTGACCAAATGCCAATAAACCCTTGTTTATCAACATACAACACTGTTTGAAAAAGTAAATGGCAAAAAAAACATTTCACCAACGAAAACTAGGCGCTTAATTACAAAAACTATCACAGCTTGTGAACAGCTTTTCAACAAAAAACATCGCTAACACTATTCCAATAGTCCGTCTAAATTTACGTCGTAAAGAATCTCCTCTTGGAGTAGTTTGTAATCAACAATTTCTTCCGGTTTGAACCAGTGGTCAATTTCGTTTTTTGCTTCCTCAGGAGAACCGGAAGCGTGAACCAAATTTCTGACAGCTCTGCCGTCGGTATCGGACATTTGATATGAATCCAAAACAAAATCTCCGCGGATAGAACCCACATCCGAAGTGAGGGGCTCGGTGCCACCAACCAATTTTCTGACAATAGGAACAGCGTGAGCGCCCTGCCAAACCATGGCAACCACCGGACCGGAAGTCATATATTTTTTTAGATTGCCTAAAATCTTTTCGGTAATTTCCAGAGGATTTTCGGAGGGCGGCTTAAGCCCTTTGTCTTTGTAACCCTTTATGGTTTTTTCTCCGGTAACTTGGCGCCATTTCGGATCGAGAGTGTAATGTTTTTCTATGTGATCGCTTGACGGGACCAACATCTTTGTCGCCGCCAGCTTCAGGCCCGCTCTCTCGAATCTTTTTATAATCTCCCCCACAAGGGAACGCTGAACACCGTCCGGTTTTACAACCACAAGCGTCCGTTCAAATTTGTGATGTTTCTTATTCATCAGAGCCATATATTACCAACAAACCTTGTGTTTCCGCAACTCCAAATAAAATTCACTTACCCTTCCAAAATTCTTTTAATTTCCCAGTCGTTCTATCAAACGCACCCCTATTTTCATCAAACACGTCAAAAGAAGGGTCGTTTTTCAAAACATAGATATTAACCAACTCAAAATCTTCGGGAAACTTGTCGCGGAACGACTGAGGATCAGAAAAGTATTCAGAACATATGTCCGCCCAATACTCTCGCGCGGCTCTATAAGAACCTTCGACGGTGCCATCCAGAAAGTCCTCATGATAACCGCCGTCGCTTCGATGATAAGAATTCTCCGATTGCAACCGCTTATATACACCAATCAATAGTTCTTGCCTCTCCAAAAGGTTTAGATCCATATCGTTTTCCCAATCATTCGCATGTCCCAACTCATGTGCGACAGTCTCAGATTTGACCGGGCAATACTCATCATCACCTATCTTTTCCCAATGTCTGTACAAATACATAACCGGTTCTGGTGTAAAAAGGCCACCGCGACCAAACTGGCCACCTTTCAGACGACCCTCTGAACCAATTTTTTTAAGAGAGTCTACATATTCAACCTTTCCAACTTCTCCATTAATCCATCCTCGCGGGTAATATTTATATTTCTCAGTAAATGTATATTTATGTGTATTAGTCCAACCTCGTCCAAGAAATCCTTCTAATTCAGGAGGTTTTCTTTCCTCTCCTTTTTCTTTCTTTAAATACGACAGTTTGTCGCCGTATTCGATATCTCTAATGGCCGTCTCTCCAAAAAACTCTCTTATCTGAGATTCGTAAATTTTCATTTTCTCTGAATCGCCATCTTTAAAGGTTGCGGCAACGTGGTCACGCCACTCGCGATCCTGTCCCTCAAAATGTTTTTCCATTCGCTGTGTAATAAGAAAAGCTCCTACGGCAACACCTAACGTGCCCCATCGTTTGAAACATCTTAAAGACTTGCCAAAAAGAGACTCAGGTGTAATTTCCCGCTCACCTTGGGATTCCGATATTTCAATACCGCCAGTCTGTTCTTCAGCGTTTATTTCTTCCTTTGTTTTCTCAAAATTCATGCAGGCATCAAAAACATTTATGGCAATCCGAGCAGTCTACTAATCTCATCATATTTTATTTGCCTATCTTTTTTAGATACATCCACATCTGGAATCTGCCCCGGACGATGTAGACTCGCCCTTATTTCATCGTCACTTCTATTTTGCAGTAGGTCTAAGACCTGCTCTTCACTAATGATAATCTTCCTTAGATCCGGGTTTATTCTTGCTATTCTCACAAAATCCTCCCGTAAATCTGGCGATAGAGAATTAAACCGCTGTTCAAGCTGTTGCCTCAATATTCTTGCATCATTTTCTGTCTTGGCTTCAACACAATTTGTGGTTTCTTCCTCCGAAGGCAGGACTGAATCTGCTGGTTTCTCAAAATTCATAGTTATACTGAAAATCACCTACTGATTCCACTGCGTTAATTTTTCTATAGGTACTTTTTTCACTAGTTTTCTGCCCCCCGAGATTTCCTTCTTCACAATTACAGTATCACCACTTGTAAGTCTTCTTTCAAATCCCGATATTTCCCAACCGTCTTCAATCTCTCCTGATGATCTCTTCACCTTGACTTCCCAGGATTTCTTATCGGGGAATCTCTCGTTGAGCCTCACAAGCTGATTATCATTTACCCCACTAGGGCGGTATTGTCTCAAATAATCTCCGACATCCTTTAAGTTTTTCCAATCTTCTTCCATTTCTACGCGGGTTTGTTCCCAGGACACTTCTCTGTCTTCTGGCTCAACGCGGGCACCAACCTCTTGCTTTACGCTTGCACCTCTCCACCCCTCCTCGCCTGCGTTTATCTTCTTCCATTCACTCTCTTGCTTAGACAGCAGAGCAAACAACTCTAACTGATGGGCCATATTCTTTTCAGAACCCTTACTAGGCGAAAGTATTTGATACAGCTCATTCAGGATATGGCCACGATGTATAGACTTCAAACCGTTCTCTTCGAGTAGACGTTTTTTCACTAAATCATAATATACTGCCATTCTCTGATCTTCTCTTATCTTTTCTCTTATTTCCAGCAATTGTTGATCATCAAAATCCTTAAAAAAACCTTCACTAGGCCTCTCTTTAAAAGATTTTTTGTCTGGCACCTCTTCCGTTGCTGGAGAGACATTTTCATGGGACTCTTTTCTGTCTTCTGGCTCACTGCGAGTGTCAATCTCTTGACCTGCACTTATTCCCTCTCCACCCTCCTCGCCCGCATCCTCACATTCCATCTGTCTATCTTCCGCCCCACCCTCATCCTCAAGTCCACCGATAGATGATTTGTCTTGTGATGGTATCTCAAAACCCATAAATTTTGACGTAAATTGATAATAACTGATCCTATTTTACCACACCCCCATTTGGGAGCGGGGCATTCGGCTTCGCAAACCTCTTCATAACTTCTGCCTCAACTTCTTCCCGTGGTCGGCCGAATTTGAGATAAGAAAGCTCTTTGAGCTTGCCTGTTTGAGCCACGTTTCCCACTGGTGGCGGCAAGGTCTCAATATTAAAGGGCTTAACCGGCCTGCCGTTCACCAAATATTTCAAATAAGCGTGGCGATTGTCCAAGTTGGCGATATCCCGCGCGGAAAAAACCGGCGCAAATTGTTTTTCCAAAAATTCCCCGTCTTCAGCACCCACACGGAAACTAGCTATTGAACCGACATTGCCAAACACTGCGTCTTTGATATTTTCTTCAAGCTGGCCAATAAACTGGTGAGCGATTGTGAGGGCTAGTTTATATTTCCTAGCTTCGGATAGAATAACCGCAATGGAATCAGTTGTAACATTCTGGAACTCATCAATATAGAGGTAAAACGGGGGAAGATTTGCCCCAAGTGAGTCGACACGAGAAAGCGCGGCCATAAGGATCTTCCCAACGAGTATCAAACCGAGTAAAGAGGAGTTAATATC
>CAZRUK010000027.1:0-6604 GCA_964603405.1 uncultured Candidatus Saccharibacteria bacterium
GACTTATCCCCGATCTAAAGGAAGGTCGAGAAATTCTTGTTGAAAAGGACCCCGAAGTCGCAGCTTCCTCTTCTCAACCACCCTCAACGCAAGATTTTATTCTCAATCAGGAGTGCTTGACCTTGAAAGATGAAATTGCATGGAAACTTGAAAATAAGAATTCTCCTTTTGGAGACGCTTCGCTTGAGCAGATTTTTTACAGCCCCAAAGTAAATTCGTGTCTGTATGTTGAATACACAATCAAACAGGGCTTCTACAATAAACGCCTGATGGACATTCGTAACGATGGATACAGCTCAGATCCCTTAACTATGTGTAGTGCTGTTTATCCATTGCCTGAAGTTAGGGACGTTTATGAAAAACTTGACGGTAATCTCAATGGTTACTACAGGGAAATAGCGGGGTGCGATAATTTTGACGATGTGCTGGCTCAATATAGGTAACATGAATATCGCAGATTATATTTTGCTAGGTACGATGTTATTTGTTGCATGGCAGGCGTGGGAAACACGCCGACTAGCCGAATTGACAAGGGTTCAAGAGCGACCACTTTTGGAAGTTGAATTTCAAAACAAAGGGGCAAAGGTTCTATTAAAAAATATCGGAAAATCTCCCGCATATTCTCCCTCGATAAGTTCGATTGAGATTGCTACAAATGAACATTTAGATTTTGACCCTTTGCATACTTCTCGTTTGCCAATACTCTCGGGTGAAAGTCGCGAAGTTTGGATGCATCATCAACGCATAAATGAAGGTTCAATCGGTGGTTTTATGGAAAGTGTGCCTGTTCTCAAAAATACTGTAATGAATACTACAACCCCGATTAAAATCAGCCTGCAGTATTTCGATAAAGATGGTGAGAAATTAAAGCGCGATTTATATATAAAAGTTGGAGGAAACAAAATTAGTGGCGACCAACAAATTTACACATCAACCAATTCCGAGGGATAAGGGAGCAATCCCCGCCGTTTTATAATATCTCCTAAAAACGGCGGGGATTTGTGCGCGCACAGGGCGGGCGGGGCAAGCACAATAAGATTTGATGCGCTACTGCGCAACCGAGTTGGAAGCGCCTCGTCTCGCCGCAAGGACGGAGAAAAGAGCAACAAAAAGTGCTAAAATACAAGTACTGCTCTTTTCGGAGACTGAAGCGGCGAAGCAAAACCAAAAATTTCCTTTCCATTTTTTGTCGGCTCCCCCCACACCCCCCGCCGAAAATCTAAGAAAGGAAGGAAAATTTTTGGTTTTGTACCGCGACCGAAGGGAGCGGACGAGGCGCGGAATCCGAGCGTACGATTTAGTCCAGAGTTTCCACGCGCTCCGCGCGTGCGAAATAGGTTCGCGCAAAGTGTAGAATTAGAGCACTTTGGATGGTAATTAATAATTGAGTGAAATTGGTGGGTGGGTGAAGTTAGGGCGCATCACTGATAATGACGAGGTCCCAAGTTCTCCGCCAGTTGATGGATTGGCACACGCGCACTTCTTGTGAAAAACCCGCGCATGCGCGGGTTTTTCGTATGGTATAATTTCAGAACATGGATAAACAAAATGCAAACATTCTTTGGTTTGACCAACTTGGTATAGAAGACGTGCCGATAGTTGGTGGCAAGAATGCGGCGCTTGGCGAAATGGTTTCAAATTTGGGCAAGATGGGAATAGCCGTTCCCAACGGTTTTGCCATTACCGCCCGCGCCTACAGATATTTTATAGAAAGCGCCAAACTTGGCGATAAAATGAGAGAAATTCTTGAGGGCCTTGATACGCACAATATGAGGGATTTACAGAAACGGGGAGAAAAAGCGAGAAAAACTATTCTAGATGCAAAAATTCCGGAAGATTTGGAAAAAGAAATAAGAGAGGCTTATGGCCATATGGAGAAAGCCTATGGATCAAATGTGGATACCGCCGTGCGGTCATCGGCTACAGCCGAAGATTTGCCTGATGCTTCTTTCGCCGGCCAGCAGGAAACTTATTTGAATGTTACCGGCGCCGACGCTGTTATGATTGCCACCAAAAAGTGCATCGCTTCGCTTTTTACAGACAGAGCGATTTCTTACAGGGTAGATAAAGGTTTCTCGCATTTTGATGCTGCTCTTTCCGTCGGTGTTCAAAAAATGGTGCGTTCGGACCTTGGTTCAAGTGGCGTGGCTTTTTCCATCGATACCGAAACTGGTTTTGACAAAGTGGTTATCATAAATTCATCCTATGGCCTTGGTGAAATGGTTGTTCAGGGCAAGGTAACACCTGATGAATTTACGGTTTTCAAGCCGACTCTTGAGCAGGGTTATAAATCCATCATTGGTCAGGATTTGGGGCCGAAAGAAGTAAAAATGATTTATTCTGGCTCTGGTACGAAAGTGGTTGATACAACTGCTGAAGAAAGAGCGGCGTGGAGTTTGTCGCGAGATGAAGTGTTGAAATTGGCCGATTGGGTGGCTAAGATAGAGAAATATTTTTCAGAGAAAAAGGGTCACTACCAGCCGATGGATACGGAGTGGGCGAAAGACGGCAAGACGGGCGAATTGTTTATCGTTCAAGCGAGGCCCGAGACTGTTCATTCGACCGCGGACAAGAATGTTTACAAAGAATATATCCTAAAGCAGAAAGGAAACGTTTTGGCCACAGGAACCGCTGTCGGTTCGAAAATTGCTACAGGTCCGGTGCGGGTGATTCGCGATGTAAAGAATATTGATCAGTTTAAGAAAGGAGAGGTTTTGGTTACGGAGATAACCGACCCCGATTGGGAGCCGATAATGAAAATCGCCAGTGCGATTGTGACTGATAAAGGTGGAAGAACTTCGCACGCGGCTATTGTTTCCCGCGAGCTTGGCATTACTTGCGTGGTTGGCGCCAATAATGCGACCAGCGTTTTGAAAGACGGCCAAAAAGTTACTGTCGATTCTTCCTCAGGTAAGGTAGGTTTTATTTATGACGGGGAATTGCCGTTTGAAATTTTGGAACATCGGCTCGACGCGATACCAAAGACCCGCACAAAAATAATGATGAATGTCGGTTCTCCTGATGAGGCTTTCAGCAAGTTTCAATTACCGGCCAAAGGCGTTGGTTTGGGGCGGCTTGAATTCATAATCACTTCGCATATTCAAATTCATCCGAACGCTCTGATTGATTATGAAAAGATAAAAGAAGACAAAAAAGACAAAGAGAAACAAAAAGTAATTGCGGAAATCGACAAAAAAACTCCGGGTTATACCGACAAAAAGATGTTTTATGTAGACGAGCTTTCGGAAGGTATCGCTAAGATCGGCGCGGCATTTTGGCCGAACGAGGTGATTATCCGTTTTTCCGATTTCAAAACCAATGAATATGGCACGCTCATCGGCGGAGCGCCGTATGAACCTAAAGAAGAAAATCCTATGCTCGGTTGGCGAGGAGCGTCCCGTTATTATGATCCGAAATTCAAAGAAGCTTTCGGTTTGGAGTGCCAAGCTATGAAGAGGGTGCGCGATGAAATGGGTTTGAAGAACGTAGTAGCTCTGATTCCTTTTTGCCGAACGCCGGAAGAGGGCAGGAAAGTTATTGCAACGCTCAAAGAACATGGTTTAGACCGAGAAGCCGACAAATCTTTCAAGGTATATATTATGTGCGAGATTCCTTCCAATATTCTTTTGGCTGATGAGTTTTTAGATATTTCTGATGGTATGTCTATCGGTTCAAACGATTTGACTCAGCTTACTTTAGGACTCGATAGAGATTCGGGTATTGTGGCTGGTATTGCCAACGAAAAGGACCCCTCGGTTAAAAAGTTGATTGCCGAAGTGGTGAAAAAGTGCAACGAGCGCGGCAAATACATCGGTATTTGCGGCCAAGCGCCATCGGATTTTCCGGACTTCGCGCAGTTTTTGGTGGAGCAGGGAATTCAGAGCATGTCTTTGAATCCGGATACGATAATCAGGACGCTTATGGCGGTGGCGGAGAAGGAGAAACAACTTGGAATTATGAATTAGGAGTTATGAATTAAGAATAAAAATTATGGGAATATTTGATATGGGTTCCGGTAAGCCCAAAATTACCGATAGCGAACTGAAAGACGCCCGCCTTCATATGAGAGGTGAGGGGCTTTCAAAAAAAGACGCCGATTTGGTTGAGGGTGTGATTAAAACCCATGGTTCGGATAAAGGTATTGGCGAGAAGGATTTTGAGGGTGGTATGGAATGGCTCGAGAAGCACGGAAAAGAACACGGATTGACCGATAGGGAACGCGAGCTAGCCGCGGAAGAATTGAGAAAAAAACTTTAAATTTAAAATGGACAATCGGGAACGCCGAGCCACCAGCTGGCTGGTCGGTTTTGGCCGGCAATACAATAGGTGCCGTCTGCTTTGCGTATCCGAATAGTATAAATTTCGGGATAACTATTACCAACTGCTGAATATCCGCCAGCGTATCTGTAATCATCAGCTCCTGTCCAGATCGGATCAGTAGGAATTTTGGTTATGTATGTTGGTACTAAAGTTGCTGCTAGGCCGGATAAAGCGTTATTACACTGGCAACAAGTTGGAACGATACACGGATAACGACCGGTATTGTCATAATAAAATTCAAGAGCATTTCTCATAGCTCTTATTTCTGATATTCTTTTTGTGTCTTGAGATTTAGCTCTGGCAGAGTTTAGATTTGAAAGTACTACGCTGGACATTACGCCCACGATAGCTATTACCACCAAGAGCTCTATCAAAGTAAATCCTTTTTCTTGTTTTTTTATCATGAAATTTTTATGTTGCTTATCTTGTTACTGGTGCGCCCGGTTGAAATTTAGAGTCAGGTTCAACAAAAACACCTTGTCTAAAGAAAATTATTACCGTTATCGCTATACATACTATAGCTAATGCAACTAGTATATACGTAGCTTGTTTTTCATTTTTTGCCAAACCGGTTTTCATTACCCAAGAAGCCATTTTGGACGTGCTTGTTCTGAAAGGGGTTGGATTATATGAGAAATTTCTTTTTTCCTCCTCGAATTCTACGTTCATAGCTATAATTATGAATGGTTCAATACTCCAGTCAAGGATAGCTAGTGTTTTTCCAACCGTTCAATACGTAGATTTTTAGTGTTGCACTGGACTCGTTTGTTTTATGGGCGTGGAGAGATTTGGTTACGGGTTTTGCTCCGCAAACCCGCGACCCCGACTCAGCCTGCGCCCCTCGACAAGCTCGGGGCGGCTTTGCGGCCTCCGTCTTTCAAATCTCTCCCCGTCGCTATAAAACAATAATTGCCCGATGCCTCGCACCGGACTCATTTGTTTTATGGGCGTGGAGAGATTTGAACTCTCAATCCCTTGCGGGAACTGCGCCCTGAACGCAGCGCGTATGCCAATTCCGCCACACGCCCAAGGATTTCATTAAAGCCCAAAAACAGGCTTGAATCAAGGACAGTTTTGGTATTTGACTTATATTGTCTTTGTGTGGTATAATTGAATAAGGTGAATTTACACCTATGCAGAACTCAAACCGTCCTCCTTCTCTGCCAACTGGCGGATTCGGCGGACAAAACGAAAGAAAGGATAGCACATGAAAAATAATGATGTCGTTTTTGGGACGGTTAAGTTTTTTTGTCCCAATCGAGCCGAGCCCGATAAGGGTTACGGATTTGTCGAAACCGAGCGTGGGGATTATTACGTTCCCATGTGGGCCTGTCGCAAGATTGCGAATGGTCCCAAGGAGCCGGAATTCTCCGAAGAGGAATGCCGACGATGGCCTTACCAGGGAGACGAAGTTGTTCTCATCCCGGATAAGCGTCCGCCCGTAAACGGTGGTGCGCCCCGCGCCTGGCGTTGGGGATATCGGAAGTTCTGGGACCTCGCTCTTCAGGAGATCAAGGATCGCCCGTTCTATCAAGTGCGAGGCGAGAATCGGTTCAAGGGCCAGGTGATGAACAGCGACCGGCGGGAGGAAGTTGTGATTGACTGCGCCACGATGGAAGAGCTTCAAGCTCGTTATCCTCGTGGTGCCAAGAATGACTTCCTCGGGACGGAAGAGCCGTATCGCTCCAGTCCTTGCCAGCGTATCAACCAGTGGTATGTCTGGAAGGACGGGGATTGGCAGAAATGCCCGGACCCGCGCCCCGCGTTGGTGGAACTTGAGAATGGCCTCCAGGAGTTCTCTGAGAAAGTGGCTGCTGATCTTGCAGTTGAGCGATCGGCGAACAACGCCGACCTCGAAGCCCTTGTGGCTTCCACTGGCGGGCGGAATCGCGGTGTGAATCACACACAGCAGTTTCGCGAAGCCGTGATGGCCTGACAAAAACGAAGTTCATGGGCGCCCCTAAAGCACTTCGCCGTTGGCGAATGCTCGGGGCGCCCTTTCTTATTTACCGAGTTTAAATATACTTTATAGATATAAACAAGATGACAAACTGGCAGGATTTTTTTAAGGGTAAGAAAGTAACCCAAGTCGGCCTTGGGCTTCTCGGCCGCGGCGTGGGCGATGTTGATTTTTTATCTAAATATTGCGAACAAGTTTTGGTCACCGATTTAAAGAAAAAAGACGAACTTAAACCTTCTCTCAACAAGCTTGTCGGACGGACATATATTAAATTTGTTCTAGGCGGGCATCGCATCGAAGATTTCAAAGATCGCGATTTTATTC
>CAZRUK010000028.1:0-5623 GCA_964603405.1 uncultured Candidatus Saccharibacteria bacterium
CTTTGATTGTGCATTGGGTAAATCTATACGTGCCAGTTACCGAAGCCGGTCCTATAATGCTCGGCGATTGACCCAAATGGCTTAAGCTCGGAACAACGGAAACCTGAAAAGCTGCTTCTCTCGGCTGACTCGAAAAACCTGTAGCCGTTTTAAGATCGCCAACATTCCAAATAACCTCGTTTGAAAGAGAATCATAGGTTACCGATTCAGATGATGGACTTACCATACCCACCCACGAAACATAAGTCGGCAAAGAAGCTCTCACTTTAACATCGGAAACAGTGTTTAACGTATTTGTTAAACTCCAGATTATCGTATATGTCGTATTCTTGTTGGCTGTCGGAGGGATCGGACCCTGATTAGCAAATGGCCCTGTAAAATAAAGGCTCCGGCCGGACAAACCAATTTCTGAATCCAGTTTTATTGTTCTGGTTATATTCGCGGTCACTTCTTCGGGTACATTTGTATCTGAAAATCTCCGCGCCTTGACGCTTATAACAAGCGTTATAAAGTGCCCGTGGGTGGACAAATAAACCAAATCGCTTGTCGACAAAGAACTGATGGAAAAACTTACAGCGCCAGACTCGGAAGGATTGACAACCGCAAGCAAATTGTTAGTGGTTTTATTCCACAAAATAGTATCGTCCAAAGATCTGTAAAAACCGTTATTGGCAGTAACATCTAGCTTATTAAAAGCGCCCGAAACCTTCGCCGTAATTTCAAGATCAGTAATACGATTTGGTAAATTGTTGGTCCAATCTATAGAACCACTTATTCTGTTGCCCGCGCCGGTAGAAAATGTATCGCTTCTGTCTCCTTCAAGCGAGAGATTTAAACTTATAAAAGGCCTCTTTATGGCCACGGTCTGGTTGGAAATGACAAAAAGCGTCCCAATCATTTTTTCATTATCTTTATCTTTTGTGCCCAAACTAAAAGCAAAATTCTTTTCTTCGTTCTCCTGACCGGAAAGCTTGCCTCTAATCTTGTAGATTCTTTTTTCAGAAGGCCTCAGGTCGCCGATAGAAAATACGTTGTTGCCAAAACTCGGAGAGGGCGACGAAGAAACAAACTCAAAACCGAATGGATAATCCGCTTTAAAAAGAACGCCGTTTATTATCGTCGAAGAATTGGAAACCACTTCCGCCGTAAATTCGAATTCTTGGTTAGCAATGATTTCGTTAAAAGATGTAACTGTCAAACTGACCGGGGAAGTCGAGATTTCCAAATCATAATTTTTCTCTTTGAAATAAGTGGCGCTTGAGTCTTTAACCCGATATTCTATCGAAACAATGATTGTTTTCTTTTCGTTGGTTTCTCCAAAAAGAACAGCTTGCCTGTGTAAATTTACGGTCCCGCCGGCGGGAATATCTCCCAAGAATTTGCTTTCTCTGACTAACTCTTGACTGCCATCTTCAGTTCTTGCGCCTTTAGGATATTCAATCAAAATATTCGCCCCTTCAAGATTTATATTATTCTTGTTCGTAAAAGTCATATCATAAGTAAGTGTTTCCCCCGCCCCGACTGAAATCGGGCCGGCAATGGTAATATCCACGTTATCTGTAGAAACCTGATTGCCTCCGCGCAAAAAAACAAAAGCCGCTACGGCTACAGAAATCACAAAAAACAAAAGAGAGAAAATTAAAAATTTTTTCAGAAATCTCATTGTGCTTTCATCGAAATTAAAAAACCTCTTGGTCTGTACCGGCTCTGTTTCCTCCGCATAATTTCCCCACGTCCCCGGCACTTCAGGCCCCGCACTCTCTTCCTTTTTGGGTATGTTGGCCGGCATTTCCGGCTCCACATAGCCATCTCTCGAATATAACTTGCTTGACAAATCCTCAAGTTTGCCGGCCGGTTTAAAATCTTTCTTCTTTGAAGCCATGGGAGCATTATAGCACCCCAAAACCGGCCTTAAAACTAGAGTTCTACTCAATTAAACCATCTCTGAAGGATTTGTTTACAATAAGAACCATTTGTTTAACACCCCTAGAGGCCTCTTCCACAATTTCTCTGTTCCAGCAATAATCATCCAAAAACGGCGCTACAACCGGGTCTTCACCGACATAACCCAAATTATGGAGAATTCTCAGAACCAAAAGGGTTTCTATTGCCACCACGGTATTTCCATCTGCAATCCTTAAATAGGAAAACCCGGAAGAAACTGTCTCATAAAGCTTAATATTTTCTCCTTCTCCGACTAAAAACCTCCGTAAAAGCGCGAAAATCCGATGGACAATGATTAATTTATTCTTTTCGTTTTTCAATTCTTTAAAATGGTTGATCTCTAAAGCCGCGCCCACAAGTCTCCACCCTCCCTTTCCCAAAACAAGCGACACAAAACTTTCGGAATAAAGTTCCACATGGGGTTTCAATTTCGATTTAACCACCCGTACTCCCTGAGCTGTGGCATAAACTAAACCAAAATCTCGGGTAAATAAAATAAGACGTTTATCGGACTCACCTGACGGAGCGCTTCCCAAAACCAAAGCTTTTGTTGAATAGATTTTATGCATTACCCGAAATTTCTAAAACCGCTTCGAGAACGCTCGGCAATTCGATAACTCCATCACTCTTGCAAAAATGACCTTTATTATGCTCAACGATAGTTCTTGCACTCAACTTATCTTCAAACAAATTTTTATTGTCCAACGGCACAACGGGATCATTGTCCGAAAAAATTGTCACAAAATTCTCACAATGTTTTTTAGTATTTTTAAAATCAAGGGGTAGCAAATAAAATTCAGCAATTTCCGGAATGTTTATATTTCCTGAAAAACCAGCCACAAACACGCAACCCCCAACTTTCGCTTCAGGTGGAAGTTGTACGATATATCGTACAATTGAAATGCAACCGAGACTGTGACCAACAAAATAATCATCTTTGGTCGGATTGCCGACAGATTCTGTTATTTTACTCAACCATTCGAAAACCTTAGGATGAGCCGCGTTAGGCATTGCTAAACTCTCGACTTTAAACCCTCGGCTTTCCAGCTCTTTTTTAAGCCACGGAAACCAGTGATTATCAGGATAACCATCCCAGCCATGAACAAGGAAAACCCGTTTTGCTTTATGCATATAGATATTTTAACAAAAATGGCGCGCCAACGTATTGGCGCGCCACTGAAACCGGCCGGGGTTATCCAGCCCTAATCTCTTCGCGGTCCTTCGGCCGAAACTTGAGTATCCGCTCAAAACGCCAACGCCTAATTAGCCCACCCGGTTCTTGCCTCACAAAAACATTGAAATCATACCCCGCCTGTAATCTTGACGCTTCAAGAATGCGAACAGTGTGGTGAGGCACGGCAATCGCCCTCACCGGCCTACCACCGAACTCCAACTCGGACATTACGTAATCGGGCATTTCTCTGGCAACCGCCTGATTCGTGTGATCATCCAACGGCTCAATAAACCACGTGTAAGCGTGCATTTTCTTAGCTTTCATAAAGGTCCTTTCCGCCGGCAATCCTACACTAAAATCTATCTCAATTCAAAATCGCCCGAAGCTGTACTCCCATATTCAATTTTCTCGACAAACGCCGCTTTTTTTATTTCTGCTTCAAATTCTTTAACCAAACCGGAAACTTTTTCGCCGGCAACAAGCACAACAGATTCTCCCGGCTTCAGGCCTTTTTCCTTTCGTAATTCCTGAATCATGCGAATTGCTTCCCGAAGCTCCCCTTCTTTTTTAAGTTCGGGGGTAATGTTTGTATCGAGTTCCAAAGATGAAATCCTCTTATCAAAAATCACTTCTTTTACATTCACTTCATCTTTTACCAAAAATTTATATTCTTCATTCAGTGAAATATTAATTTTTACTGACGGAAGTGGTTGGCGGACTTTTATCCCTGCTTTTGCCCGTAATTCCAACGCTTTTGAAATCTCATTTCTTACTGTTTCCATTGCCAACAAAACTTTAGAATCAATTCCCCCTGCTTGAGGCCAATCCTCAAGATGAACGCTTTCTTTTTCACCGCCCACACCTTTGTATAAAGTTTCGGCAAAGAACGGCGCGAACGGCGCCATTAATTTCGCGAGCGTAAGTAAAACAAATCTTGTTGTCGCCAAAGCGCTCTGTTTGTCTTTTTCATCATCACCCTTGAACCTATCGCGCGAACGGCGCAAATACCACTGTGAAAGACCAGCAATAAAATCGCGGATAGCTCGTGTTGGTTCCAAAAATTTGTAATTGTCCAAACCATTCGTTACCTCTTCAATTAACTGATTCAATCTCGCCAAAATCCATCTATCCAGAACATGAATAGCTTCTAGCTTAGAGTTTGGGGTTTCTGGCTTTTTGTCAGCGTAAAGCTGATAAAAAGCCAAGACATTTGACGTTAAATTGAAAACTTTTTTGATCACCTCATCAACAGTCTTTTCATCAAAATTTTTAGACTCTCCGGGCTGATTAACGGAATACATCCAAAAACGCAGGGGGTCCGCGCCGTATCTGTCTATTGCGGAAAAAGGTTCGACAACATTCCCAACAGATTTAGACATTTTTTTCCCTTCTGCATCCAAAATATGCCCTAGACAAACAACGTTTTTATACGCTAAACCTTTGCCCATCAAATTTCCCACAGCGTGCAATGTATAAAACCAGCCGCGCGTCTGGTCTATAGCTTCAGAAATAAAATCCGCAGGATATTTAAATTCTTTCTTTTTGAAAGGTCTACCCTGAGCGAAGTCGAAGGGATAATGATCTTCTGCGAAAGGCATAGAACCTGAGTCAAACCAAACATCCATAACTTCTTTCACACGTTTCATTTCGCTTCCGCATGAGCAAGAAATTTCGAAACTATCCACAAACGGTCTGTGCAAATCTATTTCCCCTTCTCCCGAAAAAGGAAGCTTTCTTACTGAAAGCTCTCTCAACTCGCCAGTCTTAATATAATTCTTGCCAATTTCAACTATTTGCTCCTCATTTTTACCCTGAATCGCTCCCTCGAGAACCCAGAGCGGATCGCCGTGGCTTATGATAAGAATATTTTTACCTTCGTATTCTTTTTCAAGTCCGAGGACAAAATTAACCATTCTCTTTCTCACATCCCTCAGACTTTCTCCGCCCTCCGGCGCTTTGGTAAATTTTTTTATCTCCTGATTATCAAAGAACTCCTGAAAAACATCATATGATTTACCGTTTAGAACGCCCATATTGTATTCCCGCAATTCCTCCGCAAATTCAAGCTTCGCGCCTGTTGCTTCCGCCACAATCTCCGCTGTCTGTTTTGTGCGCAAGAGATCTGAAGAAAAAATAATGTCTAACTTTTCTTTTTTGAGAACTTTGGCAACTTTTTCGATTTCTTTTTTGCCCTGCTCGGTTATTGACTGAGGATTTGTCTCCGGCCAATTTGAATTAATACGGTTTTTATTGCTCTCCGCATAACCATGCCGTAAAATGTAATATTTATTCTTAGATTTCGGGGAAAGTTCTTTCAGTTCCTCTATGGAACCGACAACTTTCTCTTTTTTGCACTTATCACAAACCCAGACAGGAAGCGGCGTGCCCCAATACCGCTCTCGAGAGATCGCCCAATCCTTCACTTCGCGAAGCCATTCACCAAATCTCCCCTCTTTAATATACTCCGGCTCCCAATTTATCTTTTCATTTTCTTTCACTAATTTA
>CAZRUK010000029.1:0-5462 GCA_964603405.1 uncultured Candidatus Saccharibacteria bacterium
GCTTACCTTGGAAGCTATCGGTAAAAAATACGGTATTACTCGCGAGAGAGTCAGGCAGATAGAAAACAACGCCTTAAATAATATAAGAAAATCAGAGCAATTTAAGAAAGAAAAAGAAGCATTCTCTTCTCTCGAAGAATATTTGCATTCAGTCGGTGGCATAATCTCCGAAAAAGATTTACTGGACCTTTCTTCTAAGGACAGAATTACCCAGAATCACATTTTGCTTTTACTCGAATTGGGAGAAACTTTCATTAAAGAGAGGGAGGATGATATGTTCCATCACCGTTGGCATGTTGATCCGGATTTGGCCAGAAAAGTTCATGAATCGCTCCGACGGCTTTACAAGGGTTTGAAAAATGAAGATTTGATTCAGGAATCCGACATGGTCGCGTCTTTCCTTGAGAATTTGAAAGATGTGTCTGAAAGATATAAAAACGAGGAAGTTATCAGGCGCTGGCTTTTAATGACAAAGGGCATTGGCAAGAATCCTTTGGGCGAGTGGGGACTGGTTTCTTCTCCAAACATCAAGGCCAAGGGAATGAAAGATTACGCGTTTCTAGTCATTAGAAGACACGGTTCGCCTATCCATTTTAGAGAGGTTGCAAAACTCATCACCGAACTTTTTGGAAAGAAAGCGCATGTGGCCACTACTCACAACGAACTAATCAAAGATCCGAGGTTTGTTTTGGTTGGCAGAGGACTTTACGCCTTGTCAGAGTGGGGTTATATGAGTGGGGTGGTTAGAGAGGTCATTCGGGATATTATCGAAAAAAATGGGCCATTGACCAAAGATGAGGTGATAGAGAAAGTGATGAAAGAAAGATACGTTAAGCCGAACACCATCGTTGTCAATCTTCAAAACCAGAAATATTTCAAAAAGGATAAGGAAGGGAAATACACGGTAGTGAAATGAAAAAGATGGCCCCGAAAGGGGCCTTCTTTGTAGCGCCGAATTTTTATTGTATTATTGTTCTATGCCCAATACGGTTTTTGAAATGCTCGCTCAACTTTGGAGTGTTTTCTCTGTGATTTTTGGCATTCTTTACCGATATGCGGCTTTTTGGTTGCCGTTATTCCTCGGAGGAATTTTTCTGAAAACATGGCTTGATTACATAAGAACCGATTTTATCACCAACCAGGGCTATTTTTTGTACGAAGTCAAACTGCCGAGAGAAATAAAAAAGACGCCACTGGCCATGGAAATTTTTCTGCATTCTTTGTGGCAAAAACCCACTTCCACTTACATAGACACTTTTTGGCTTGGAAAAGTTCAGCCTTGGTTTTCCCTGGAGTTGGTTTCTTTGGGCGGTCACGTGAAGTTTTTTATTTGGGGTCCGAGAAAATTCAAAACTCTTGTTGAATCGCAAATATATTCTCAGTATCCCGATGTAGGACTTACTGAAGCGGAAGATTACACGAATGCGGTTGTTCACGATTTAAGCAAAATGTTTATGTGGGGCACTTATTTCAAGCTGACTAACAAGGATGTCTACCCGATAAAAACCTATGTTGATTATGGTTTGGATAGCGCAATGCCTAAAGAAGAAACTAAGGCGGATCCGTTGGCGGCCCTTCTTGAATATTTGGGATCGGTGCGGCCTACCGATCAGGTTTGGATACAGTTTCTTATTCAGGGGCACAAAAGAAGGGGTATAGTCCAAGGGCAACTCGTTCCTTCCAAAGATTGGACGGAGGAGGCCAAACGAGAAATCGAAAAAATTAAAAAAGAAGCGGGAATTGGTCAGCCGGGAGTTTTTAGATTTCTTTCCAAAAGCGATGAAGAAAAAATTCAAGCGATTGACCGCAGTATAAGCAAGTTCGCTTTTGACACCATAATTCGCGCAATCCACGTTGCGCCGCCCGGCAAGCCGGATGAAGGCGCGATCCCGGCTCTTATAGGAATTTTCAGACAGTTTAGTTCGAATAATTTTAATGGTTTTAAACTGGGCTGGTTTACCGATTTTGATTATCCTTGGATGGATTTTATGAGAATTAGAAGAACGAAAGCGGAGAGACAGATGCTTAAAGCCTATAAATTACGTTCAGGTTTTCAGGCGCCTTATAAAAATTTTCATACTATTCCTTTTATTTTAACCACTGAAGAATTAGCCACGCTCTACCACTTCCCTGGAGAAGTGGTGAAAACTCCAACTTTATCAAGAATAGAATCAAAGAGAGCTGAAGCTCCTTCAAATCTGCCAGTTTAGAGATGAACCTAAAAAAATATTTAGAACACGGCAAGCGAATAGTGAGAGGCGGAGATTTAAGATGGCCTCTTTATTTTGTTTTGGCGATACTTTTTTTAGTTGTGTATTCGGCTTTTTTTAAAGCGCCGGACAACTATCCCGAGCGCACCATTTTTACGGTTGAGGAAGGACAAACCGTGTCGGAAGTGGCGGTTGCTCTAAAGGAAGCGGATATAATAAAATCGCAATTTTTATTTAAACTTCTGGTTCCTGTTTTTGACGGCCATTACGGCGTTAGATCGGGAGATTATTTTTTAAATAAAAAACAGGGTGTTGTGACCATAGCCCGCCGTTTGGCTAATGCTTCTTTTTATTTGGACCCCATAAAACTTTTCGTGCCAGAGGGATTGAATGTTTTTCAGTTGGCTGATAAAGTGTCCGTCGTTTTTCCTTCGATAGATAAAGAGGATTTTATTGAGAAAGCTAAAAAACACGAGGGCTATCTTTTTCCCGACACTTATCTTTTTTTACCTAACAGCAAAAATCAGGTCATTATCAATGCTCTAGTAGATAATTTTGACAAAAAAGTTGTTGAACTGGACAAACAGATTAAAATTTTTGGTCGCCCCCTTGAGGATGTAATAAAAATGGCCTCGATTCTGGAAGAAGAGGCGAGACAACTTGAAACCAAAAGAGTTGTTGCTGGCATATTATGGAAAAGACTGGATGAGGGAATGCCGCTTCAAGTTGACTGTTCTTTCCAATATGTGAACGGCAAAAACACTTTCCAGCTTACAACGGCGGATTTGCAGATTGACTCGCCTTACAATACTTACACCAACAAAGGTTTGCCCCCAACGCCGATTGCAAGTCCCGGTTTGGATTCCATTTTAGCCGCGATTACTCCCGTGGAATCCGACTACTATTTCTATCTTACCGATCACGACGGCAATATGCATTATGCCGTAACACACGACCAGCATGTAATAAATAAAGAGTGTTATCTCAAATAGAATTGTTTTCTAACTTGCGTAAAAAGAAGGGGGCGGGGACCGCATAGCAGTCCCCGCCCTTGATTTAGCCAAACCGTGGCGGTGTCTTTCCACAACGATTTTGTGTTGTACAGCGTGCAAACACCACGATGATCGTTCCCGTGATTGAGACAGACCATATCCACGAATTAAAAATCAACTGCAAGCTGAGAAGACAAAATATTGTCAAAAAAAACGCGTCTAGTGCCGCGAACAAATACTGGAAGTATTTTTTCATCAAATGGCTCCTGCTGAGATTTTCTAGCACTTCTGGCATCAGTAATATCACTTTGTGGTTAGCTAGTCAAACAAAAGGTTCTCGTAGCAGAGCACAGCTTGCTACGGGGCAAATCGAATGGTGCGACTCGGATTTTTCTCGTTGAGACTTTCTGGCGCATGTGATACCATCGCACGCGATGGTAAGCCAATCTCCTAAAAGAAAAGTATTTGTTGGTATGTCGGGCGGAGTTGATTCTTCCGTGTCGGCGGGGCTTTTAAAAGAAGCCGGCTTTGATGTTACGGGAGTTTTCATAAAAACCTGGAGCCCCGATTTTATGAAGTGTGCTAATACATATGACCGTGCGGATTCTATGCGCGCGGCGGCAGAGTTAGGCATTAAATGGCGCGAGTTGAATTTGGAAAAAGAATATAAAAAGTTTGTGGTTGATTATATGATACGGGAATATTCGCGGGGGAGAGTGCCAAACCCGGATGTGATGTGTAACCGTTTCATAAAGTTTGGTAAGTTTTACGATTGGGCGGTGGCGAATCCGCCAACTGGTGGAGGAGCGGATTTTGTGGCGACGGGACACTACGCGCGCATTCGCGCTCGTAAGCTTGGAGCTTTTAGCTTGGAGCTTTTAGTTTCTAAAGATGAAAATAAAGACCAGACTTACTTTTTGTGGAATATACCGAAAAAAGTTTTGACAAGAACTCTTTTCCCCGTCGGCGGTTATTTGAAATCGGAAGTTAGAAAAATGGCGAAAGATTTCGGTTTGTCAGCAGCGGACAAAAAAGACAGCCAGGGTCTTTGTTTTGTGGGGAAAGTAGACCTCAAAGATTTTTTGGGCAAGTTTGTTGAAACGAAAAGAGGAGAGGTTTTAAGTGAAAGAGGAGAAAAAATTGGTTGGCACGACGGAGCTGTGTTTTTTACTGTTGGCCAACGTCATGGTTTTACCGTATCGAAAAAAACTCCGAGTGATAAACCTTATTATGTCGTGGCAAAAAGTATTAAGAAAAACACAATTATTGTTTCGAATCGAATGTCAGCCGAAAACTTCCGCAATTCCGGAGCCGTAGAAGCCGTTTCTGTGAATTGGCTCTGTAATCCTCCGATGCCCGGATTAAAATGCCTTGCTAGAATCAGGCATGGTGGAGAAAAAATACCTGTGACAATAGAAGAGATTACCCCCCGCTCTTTTAAGGTTAAATTCAGACAAAAGCCAATGGTTCCGTCCGGCCAATCCCTAGTTCTTTATAAAGACGAAATTTGTCTTGGCGGAGGGGTAATTAAATAGCTATTAGCCGTTAGCTTTTAGTTTAAAAAATAAATATAATTGAGATATGCAGAAAATTGTGCAGGTAATCAAGGCAAGTGGCGAAAGAGAACCTTTTGACGAGAACAAGCTAAGGGGTTCTTTGATTCGTTGCGGCGCGAAAGGAGATGAAATCGAAAGAGTTCTGCATAATGTTGGAGAAAGATTGGAAGATGATATGACCACTGACCACATATACAGATACGCTTTTGCCGAATTGAAAAAAATACAAAATCCCGCTCTTCTTCAAAAATATTCTTTGCGTAGGGCATTAATCGACCTTGGCCCAACCGGTTTTCCTTTTGAGAAGTTTATTGCTGAAATTTTCGGGAGGCGCGGTTTTGAAGTGGCGCTTGATCAGACCGTTATGGGCGCCTGCGTGCCACATGAAATGGATGTGGTTGCTTGGAATGCCGAAAAACTTATTATGGTTGAGTCCAAATTTCACAACAAAACCGGCGAAAAGAGCGATTTAAAGGTCGTTCTTTACATTAAAGCCAGATTTGATGATTTATCGGAGAGAACTTTTCGTTACGGCAAGGACAGGTATCTGGATGAAGGATGGCTTATTACGAACACGAAATTTTCTTCGAACGCCATAAAATACGGGGAATGCGCCAAATTGCGTATGATTGGTTGGAATTACCCGAAGAAAGGAAATCTGGAACATATGATTGAAGCAGCCGGCCTTCACCCCATCACGTGTT
>CAZRUK010000030.1:0-3132 GCA_964603405.1 uncultured Candidatus Saccharibacteria bacterium
ATTTGACCGAATGACACCATTTCTATGCCAATAGCGGGTTTGTCGCCGAAAATCCCCGTTTGAGGAATTATGCTCGTTTCTTTATTTTCGGTACCTCTTTCATATTCTACATAAACAGACGCGCCCGAAGACACACTAACAATTTCTTCAATTTGCTCCATAGTCGGCTTTTCTATTCGGCGCTCACCGCTTCCGATTTTAATCAAAACATCACCAGGTAAAATCCCCGCTTCGGCGGCGGGTGAATCGGCGACAACGTCCGAAATCAAAACTATCCTGTCCGAAACAGAAGCATTTTCGTATTTATCCACCGGCGCTGGCATTCCGGTAAGAAAACCCAACGACAATACGAACCAAGCAAAAATCACATTACCCAAAACGCCGGCCGTAAGCACAGCTACCTGCAAACCCCTGTTTTTATTTGCAAAACTTCTCCTACTATCTGGTCCTTCGTTACCATCTTCATTCGGATTCTCACCGTGGATTTTTACATAGCCTCCAAAGGGAATGGCGTTTATCGAGTAAGCTGTCTCGCCATATTTTTTTGAAAAAATCCTTGGGGGGAAACCTATAGCGAACTCATCAACACGCATACCGCTTTTTTTGGCAACAATAAAATGTCCCAACTCGTGGACAAAAATCAACACGCTTAATATGACAATGAATAAGATTATGGTCAAAGCTTTATCTTAGGAAAGAATTTCTTTTTCTTTTCTTTCAAACTCCCCGTGTAATTTTTTTTGCGCCTCCTCAACCAGTTTCTCCATTTCTTCTTTCAGCCTGAATTTTTCATCCTCGCCGATCTTCCCTTCTTTTTCCTTGCTCTGAATATCTTTCCAAACTTCATCGCGCGCCGCCCGCAATTTTATTCTGGCCTCTTCCAATTTTTCCTTGGCCATTTTTACAAAACTGTTTCTGCGCTCGGACGTAAGTTCAGGAAAAATAAGCCTAATCCCCTTATCATCAACCGCCACCCCAAGACCTGTACCAACTTGAACTATGGATTTCTCAATATCCTTAATTTGAGATTTGTCCCATGGCACAACCCTTAAAGTTTTGGCATCTTCAATAGAAATATTCGCCACCTGATTAAGACGCAGTTTGGAACCGTAAGCTTCAACAACAACGGAATCAAGAACCATTGGCGTTGCTTGGCCCGTCCTTATAGTGGCCAGCTCTTTCTTATGCCAATCCCCCACGCTTGAAATCTTGTCCTTGAAAGAAGAAAAATTATATATCATCACTTATATTTTACACAGACACGCGAGGCAAAACAAGCGAGATATGCTCCAGAATCATTTTAATGGAAACGCTTCGCACAGCGGCGTGCTTCCTGCTTTTGTTTATGCACTCAAGCGCTTCGCGCCACTCCTTGAGATCGCCTTTTTCCGCCTTAAACCAAACCTCTTTTTCCAAGTTTCCTAAAAACTCCAGTAAAAATTCTTTTTCCGTTCCTTCCTTATCGACATCAGCCAAAAACTTTTTTACCATAGCAAGTCTCTCCGGTTTATCGACTGAAAGAAAAACCTCCGCCTGATTTTTTTCATCTCGCCCCCGAACAGCCGTTTTTCTATAAATTAAAGAAAGCCTCGAACGTAAAGTGGGAATAAAAATGCTTATGGTGGGCACTACAAAAAAGAAGTGGGTGCCAGCCGAAGGCTCTTCCACTGCTTTAAGCAGGGCATTTTGAGCTTCGTTTGTGGCGGAACTGAAAGCGACAACGAAAACTTTCCTGTTTTCCTTGCCGGAAAAAGAACGTTTGGATTGCATATCAACTACGCGACGGGCATTTTCAACCGCGAAAGAATCGGTTTTTATGTAATGAAAATCGGGATTGCCGCTTACGCTGAATTTGGCAACTTCTTCCAAGAAATTCATAACTTGCGCCACTACCACATCTCTTTCTCCCTCAATGCCATAAGCATGGTGCAATTCAATCGGCTTATTGCCAAAACCGGTAAATATTGTCTCAGCCATGATTTAGAAATATACCACTACCGCAAAATATATCCACAAAAATAAAGGGCATGGAGCCGGAGAACAGGTGCAGTTCTCCAAACTCCATGCCGCGCCTGCGCGTTCATGGACGGCTACTTACTCGTGGCCGAGAGTTGTCAGGGGTTGTAGAGTGCAACACCCTCGCGCGTGGCAACTAAAGATATTGTAGAAATATACCGACTAATGTCAAGAATTATCTTTTGGCAATGATTGCACGTTTATAGGCATCTAAGTGCTCCAAAGCGATCCCTGTTCCCAAGGCTACGCAAAAAAGCGGAGTTTTTGCCACAAGCGCCTTAACTCCTGTCCGACGATAAACAAGCTCCGGAAAATTGCGAAGTTGTGACGAACCGCCTGTCATAATAATTCCTTTGTCTATAATATCAGCGGCCAATTCGGGCGGTGTATCCTGCAAAACATCTTTGATAGATTTAATCATTTCCCGAAGCTCTTTATTGATGCCTTTAACTACTTCATTGGTTTTAATTTCCGCGGTTCTTGGCAAGCCCGTGACAAAATCTCTGCCTTTGATTATCATCGAGAGTTCTTCTTCAACCGGCACAGCCGAACCGATTTGAATTTTAATATCTTCCGCCATCTTGTCGCCGATAGCCAGATTGAAAGTTTTCTTGATATAGTCGGTAATGGCGCTGTCCAATCTATTACCGGCGCATTTCACCGAGTTTGACGCCACAATGCCGCCCAAAGAAATCACCGCCACGTCCGTCGTACCGCCACCGATATCGACAACCATGTAACCAACCGGTTCGTGAATCGGAATGCCAGCACCAATTGCCGCAAGTACCGGCTCCTTGACAACGTAAGCATTTTTGGCGCCGGCTTTAATTGCCGCTTCTATCACGGCGCGACGCTCGGTCGAGGTAACGCCAGCAGGAACGCTGACCATAACATCCGGTTTCCAAATATTCCATCTGCCTAAAGCTTTGGAAATAAAATATCTGAGCATAGCTTCGGTCACTCGATAATCCGCAATAACGCCGTCTTTCATTGGTTTATAAGCTCTGATGTTGTCGGGGGTTTTCCCCACCATGCGTTTGGCTTCAAGACCAACGGCGAGGATTCTATTATCCAACTCTGACACGGCCACAACCGAGGGTTCGTTTAAAACCACGC